>DOTV01000175.1 GCA_003520925.1 Bacteroidales bacterium | reverse complement strand
CATGGCACTCTGTTAGTTTTGGGTTTAATATTCAATTCCGAAATCTATTTTTGTGTTCTGAAATCGGTAACAGAGGTTAAAAACATAAATAGAGTAAAACAATTTTTCCCCTGCTCGCACTTTCCATGCTTGCGAGCTTTAAATAAAATGAGCCTCTCCCCGGGGCTCATTTTTGTTTTTAATTGCCAGGGAGGCAAAAAAAAGGGGTGTCAAAAAACACCCCTTCAATAATTAAAACCCCTAACTACTAACCTAAATAACCTTTCAGCAATCTGCTTCTTGAGGTATGTCTTAATCTTCTAATAGCCTTCTCCTTTATCTGCCTTACTCTTTCACGTGTAAGCCCGAATTTTTCACCAATTTCTTCAAGTGTCATCTCCTGGCAACCAATGCCAAAGAAAAATCTGATTATGTCCCTCTCCCGTTCGGTCAGAGTGGCAAGCGCCCTGTAAATCTCCCGTGAGAGTGATTCATCCATTAAAAGCTTATCAGCGACGGGTGAGTCGGAATTTGTAAGAACATCCAGAAGACTGTTGTCCTCTCCTTCGATAAATGGAGCATCAACTGAAACGTGCCGTCCAGATACTTTTAAAGTGTCGGTGACCTTTTCCTTGGGTAATTCAAGAACGTCAGCTAACTCTTCAGGGGAAGGGGTACGTTCATTTTCCTGCTCAAATCGTGAAAAAGCCTTGTTAATCTTGTTCAGCGATCCGACCTGGTTAAGCGGAAGGCGCACAATCCTCGATTGTTCAGCAAGAGCCTGAAGTATCGATTGCCTTATCCACCATACTGCATATGAAATAAACTTGAAACCTCTGGTCTCGTCAAATTTTTCAGCAGCCTTGATGAGTCCCAGATTTCCTTCATTAATAAGGTCGGGAAGACTTAATCCCTGGTTCTGGTATTGTTTTGCTACTGAGACCACAAAACGGAGGTTGGCTTTAGTGAGCTTTTCAAGAGCAGCCCTGTCTCCCTTTTTGATCCTTTGTGCCAGTTCAACTTCTTCTTCCACAGATATCAACTCTTCTTTACCAATTTCCTGAAGGTATTTGTCGAGTGATGCACTTTCCCTGTTGGTTATGGATTTGGTAATCTTTAGCTGTCTCATTATGCCTCCGAAAAAATTTCCGCAAAGATATTGCTTTATTGTATAGAAACAAAATTAATTGAATAATGTTTTAAACAGGGGACCTTAATCTAAAAATCCCCTGTAAAACAATTACTTATGCCAACCTCTTATTTTAGTTTCTGAATGAATAGCTGAAGAATGTTCCATTCGACTGGATACCTTCGATCGACTTCAACTCGCTTTCGTTATCAGTCGCTTGCCTTACTTCAGAGGCAGTCTTAACCTTTTTTCCGTTTATGCTAAGAATTATATATCCTTTTCTGAGTCCCAGTTCTTTAAACTTTCCATCATTCACTTCCGTAACTTTAACTCCGCTATCGACATTGAATTTTTTCCTGTCAGCTGATCCAAGTGATTCAAGACGGGCGCCAAAGACATTTCCTGTTCCGATCGTTCCGGGGGAAACTACATTAGTATTTCCGGCAAGGTTTTTCAGAGTTATCGGAATTGTGACTTCCTTTCCATTTCTGATATAGGTAATATCTGCTTTATCACCCGGACGGAACTTTCCAACCTGCTCCTGAAGTTCAGAAGGAGAAGCAACCGCCACGCCATCAAATTTTATAATTATATCGTTTTCCTTGAGTCCGGCTGCTTCAGCTGATCCATCAGAGATAACGCTTGAAATGCGGGCTCCCTTGACTTCACTCAGCTTGAATTTTTCTGCATCTTCCTGAGTAACCTCCATGATATTAACACCTATAATTGCTCTCTGAACCTCACCATATTGCTTCAGGTCTTCAACTACCTTCTTTACTATCGTTACGGGAATGGCGAATGAATTCCCTGCATAAGCCCCGCTCGGAGATAATATTGCCGAAGTGATTCCAACTAGCAACCCTTTTGTATTAACCAGGGCTCCACCGCTGTTACCCATATTAAGAGCTGCATCAGTCTGAATAAATGATTCAATTTTCAAATCAGAATCAAGAATTCCCAGGTTTCTTCCTTTGGCACTTACTATACCAGCAGTCACTGTAGAAGTCAGATTAAATGGATTACCAACAGCGAGAACCCATTCGCCAAGTCTAAGCTGTTCAGAATCACCATACTTTACAAAAGGAAGTCCGCTGGCCTTAATTTTGAGAAGCGCTATATCGGTGCTCGGATCACGGCCGACAACTTCGGCAGTGAAAGTCCTGTTGTCATTCAGTTTTACTTCAATATTTTCAGCGTCTTCAATTACATGATTATTTGTAATAATAAATCCGTCAGAAGAAATAATCACTCCTGACCCATATCCCTTTACCTCCCTTGGCTGATTGTAACGGTCGCCATAGAAGTATTCCATAATAGGATTGCTGGCCTGAGGTGAAATCGTGCTTTTTGTACGTACATGAACAACAGCATGAACAGTCTGTTCAGCTGCATAAGTAAAATCTATCTGTCCTTCCTGCATTGTAAGTGATGTAAGAAGTGCATCTGCCTTTCCTGACTCAATCTGTGAGTTATCCTTTAACTGAATTAAAGCCGGTTTCTCAATAATCCTTGAATAAGCAAACAATGCTATCCCCGCCCCTAAAAGAGCCATGAATAACCCTGCAAACAAATATTTCATTTTCATAACTATCTGATTTTAATGTTTAATTTCTGATTAAATAATGTCAATTTTAAATTATTATGTCTTTTTAAAAGATTCATATCTTTACAACCGTTTTCAGTCAGTTTTGTTCTGCAAAGTTTATGCATTTTTTCATTGCTCATGACTAATTGACAAATATTTAACTCCACTTTAACAATGATGACAATAGCTTTTAACAAATACCAGGGCGCCGGAAATGATTTCATTATGATAGACAATCGCAATGGTCAATTTAATCCAGAAGATTTCAAACTGATAAACAAGCTATGCGACAGAAGATTTGGAATTGGAGCTGACGGATTAATCCTAATCACAAATTCCGATGAGTTTGATTTTGAAATGATCTATTTTAATTCTGACGGATACAGGGGTACAATGTGCGGTAACGGCGGAAGATGTGCGGCTGATTTTGCCATTAAATCCAATATTGCAGGAAATCAGATGAAATTCAATGCAGCTGATGGGGTCCATGATGCTGAAGCCCTGGATGGATTGATAAGATTGAAAATGAATGATGTAAAAGAGACCCGTACCGTGGCAGAAAACTATTTTATTAATACCGGCTCACCACATTATGTATTATTTACCAACGGGCTTGACAATCTTGATGTTTTTCAGGAAGGGAGTAAACTAAGGTGGTCAGAAGAATTTCAGCCAGGAGGAACAAATGTAAACTTCGTTGAGACTGAAAAAGATGGCATTTATGTCAGAACATTCGAGCGCGGCGTCGAGGATGAAACACTCTCCTGTGGCACTGGTGTCACTGCATCTGCCATTGCTTCTGTGCTGACAGGACATTTTGTCAGAGGACCAATAAATGTCAGGACAAAGGGAGGAAACCTAAGGGTAGAGTTTGTTATTGAAGGAGGCATGGCTAAAAACATCTGGCTAACCGGACCAGCTACTTTTGTATTTGAAGGAAAAATAAATATCTGACAATGAAGAGGAGCTTATTTATATCAGCGGTATTCCTGATTGTATTTAATTCACAACTTTCATCTCAGCCGGGTAATACAGAATTGATGAATGCAATTAATAAGTCCGGATCAAACTTTGAGGCTCTGGATCACAGGCTTGATGTCATTGAAAAAAAGATTGATGACGTCTTTTGGTACAATAAGGTTGGAGATATTGCATTTATTGATAAAGTCTTTATAACTGGCCCTCCACCAGCAAAAGAGTCAAATCCGACTGGCCAGGGTGCCGGGAATCCTGTGAAATTCTGGAATTATATCTTCATTCCTAAAGCTGCTGATCCGGACAAGAAATATCCTCTTATAGTTTTTCCGCACGGCGGAGTTCACGCTAACTTTGATACTTATTACACCCACATTATCAGAGAGATGGTTTCACAGGGATATATAGTAACAGCAGCCGAGTATAGAGGTTCAACCGGATACGGAGCTTCAATGTACAACAAGATTGACTACGGAGGCCTTGAGGTGCAGGATGTGGACGCAAGCCGTCAGTATATGATTGATAATTATACTATAGTGGATAAGGATAGGGTGGGTATTGCTGGCTGGAGTCATGGAGGTTATATCGCCCTTTTTAATATTTTTGAGTATCCCGAAAAATATAAGGTAGCTTTTACTGGTGTACCGGTGAGTGATCTTATTGCACGAATGGGGTATAAGGACCAGGAGTACCGGGATCTTTTTTCAGAGCAGGCTGCTGTAGGTAAAACTGCAGATCAGAACGTTGCGGAATACCGTAAACGATCACCTGCCTGGCAGACAGCGAGATATCGGAATACCCCTTTGCTCATACATACAAATACAAATGATGAGGATGTTAATGTCCTTGAGGTTGAACACCTTATCAAATCATTGAAAGCTGAAGGCAAGAAAAATTTTTCATTTGAAATATTCCAGAATATGCCTGGAGGACACTCATTCGACAGAATGGATTATATGGAAGCAAAAGAAATCCGCTTAAAAATATACAATCATCTAAACAAATATCTCAATCCTCCTAAACCATTTAAATCGGTTAAGGAATTGCAGAAGGCCGGATATGGATATAACTAAAATGCCAAAAGATAAACTATTCGGTAAAACCTTAGATGAGCTCATTGTAGTCACAAAAAGAGCGGGGATGCCAGGCTTTGCTGCAAAACAGATCGCCGACTGGCTCTACAAGAAGGAGATCCAGGCAATAGACGAAATGACCAATCTCCCGAAGAAAACAAGAGAAATACTTTCAAATGATCATGAGATAGGTCTTTCCGACCCGGTGAGTTTCTTACAAAGTACCGACGGTACAAAGAAGTACCTCTTTAAAGTTCTGAATAACAAATTCATAGAAACAGCTTTTATTCCTGATGATGACCGTGCGACAATTTGCGTTTCATCACAGTCGGGATGCAAAATGGGGTGCATATTTTGCATGACAGGCAAACAGGGATTCCAGGGAAATCTTTCTTCGAATGAAATACTGAACCAGTTCCGAAGCCTGCCTGAATTCAGGCAGCTGACCAACATGGTCTATATGGGTATGGGGGAACCTCTTGACAATCTGTCGGAAGTGCTTAAAAGCCTTGATATCCTGACAAGTGACTGGGGTTATGCGTGGAGTCCGACAAGAATTACTGTCAGCACTGTGGGTTTGGTTGATACTATAAAGGAGTTTCTGGAAAAAAGCAGATGCCATCTTGCCATCAGTCTTCATTCTCCCTTTGATGATGAACGTAAAATGCTGATGCCTGTTCAGAAAACTAACACAGTCAGTGAGGTTCTTGAAATTATAAGGAATTTTGATTTCAGCAGGCAAAGGAGAATATCGTTTGAGTACATTCTTTTTGAGGGGATAAATGATTCTCCCAGGCATGTCAAAGAACTTGCCCGTCAACTTAACGGGATAAAATGCAGGATAAACATTATTCGCTTCCATCAGTTCACCGGATCCGATCTCAAAAGTCCTGGAATGAAAGCTATAATTGCTTTCAGGGAAGCACTTAATGAAAAGGGGATTATTTCGACAATCAGGTCAAGCAGGGGAGTTGACATAAATGCTGCATGCGGACTATTATCGACTCTCAGGCAGAATAAAACCTGACCTTTATGAAAAAAGAACAACTAATTTTATTTCTTCTGTTAACTCCTATGTTGCTGACAGGGCAGGAGAAAGCTCTCAATATGCTTCTTTCTGACTCTTCAATGCTAAGCTCATCTGTTTCTGTCTGCATTCTTAATGCCCTCAGCGGAGAACCTGTTTTTGAATACCATGAACACGAAAGCCTGATGCCGGCATCAGTTCTTAAGATAGTCACCTCTTCCGCAGCACTTGAATTACTCGGTCCTGATTATAGTTTCAAAACAAAAATAGAGTATACCGGCAATCTGAATAAACGGAGCGGCAGGCTGACCGGAGATATCATAATCACAGGAGGAGGTGATCCTGCTTTAGGATCCGGGTATTTTAAGGATCATTATAACAATTTCCTGAAAGAATGGATTATTAAAATCAGGAATCTGGGGATAAATAAGGTAAAGGGAAGAGTAATTGCTGACGATTCCAGGTACGATTACCAGCCCGTTCCGGTTAAATGGTTGTGGGAAGATGAAGGTAACTATTATGGAGCAGGAGCTTACGGGCTATCTGTCTTTGACAATACTTATGAGATCCATTTCCGGACTTTTGGTGAAGGGTCAATACCTGAGATTACCGGGTTTTTCCCGCAACAGTTCAGGTCAGAGCTTTCTAATCAGCTTATCGCTTCAGGCAATACCGATGAAGGTTATGTTTTTTCTGCTCCTTACAACAGGTACGGCTGGATTTCAGGAACAATTCCTGTCAACAGGGAGGATTTTGTGCTTAAGGCATCCGTTACAGATCCACCATTCCTCCTTGCTTCAGTTTTTGATGCAATGCTCGATTCTGCCGGTATAGATGTTTCAGGAAACCCTTCCACAACCAGGATCGAGAAGTTACCTGCTATCAATGACCCTGTGATAATATCCGAGGTGAGTTCGCCTGCACTAAGTGAGATTATTGAAGTTCTGAATCATGAAAGCGTCAATATGTATGCTGAGCATCTAATAAAGGAGCTTGGCAGGAAATTCAATAATAATGGAAGTACTGAATCTGGAATTAATATCGTGTACAACTTCATAAAAGAATCGGGGGTGAATTCCACGGGGATGTTTATCGAAGACGGGAGCGGTTTATCACCCCTTAATTCTGTGACATCAAGGGGTCTTGCGGAGATTCTGTTCTACATGAGAAACAAATCCAAATATTTTAATGTATTTTATAAATCCCTTCCTGAAGCCGGAAGGGAGGGCACACTAAGAAACTATTTCAGGAATCCGGTTTTTGATTCTAACCTGAGGGCCAAAAGCGGATCAATCACAAGAGCAAGAAGCTATGCAGGATATTTCAAAACCTTATCGGGCAATGAAATGGTTTTCAGTATATTAGTCAATAATTATTCCGGCTCCTCGAAAAGGATTATAACCGGAATTGAAGATATTCTGCTTGAGGCGATAAAGAATAAATAGTGTTAACCTCTTATCTTGCTTTCTAAATCAGCTCCCTAAACGTCGATCTTTGCATATTTGGCATGGGTTTCAATAAACTCGCGGCGGGGAGGAACCTCGTCGCCCATAAGCATTGAGAATATATGATCTGCTTCTGCTGCACTTTCGATAGTGATCTGCTTTAAAGTCCTTGTCTCAGGATTCATAGTTGTATCCCAGAGTTGTTCCGCATTCATCTCACCAAGACCTTTATACCGTTGAATTCCAACCGCCGATTCTTTGCCCTGTCCTAGTTCATTTACCGCGGCAATACGCTCTTCTTCCGTCCAGCAGTATCTTTCTGTTTTGCCTTTCTTTACGAGATACAATGGAGGCATTGCAATAAACAGATTCCCTCCTTTTATAAGATCCTGCATATATCTGAA
>DOTV01000216.1 GCA_003520925.1 Bacteroidales bacterium | reverse complement strand
GTCAGAGCCTTCCATCTGTTTTTTCCATAGTATTTGTCAAAATAAGCAGGTGAGGGAACGAGTCCGGTAAGCTCATTAGTGAATTCTATACCAAGCTTTTTCCCAAATCCGAATTCATTCAGATACTCTTTCCATTTAGTATAGGCAGCTTCAATTGTGGGATATACCGGATTTTCAAGGATCCTTCTGTAGGTCTGACAGAAATATGAATTGCACGAGTTTGAAATGCCATGGATGAGGTCAAGAGGCGAACTATGGGAATGACATTTGACAAATAAATACCCGTTGTTGCAGCCGAAAAGTGTTGAGGGGGTTATTACTTTTTCCTGCAGGCCGATCAATCCGTTTATAGGTTTGAACGTTGATCCGGGGGGATACTTCGCCTGCAAAGCTCTGTTAAACAATGGTAGGTGTGCAGTGTCGGCGCTTAGCCTTGCAAAATTCTCCGAACGTACTCTTCCTACAAGAAGATTGGGATCATAATTCGGACTGGAAACCAGAGCAAGCACCTCACCTGTCTTTGGCTCTAGAGCCACAATACTTCCTGATTTATTCCGCATCAGGAGTTCTCCATACTCCTGAAGATCCATATCAACTGTCGATATTATATCTTCCCCCTGAACTGCCACGGTATCCATCCTGCCTTCAGCATAAGAACCTTTAATCCTGCTGTAAACATCTACCAGGTAAATTTTCACACCCCTCTGTCCTCTCAGGTACTTTTCGTAGGCTTCCTCAATCCCGAGTTTTCCGATATAATCTCCCGATTTGTAGTAAGGCTCCTTCTTAACAAGCGATTCGTCAACCTCGCTTACATACCCCAGAATATGCCCGGCTATCGGCTTTGAGTACTTCCTTAAGGTTCTTGGTTGCACATAAAATCCGGGATAAAGGAACATTTTCTCCTGGAGTCTTGCGTATGATTCGGCAGAGATCTGTTTCAGAAAGACAGAAGGTGCACGTCTGGAATAGCTCAGGGCAGCTTTCATCCTGTCCCTGAATGAGGTTGCTGAAATACCAACCAGGTTGCAGAATTCCGCTGTATCAATTTTTGTAACCTGGGCAGGAACTACCATAATGTCATAAGCTGCCTGATTATACACCATCAGGTTTTTATTCCTGTCATAAATCAGACCCCGGGCCGGGTATTGGGTAACGTATCTCAATACATTATTATCGGCCGACAGCCTGTAAGTATCCTTAACAACCTGAATTACAAATAATCTCGAAAGCAGAATAAGCGATGCCAGCACAATCAGTGCTATTATAATATACTTCCTGCTAATAAATGCATCTTTCATAATGGAATTTTCACTTCCCTTTCCTGTAGTACTCAATAAGAAGGATAAAACCTGTCGTAAAGAGTGAACTCACCAGAATCCTGAATATTGTCCTGAAAAAATCGGCGAATCTGAAAACCTCAATGAAAAATAGTGCAGTATGATGAATCAGAACAATAGTTGTCGCATAAATAGCAAACCATCTGAAACCATATACCGCCATTGAGAGGTCCGATCCCGTTTCATATCCGTCGCGGGGAGCAATAACCCTTAAAACAAACGGCCGTGAAAATCCTGCCAGAAGGGTCGCCGAAGCATGCATTCCGGGTGATCCAAAGAATAAGTCAATTATCAGTCCTGTCAGAAATGAAATAATAAGCACAAGCCATGCCGGAGTTATGGAAGGGAGAAGGAGAATGATCATAATGTATACGTACGGGTTTACAAAACCACTAAACTGAATATTGTTCAGTACCAGGATCTGAAGGAGCATCAGAAGGACAATTATTAAGCCGTATCTAAATATAGAATTGATCATTGAAGTTGATTTTCCAGTTGGATCTGCTCCGTTCTCTTAAGGTTGCCAATCACATTAACATATTGTACTTTCTTAAAATCAGTAAAAAGTTCTATTGTTATTTTGTAAAAATCACTGCCGCTTTTCTTTACATCACTTACTGTTCCTATTTCCACACCTTCAGGGAAGATAGCTGAAAATCCGGTTGTCTCGATTGTATCTCCCACGTTAACAATAATGTGTTGAGGGATTTCATTCAGGACAGCATGCCGGTAATTCCTGCCATCCCAGCTAAGGGATCCGAAATATCCGTTTGACCTGATCCTTGCACTTAATCTGAAATCAAGGTTAAGAAGAGAGATGCCAACCGAAAAATTCCCCGAACATCCAACAATTACTCCGACTACATCCTTCCCGCTGGTGACTGCCATATCGACCTTTATCCCCTGGAGGGTTCCCTTGTCGATTGTGAAGTAGTTTTTTTGTTTGTTTACCGAGTTATTTATTACCCTGGCATGTGTGTATTGATATTGCTGGCGGAAAAGAGAATCTCCGACAGAGACAAATCTAAGATCTTCCCTGGCAGATAGCTTTTCGATCCGGTTTCTGAGGCTGCTGTTTTCCGCTGAAAGATTTGCATTTATCTCACGAAGATTAAGATAGCTACGTACATTGCTGATTCTTTCCTCAAGACCCCTTGTGATTCCCTGCATTCCCTTAACCACTGTGGAATTATGATAACTGTTCCCGCTTGTGAGCCAATACAATGCTATTCCTTCCAGGAAAAGAAATACAATAATATTAATGTATTTCAACAGAAAGTTTAGCAGGTTTCTCATTCACATCTTCAGGTTATCTCATCAGGAAAGGAAACTTATCAACGTTCTTAAGTGCCACTCCGGTGCCCCTTGCGACTGCATGAAGTGGATCCTCGACAACATTGAAATTAATGTTTATCTTGTCGGCAAGCCTTTTGTCAAGGCCTCTGAGGAGTGCTCCCCCTCCGGCCAGGTATATTCCTTTGTTCACTATATCGGCATATAGCTCAGGAGGTGTCTGTTCCAGAACATTGAGAAGGGCAGCCTCTACTTTCGTGAGTGATTTGTCGAGGCAATACGCAATTTCCTGATAGGAAATAGGTATTTCAATTGGAAGGGATGTCATAATATTCGGACCTCTTACAATATAATCCGGTGGAGGATTATCTATATCAGGCAAGGCTGCCCCGACCGCTATTTTTATATCCTCAGCAGTTCTTTCACCTATCTTTATATTGTGCTGATGCCTCATATACGACTGAATATCTGATGTAAACCCGTCACCAGCGATCCTGATCGATTTGTTGCATACAATTCCGCCCAGAGCAATAACCGCGATTTCTGTAGTGCCGCCGCCTACATCAATAATCATGCATCCTTCAGGAGCCTCAACATCAAGACCGATCCCTATTGCAGCTGCCATTGGCTCATAGATAAGGTAAACATCCCGTCCTCCGGCATGTTCTGAAGAGTCACGAACAGCCCGCAGTTCCACTTCTGTACTTCCTGAAGGAATACAAACCACCATTTTCAGGGAAGGAGCAAAGAATTTCGGACCTGTGTTTATCAGCTTGATCATTCCCCTTATCATCAGTTCCGCGGCATTGAAGTCGGCAATTACACCGTCGCGCAATGGCCTGACAGTCTTTATATTCTCATGAGTCTTTCCGTGCATCTGCCTTGCTGCATCCCCGATTGCGATAAGCTTCCCTGTATTTTTATCAATTGCAACTATCGACGGCTCATCAACAACTATCTTATCATTGTGTATGATTACAGTGTTTGCCGTTCCAAGGTCAATTGCAATTTCCTGTGTCAAGAATGAAAATAATCCCATTGAACTATAATTAATAAGTTTAGTGTTTAAAATGTCTTTTCCCGGTAAAAACCATTGCGATTCCGTTTGCCGAGCAATAATCGATCGAATCCTGATCCCTGACCGATCCTCCCGGCTGAACTACTGCGGTAATGCCCGCCTTATGGGCAATCTCAACACAGTCGGCAAAAGGGAAGAAAGCATCGGAAGCCATAACCGAACCTTTAAGATCAAAACCGAATGACCGTGCTTTTTCAACAGCCTGTTTCAATGCATCAACCCTTGAAGTCTGACCGATACCGCTGGCACAAAGTTGCTTATTCTTTGCAAGCACTATAGCATTTGATTTACTATGTTTTACGATTTTGTTCGCAAAAACAAGATCCTCAATCTCGTTAACCGTAGGAACTTTTAAAGTTACGGCTTTCATATCGGCTGCCAACTCCGTGCTCAGGTCCCTCTCCTGCCATAAGACACCATCGAGGAGAGATCTGAAATAATACGGGTTGCCTGCTTTTTTCTTCCGCCTGAGGATTATCCGGTTTTTCTTCTGTCTTAGTATGTCAAGTGCTTTACCGGAGTATTCGGGAGCGATTATAATTTCAAAAAAGATCTTATCGATTTCAACAGCTTCTTCTTCCCCTACCGGGACATTTACAACTATAACACCACCATAAGCCGATACAGGGTCGCAGGCAAGTGCATCTTTCCAGGCATCAAGAGGATCTGGACGGGAAGCTACTCCGCAGGCATTATTATGCTTGATAATAATATATGTCGTTTCACTGAACTCATCTATAAGGCCAACAGCCGAGTCAATATCGAGGAAATTATTATATGAGATCTCCCTGCCATGCAACTTGTCGAATAGTTTGTCCTGGTCGCCAAAGAAAATACCTTTCTGATGAGGATTTTCCCCGTAACGGAGAGGATATGAAGTGTTTATGCTTTCTCTGAACACTTCAATTCCTGCACTTCTGTTGAAATATCTGAAGATTGCGGTATCGTAATTTGAAGAGGTTTTAAAAGCTTCCGCGGCAAAAAATTTCCTGTCCTCCTGCAATGTCATTCCTTTTTTCTCATTCAAAAGTGTTAACAATCTCAGATATTGCTCTCTTCCGGAAACAACCAGAACATCTTTGAAATTTTTTGCAGCAGCTCTTATGAGTGAAATACCGCCGATATCTATTTTCTCAATAATCTCCCCCTCATCATCAACCGACCCGACAGTTTTTTCAAAGGGATACAGATCAACGATAACAAGGTCAATCTCAGGAATACTGTATTTAATCAATTGCTCCGCATCTTCAGGATTATCCCTTCTTGCAAGAATTCCTCCGAAGACCGATGGATGGAGGGTTTTGACCCTGCCGCCAAGTATCGAAGGGTAAGTTGTCAGAGATTCAACAGTTTCGGCAGCAATCCCAATATCCCTGATAAAGTCAAAGGTACCTCCCGTAGAATAAATTTTAATCTCCAGTTTGTCGAGGGTTCTGACAATTTCTTCAAGTCCCTCCTTATAATAAACTGAGATTAGTGCACTCTTTATTCTCTTTTCACTCATAATCTGATTTTTACGATTGGTCTCACCCTGCAGATCCCGGCGGTTAAAAATAGATATTTTTTTATTATCCTCAATACAAAATAATTATGAATATTGATGACAGTACCGCTGGTCCCAAAAATTCAAATCATTTTCTTACCTTTGACATTCCATAAATGTTTTAAACTATTCGGAAATGTCATTAAGACTTCTAAGTGAAGGGTTTTTGTTCGCTTTTAAATCTGTGGTCGTTAACAAGCTGCGGACCTTCCTGTCACTTTTTGGTATTACCATAGGGATATTCTGCATCATATCCGTTTTTACTGTGCTTGACTGGATGGAAAAATCAATACGGGATGCAATCAATTCGATGGGAAGCAACGTTGTTTATGTGCAGAAATTCCCGTGGTCGTTCGACGGGAACCTGGCATGGTGGGACATAATGAAATGGCCTTCAGTTTCATTAAGCGATTACCAGTCGGTCAAGAATAAATCAACAAAAGCAGAAGCAGTTTCATTTCTTATAGCAAAATCGGATAAGGTCAAATACAAGAATAATGTTGCAAATGATGCTCCCGTTGCAGCAGTTACTGATGATCTTGAAAAAGTGGTCTTATTCGAAATTGCAAAAGGCCGCTACTTTTCTCCCTTTGAATATTCAAGCGGAAACAATGTTGCAGTAATCGGAGCTGAAGTTGCTGAAAGGCTTTTTGAGAATGCTGATCCTATTGGCAAGGAGGTAACAATGTCTGACGGTTATAAAGCAAGGGTAATAGGTGTTCTCAAGAAGGAGGGACAGGGAGGTATCAGTTTAAGCAATGTGGACCAGATCACTCTTATTCCTTTGAACTTTGGCAGGAATTTTATCAATATCCGCAACAGATTCGTTGACTCTCAGATGATGATAAAGGCAAAACCTGATGTCTCTGCCCAGGAGCTTTCTGATGAGCTTACTATGGTTTTAAGAGCTTCACGGAGATTGAAGCCGGCTGAAACCACAAACTTTTCCGTAAACACTCCGACAATGCTCTCGAGGGGCTTTGAATCAGTTTTCAAAGGAATTAATATAGGAGGCTGGATTATCGGGGCTTTTGCAATACTTGTTGGAGGATTCGGAATAGCGAATATAATGTTTGTTTCAGTAAGGGAAAGAACTAATATAATTGGTATTCAGAAAGCCCTGGGAGCCAAAAAATTCTTTATCCTTCAGCAATTTCTTACTGAATCTGTCCTCCTTTCGGTAGCAGGAGGAGCACTTGGGTTAATAATGATCTTTATCGGAACACTGATTGTTAATTACCTTTACGATCTGAATATATACCTCACTCTTGGCAATATTATTCTTGCAGTTGTGATCTCTGCCATTATAGGTATTGTTGCAGGTTATGCTCCTGCAAATTCTGCCGCCAAAATGAATCCGGTGGATGCCATAGGATTCTCATTCTGAAGACTTTAAATTTTCCCCGATCCAGTTTGTGAGTTCAACAAACTGTTCGACCGACAGTTGTTCAGGCCTGAGATGATATGAGTGATAATCGTCAGACTTCATGTAAAATGCTGATCTGACAGAGTTTCTCAATGTTTTGCGGCGCTGGTTGAAACAGCTCTTTACCACCCTGAAAAAGAGAGTTTCATCACAATCGAGCTTTACTGTTTCATTTCTTCTTAGTCTTATTACTCCTGACATCACCTTGGGAGGCGGAGTAAAAACTTTATTTGATACCGAAAACAGGTATTCTGCTGAATAAAATGCCTGAAGGAGGACACTCAATATTCCGTAGGTTTTTGAACCGGGTCTGGCACAAATCCTTTGCGCCACCTCTTTTTGCAGCATTCCGCAAACTTCAACAACTATTTCACGGTGGTCAAGGATCTTGAAGAATATCTGACTTGAGATGTTATATGGGAAATTACCTATTATCGCAACTTTATTGCTATAGTATTCTTCGAGTTCAAATGTCAGAAAATCACCTGTTATAATTTTATCAAATCCAGGATACCTGTTTTTAATGTAATGAACCGATTCATTATCAATTTCTATAACCCTGAAATCAGGAAATCCCCTTTCAATCAGAAAATCTGTAAGAATGCCCATTCCCGGACCTATTTCAAGGACGCTGTTGTAACCATTGCCGGTGAGGGAATCACAAATTCTTCCGGCGATTGCTTTATCATGCAGAAAATGCTGTCCCAGGTTTTTCTTTGGATATACTTTATTCATTCATTTCCTTTTCTCCCCTTCTCACTTCAGGTGAAGGGGCCGGGGGATGAGATGATATTTTTTCATACTTGCAGCAGTTCTCTTCCGAATTTTCTCCAGATCGGGACTTTAAGTGTTTCAAGGAACTCAATAAAGCGTTTAAGAGTATTCAGATAGAGAGTGACGAATAATACAATAGTCATCAGCCAGATTGCAACCACATTGAACAAAAGAGTATCTATCTTCATGTTACCCAACATCTTAAAAGGAGCAAAAAAATGAGCCCGGCCAAATTTTGATCCAGGTTTCATAAAAACAGGATCAGCTTTCTGGATGAGCTTGTTTTCAGATTCATATATTCTATTGGTATTAAGTCTGTTAAGTACCACATTCATCAAACTCTCATTATAATTCGCTTCCTTAAGTTTCCGAAATTCAGCTTCACCCATTTTCTCCTCCATGGCCGTAACCAGCGAATCCTTCCTCTCTGAGATAATCCTGTTTCTTGTTCTGAATGTAACTAAAAGAGTGTCAAGAAACTTTTTTGCCTGATCACCGACAAAATCATTGAACCCTGAATAGTTCAATGAGGAGATCCAACTGCCAGGAACTAATCCTGTTTCCGAGGATAGTTCCCTGAGGTGAAAATTCACCTTCCGCAAATTGTTGCCTGAGAGTTCCATATACTGGGGATTCTTTCCGGCAGTTTTGCATTCATCAATTTTAACTTTAAGAGTGCCAATCAGAAATGAAGTATACCAGCTGGTCTGACTGATTTCCATTTCATAATTAAAAAATGGCTTTTCGAATCTATTGTTCTTGAATTCTTCGACCATTAAAGCCTCATATGCCCAGCGTGTTACCATGGCATCTCCAATGACCGGAACATAAATTTTTTTACTTATAGATTTATGAAGGTCGTCGAATTTTATCATTGCTCCTCCGAGCAGCAGCATGGGAACAAGAAGCAGGGGAATCAGTATATAAATGCTGACAGCTGTTCTCATACCGGCTGAAATGTTCAGTCCGAGCATATTACCGAAACAGGCTGTGGAGAATAGTATCAGCCATTGCTGAAGGAGCATACCTCTCACCTCAAGCATGATATTTGCAACAACCACGAAACTTAATGACTGTATCGCGGACATAACAAACAGGAAGCTTATTTTAGACAGTAAATAACTTAACCTGCTGATATTTAAGAACTTTTCTCTCTCAAGGATCTTCCTGTCCCTGTAGATTTCTTCGGCACTTACAGTAAGCCCGACAAACAGCGAGACGATTATTGACATAAATAGGAAGACAGGATAATTCTTGTTGGCGCCAAATGTATAGACTCCATTTTCACTGAACTTTGACAGGAAACCAAGTATCAGCGCCAGAGCAGGTACCTCAAGGAGATTGATTGTCATATATTGCCTGTCGGCAAACTTGCGGGTTACATTGCGTCTGATAAAAGTTTTTATCTGCACCCATTTTTCCGGCAACCTGAAATTGCTCTGCGGAAGGGCAGTTTTGACAGGCTCGTCCTTTAAACCGGGCATCATTTTCTTTTTGTACTTTTCGTACCATTCCTTAGGGCTCACCTGCCTCTCTTTTCCAGCAAAACCCGAATTATCGATCACTTTTACTTCGACTATATGCAGGATATCTTCAGTTTCAATATTGCCGCAATTAGGACATTCACTTTCAGCCGCATTAGCCTGTGATGTTTCAGTTTTAAAATAAACCAGGGCTTCCACGGGGTCGCCATCATAGATCATATATCCGCCTTTGTCAAGGATCCATAGCCTGTCGAACATTTTTAGAATATCTGACGATGGCTGGTGAATAATTGTAAAAACAAGCTTTCCTGACAGTGCCTGATTTTTAAGAAGGGTCATTACCTTCTCCGAATCGAATGACGATAAACCTGAAGTAGGTTCATCCACAAACAGAACACCCGGCTCCCTCATAAGTTCAAGTCCAATGTTCAGCCTCTTGCGCTGGCCTCCGCTCACTTTCTTGTTCATCGGATCTCCTACCTGAAGATCCTTGATATCCATAAGATCAAGATCGGCAAGGACCTTATCGACAGTTTTATTAAGCTGATCTTCATTGAAATCGCCAAAACAGAGGCGTGCATTGAAATACATGTTCTGATATACAGTCAGTTCTTCAATAAGCATGTCGTCCTGGGGGACAAATCCAATCAGTCCGGTAAGTTTTTCTGATTCTTCATTAAGATCATACCCGTTTATATAAATATTCCCTCCAGTGGGATGAGTTTTACCGTGCAGAAGATTCAGCATTGTTGTTTTACCCACACCGCTTCCCCCCATTAGTCCGATAAGATTGCCTGATTCAATCCGGAAATTCATTTTTCTGACGCCGTTATCAGAATTTTTAAAGAGGAATTCAATTTCGCGTCCTTCAAAAACAATGGTTTCAGGAAATTTCCTCGAAACAAACTTCTTGAAGATCCTTGAATAATAGATAGGTTCTATCCCCTGTCCCTTTATATTCACACCTCTGTCAAGCAGATAGGGCCTGCAGGCAATAATGTCACGGCCTTTGAAGTAAAGTGTCAGAGTCCCGTCGTAAGTCAGAATAAGTGATCCGGTGCTTTCGATATGCAGAACAAACATATGCCCCTTGAAGCCTTTTATCCTTATATGACGCCAACTGTCATAGTTCTTGTAACTGTTTTCTGCCCAGAATTTGGGATTTTCGTTTTCAATTACAAGGATGCAGTCAGGTGTAACTTCATCGTACGATCGGCCAATCATGAAAGCGCATGCATTTTCGTACTCTTTCTTTGAGATATTGAAGGTTCTCGAAACAATATCAATAATTGTCTTCTCCTGTTCGGATATCAGTCCGTCCTCAAAAGCAAATTCAAGCAGCTGAAGAAATACGATCATTCTTTCCTCGAGGAACAAACCTTTCTTTATCTGGCGGCAAATGTTTGTAATCTGGAAGGTTATGAGTGAATCCTCATCAGACAATTCTGCTTTATCAACACTTTTAAGTTCGTTTGAATAGAATTCCAGATTGTTTTCAAAGAGAGCATAATATTCTTCTTCCAGCTCACGGTTAAGGTATCTCCTGAGGTAACTGCGGAGTATTTTTTTCCCCCTTGACGAAATACCGCCGGGATTAATTGTTGATACAATGGCAAAAATGTGTATCAGAGCCAGGAGAACAGATTCTCTCATAAACCAAATGATGAAAAAAAGACCGCAAATAATTCTGTTTGCGGTCAGTTAAATATTTAAGTCTTCTTATATTATCTGGCCTCGAACTTTTTCAATTGCAGCTGTAATATCAATGATATTCTGATTTGTAAGACTTGTAGTAAGGCCATCATAAACCTTTTTGATTGGTTCAAGCTTGTTAACGAAATCTTTGATCGTCTGCTCTTCGAGATATGGCTTGGTAATATCCATAAATATATCAAACGATTCCTTCTGTTCAATAAGGACCTTAGAAATTCCTGCAACCTGATAGGCTGCCTCAGAAACGTGAGTTGTAAGATACATACCTTCGACCCACGCGCCGCCAACAACCAGAAGAGCAAGGGTTTGCTGCTCATTTTCACTCAGATAGGCATATGTGTTATTGAAAGCCTCAGTCAGTATCTTAACAAGCTCATCCCTGTTATCAAAGTTCAGCTTGATTTTGTCATACAATGATTCATCATAGATTTTGGACATGTTAAGTTCATTCGCCAGAGACCTGATCGCATCGAGAAAGTTAATAACCTCCTGCTGAATATTATAGAGAGTTGCATAACTCAGATCAGCTCCATAGACTCCCATATTGGCGGCTTTGCTGGAACTGGTGAGATATTTCCTTGCATTTTCTACCGGATTTGTAATACCCAGGATATAGCCAACTTCCAGGTCTGAAAGCATTTTAATTACCTCAGCTGAAGTAGGTAACGGATAGACATTCTTTTCGATCTCACTCCCGAGCGACTCAACCTGATCTAGTTCAATCTTGCTCTTTTGGTCCTTTTCTTTCTTTTCAGCCTTGTTTTTGCATGAACTTAAGCCTGAGAAAGATAAGATCAGCATTGGAATAATTATTACTGCTATAGCCTTTTTCATTTTGGTTAGTTTAAATTAAAATCTCATTTAAAAGCGCCTATAAAAATAATAAATATAATTAAAATAGCCCCTCCGTGCCTATCAATTTTACAAATTCATGGACTAATATATCATTTAATCGCCGACCGGAATTATTTTCACCTGCCCCAAAGATTTTCAAACCAGCATTAAACTTAATCCGTTGAACATTTTGCTTATCTTTGAACCCCTGAAACAAAACCGTTTTTGATGAGATGGGATTTTGATGAAGAGGTTTCGCGAGAAGGTACCGGATGTGTAAAATATGATCTCAGGAAGCAGGTTTTCGGCACCGGAGATGTTTTACCGATGTGGGTTGCTGATATGGATTTCAAAACACCTGACTTTATTATCAGTGCTATAGAAAAGCGGCTTAAACATGAGGTCATGGGATATTCCTTTCAACCTCCTGAATATTTCAGTTCCGTATCTGCCTGGCTCCGTTTAAGACACGAATGGAAAATTGAGGACGAATGGGTAACATTCTGCCCAGGTGTAGTCCCGGCACTTAACCTGTGTACCCTTGCTTTTACACGTCCCGGTGATTCTGTTATTATTCAGCCACCAGTGTATACACCGTTTTTTTCAGCAGTTGAAAATCACGGACGGAATCTAATCCTCAATCAGCTGAAGGAGTCGGATGGCAAATGGACAATGGATCTTGATTCACTGGCAGCCTCCATAACACCTTCAACGAGAATGATAATAATCTCAAACCCGCATAACCCGGTTGGCAGATCCTGGAAACAGGATGAACTGACAGGCCTGGCCAACATATGCATTAAGAATGACATTCTGCTCCTGTCAGATGAGATACACTCTGATCTTGTACTTCCCGGTTATACCCACACTCCTGTAGCAAAGCTCTCTGAAAAGATTGCAGAGATTACTGTCACCTGCATTGCTCCTAGCAAAACTTTCAACCTTGCTGGCCTATCAACATCATCGGTGATTATATCCAATCCTGTTTTAAGAAAATATTTCAAATCCAAAGTTGATCATCTACAGATAGGTAACGGGAATATTTTTGGAACTGTTGCTTCTATCGCCGCGTATTCAGAAGGGTTTGAATGGCTTGATAAACTGCTGGAATACCTTAACCGGAACACGGCTTTCGTAGTTGATTACTGCCGTAATTTCATTCCTGAAATAATTCCTGTCAAACCTGAAGCCACCTACATGATCTGGCTCGATTGCCGTAAATTAGGTATGACCGGGAAAAAACTAGGGGAATTCTTCGTAAAGAAAGCCCTGGTAGGGTTGAATGAAGGATCATCGTTCGGCCCAGGAGGAGAAGGTTTTATGAGGATGAACCTTGCAACTACCAATAAAAAGGTAATCCGGGCAATGGAAAGTATAAGGAGGGCTGTTGAAACAATACGCTGAATATTTTAATATATGGCTTATGAATAATACATTAAAAGTCCGGCTTACTCTCGAAGATGGAACTGTTTATACAGGCAGGTCATTCGGCTCTTCTTCAGCTGCTGCAGGTGAAGTTGTTTTCAATACAGCAATGACAGGATATCCCGAAAGTCTTACTGATCCGTCATACAAGGGACAGTTACTCTGCCTGACCTATCCGCTTGTAGGAAATTACGGTGCACCAGGGAAAAGCGAGGAAAATGATCTTTACAATTTCTACGAATCATCATCTATACATATCTCGGCCCTGATAGTTTCGGATTATTCATTTGACTACAGTCATTGGAATGCAAGCGAAAGCCTTGATGAATGGTTAAAGAGAAATGAAATACCGGGTATTTTCGGAATCGACACACGGGCGCTTACCAAAAGGATCAGGGAAAAGGGAGCAATGCTGGGAAAGGTTGAGCCTGAAGGAAGGGAAACAGATTTTTATGATCCGAATCTGGATAACCTTGTTGCAGAAGTAAGCACCCATGAAATAAAAAGATACGGATCGGGTAAATACAGGATAATGCTTGTCGATTGCGGTGTTAAATATAACATAATCAGAAATTTACTTAAAAGAGATACAACAATAATCAGAGTACCGTGGGATTACGATTACCATAAAGATGAGTACGACGGACTCTTCCTGACAAACGGCCCGGGCGATCCAAAGATGTGCGGTAAAACGATAGAGAACATCCGGAGATCCTTTTCCGGTAGTAAACCTATTTTCGGTATATGCCTGGGGAATCAGCTGATGGCACTGGCTTCAGGTGCCAATACTTATAAACTTAAATATGGTCACAGAAGTCACAATCAGCCTGTGATTCAGATGGGGACAGATAAAGCCTATATTACTTCACAGAATCATGGATTTGCCGTTGACAATGAAACTCTTGGCAGCGAGTGGGAGCCGTTGTTCATAAACATAAATGACAAAACAAACGAAGGGATGAAGCATAAATACAAGCCTTTCTTTTCCACCCAGTTCCATCCCGAAGCTTCAGGCGGACCAACGGATACGGATTACCTGTTTGACGAATTCATAGAAAATATTCAAAAAAACCGCCCCTAAACCCCTTTTAACATTTTCCCAACCAGTTCTGCAGATGATTTGCTGCTGAAGCATTTCATCCTTTCTTCAAAAATTGCAGCAATCTCACGGTTACAAAGGTTTCCTAAACTTCCCTCATGTGAGTATTCATTAATTGATGTCTTTGTGAATTTCCCCTTCCCAAGCATCGCGGATACCCTCTTATATGCATCCCTGAAAGGGACGCCCTGT
This sequence comes from Bacteroidales bacterium, assembly GCA_003520925.1. Lineage (GTDB taxonomy): Bacteria > Bacteroidota > Bacteroidia > Bacteroidales > VadinHA17 > LD21. Next base: position 6,148 of record DOTV01000216.1, on the reverse strand, counting down.
TTTACAAGCCGGTTTACCTCCTCTGTGCTGTATATTGTGTTATAGATTGGATTTCCTGTAATGTTTTCATTTAACTTTATTTGATCCAGCATTATGATTGTAATGTCAATACATTCTTTTATATCTATGAAAGCATTGAATATCAACTGCTTTAACAACTGAAGCTCGCGGTTATAACCCGATGGAAGTCCCGATATAAGATTTGTGATCTGACCCGGTAAAGTCTGGATCAGGTTGGTCCTGCCCCTCACCAGTTCAAATACATCCGGGTTTCTCTTTTGCGGCATGATACTCGATCCGGTTACAAATTCGTCGGGAAAATCGATAAAACGGAATTCCGATGTCATGAAAAGGCAAACATCAGTCGAAAATCGCGAAAGTGTCTGAGCCACAGAAGCAAGTGCTGAGGCAACTGCAAGTTCAGCCTTCCCCCGGCTTAGGCTTGCATACGCTGAATTATAAAGTAAGTCACCAAACTCAAGAAGGTCTGTTGTAAGCTTCCTGTCAAGGGGAAGGGAAGACCCGTATCCTGCTCCGGTGCCAAGCGGGTTACGGTCAATAATGACTCTTGCTCCTTTAAGCAACTCAACATCGTCAGCGAGACATTCGGCGAACGAACCAAACCACAGACCGAACGAGGATACCATTGCAGGCTGCATATGAGTATACCCAGGGATCAGGAGCTCTTTATGCTGCTCACTGAGTGACTGAAACCTGTAAAAAAGCCGGCGTATATTGCTGGCAAGTTCATCTGTCTCTTTTCTTATGTATAGCCTAAGGTCAAGAAGGATCTGGTCGTTTCTGGATCTTCCCGTATGAATCTTTTTACCTGAGTCGCCAAGTATTGATGTAAGTTCTTTTTCAACCTGTGAATGAATGTCCTCAATTCCTTCCTCAATTACCAGTTCACCTTTGACGGCTCTTTCAAAAAGAGTACCAAGTGCTTTAATCAGTTCTCTCTTTTCCGCAACATTTATAAGGCCTGTTTTATTAAGCATTATTGTATGGGCCATTGAACCGGCAATGTCCCATTCAGCAAGATAAAGGTCAGTAGTCCTGTCCCTGCCGGAAGTGAACTCAATGACAGCAGGATCAGGAACCGCGGTTTTTTCCCAGAGTTTCATTTCTATAAAAGGTTTATTTTTGTCTGAATTAAATGAAAGATACGGTTTCTCCCTTAGTGTTTCCTGCTGCTTGCTTCGACAATTGCTCTGTGAGCCATTAGCCTTATTGCATTGATACGTATAAATCCCTTGCTGTCGGTCTGGTCGAACCCTCCTTCGATATCCATGCTTGAAAGTTCCTTGTTGTAAAGTGAAGATGGAGATTCGCGTCCTTCAATAAGGACATTCCCCTTATAGAGACAAAGATGGACGCTTCCGTCAATAAGCTCCTGACTCTTTTCAATGGCTGCCATAAGAAAATCCATTTCCGGGCTAAACCAGAAACCATAATAAATCAATTCGGAGAATTTTGGAGTAAGCATGTTCCTGAGCCGCATAACTTCCCTGTCCATTGCGATACCTTCAAGGTCCATGTGTGCAATGTGCAGCACAGTTGCCGCGGGAGTTTCATAGACCCCCCTCGATTTAATTCCAACGAATCTGTTCTCCACCATATCCAGAAGCCCTATTCCGTTCATCCCTGCTATCTCATTCAGATATGTGTACATTTCGTATGAATCCTCTTTTACTGTCCCGTCCTCCTTATTAATAAGCTTTACCGGGATTCCGTTCTTAAAATGAATAGCTATCCTGGTCTCTTTGTCGGGGGCATCCTGTGGCAGCACCATTTTTTCGAGAATTGCTTTCTGGGCTGTGTACATAGGATCCTCAAGGATGCCGGCTTCATGACTGATATGCATCAGATTATCATCTTCGCTGTAAGGTTTGTCGATGCTGGCTTTTACCGGTATCTTCTTTTCAGCTGCATATTTAAGAAGATCTGTCCTGCCCTTGAACATTTCAAGGAACTCCCTGTCTTTCCATGGCGAAATAACCTTAATATCGGGTTTAAGGGCGTAATAGCAAAGCTCAAATCTTACCTGGTCGTTTCCTTTTCCAGTAGCACCATGAGCTACAGTGTTTGCTTCTTCATTCACGGCAGCTTCTATCTGTTTTTTCGCAATCAGAGGCCTTGCCAGTGCTGTTCCGAGAAGATATCTGCCTTCATAAACTGCATTGCCCATAATAGCTTTGAGAACATAATTATCTATAAACTCCCTTTTAAGATCTGCAATAATTACCTTCGAGGCACCCAGCAGCAGAGCTTTTTTCCTGCATTCCTCGAAATCATCTGCCTGTCCGACATCTGCAACAAATGCAATTACTTCATAATTCTTTTCTATCAGCCATTTAAGTATAACAGACGTATCCAGACCGCCGCTGTATGCGAGAACAATTTTTTCTTTCATTTTTGTTTTATTATTGATTTGTTAAGTGAATTTCTTCCTTTTTTAGCTTTGTCCGTGTCTTCACCTTTTATAAGCGAATGAAGCCCCGGTAATATAATTTCCAGGCATGAATGCACCTGGGCAAGGGTTATTCCGTTACGTGGTATTATAAGAATTGTATCGTCGCCAGCGATAGTGCCCGCTATTTCGTAACGACCGGCAGTATCAATAAAATATGCGGTGGCATTTGCATTTCCCGGTATGGTTTTAATTACCATAAGACCCTTTGCTTCAACTATTTCACGAATAACTGATACAATATTCATTACAGGTCGGATTTCGGAGGCAACTACTTTTTTGCCTGCAAAAGCATATCTGTAGTTTCCTGATCCGTCGGGGACCCGGCTTATCCCAAGCTGCCTTAAATTGCGGGATAAAGTGGCCTGAGTGCATTTTATCCCTTTCCCTTTCAATTTTTTAAGCAAGGCTTCCTGCGATGAGATCTTTTCTGCCTCAACAATTTTTTCAATAGCAAGAAGTCTTTTTGTTTTTTGCATATATATTCATTTATTTTGCAAATATATACATTTTTTATAACTGGTACTTAAAATTAAAAAAATGTTATATTTTTGGAAACTAAATCAGGCCAATGAAAGATGAGATAAGGAAAGTAATAATCCTTGGTTCGGGAGCTCTTAAGATCGGAGAGGCAGGTGAATTTGACTATTCGGGTTCGCAGGCTCTAAAGGCATTAAGGGAGGAAGGGATAAAAACAGTTCTCATCAATCCAAACATTGCAACAGTACAGACATCAGAGGAGCTTGCAGATAAGATCTATTTTCTTCCCGTCACCCCCTATTTTGTTGAGAAAGTTATTGCAAAGGAATCACCCGACGGCATTCTTCTTTCTTTCGGCGGACAAACGGCACTGAACTGCGGAACAGAATTGTACAGAAATGGCGTTTTCGAAAAATACAATGTAAAGGTATTAGGAACACCTGTTAAGGCAATAATTGAAACCGAGGACCGGGAGCTTTTCGTAAAAAAGCTTGACGAGATCAATATTAAGACTCCAAGGTCTGTAGCGGTTCAGGGAATTGAAGATGCTGTTGAGGCTGCCGGCAGGCTCGGATATCCTGTAATCATCAGGGCTGCTTTTACCCTTGGCGGCCAGGGAAGCGGTTTTGCTTCCGACAATGAAGAACTCCGTACTCTCGCCTCAAAAGCATTTTCGTACACCAACCAGATTCTTATCGAGGAATCGCTCAAAGGCTGGAAGGAGGTTGAATATGAAGTCGTAAGGGATAAATATGATAATTGCATTACCGTATGCAATATGGAAAACTTCGATCCGCTTGGAATTCATACGGGTGAAAGCATCGTGGTTGCTCCTTCGCAGACACTCACAAACAGCGAGTATCATAAGTTAAGAGAACTCTCAATAAGAATAATCAGACACATAGGAATTGTCGGTGAATGCAATGTCCAGTATGCCCTTTCGCCTTCATCTGAGGATTACAGGGTTATAGAGGTCAACGCACGCCTATCGCGTTCAAGTGCCCTGGCATCAAAGGCGACCGGATATCCTCTTGCCTTCATCGCTGCCAAGCTTGGAATAGGATATGGTCTGCATGAGCTTACCAATTCGGTTACAAAGAACACAACAGCATGCTTTGAACCTGCCCTCGATTATATTGTATGCAAGATCCCGAGGTGGGATCTGAATAAATTCAAGGGAGTCTCTCACCTCATCGGAAGCAGTATGAAAAGTGTCGGAGAAGTGATGGCAATCGGAAGATCATTTGAGGAGGTGATCCAGAAAGCTCTCCGTATGATCGGTCAGGGAATGCATGGATTTACGGGCAACCTCAAGCTCGATTTCGGAGATATCGAAAAGGAGCTTGCCGAACCTACCGACATGAGGATATTTGTAATTGCAGAAGCACTTGAAAAAGGTATTACAGTCGACAGGATATATGAACTCACAAAAATTGACAAATGGTTCCTGTATAAGCTTAAAAACATCACCTCCATCAAAAACGAACTCTGCAAGTTCGATACAATCGAATCGTTGCCTGAAGAGCTGCTTTCCCAGTCTAAAATTTACGGATTCAGCGACTTCCAGATAGCACGTCATGTTTTTAAATCACGCTCTTCAAAAATTCACCACGACCTTTTGAAAGTAAGAGAATACAGGAAAAGCATCGGCATTGTGCCGTATGTTAAACAGATCGACACTCTTGCAGCCGAATATCCCGCGGTAACAAATTACCTGTATCTTACCTACAGCGGAACAGAGCATGACATAACTTTTGCTGTCGACAAAAAATCAATAATTGTTCTTGGATCAGGAGCTTACAGGATAGGCTCAAGTGTAGAATTCGACTGGTGCTCGGTAAATGCTGTCACTACCATTAAAAAGGAAGGTTTAAGGTCGGTAATGATCAATTACAATCCTGAAACAGTCAGCACCGATTATGATATCTGTGACAGGCTCTATTTTGATGAGCTGACATTTGAAAGGGTACTCGACATTATTGACCTTGAATCACCCGGCGGAGTGATAGTATCGGTAGGAGGTCAGATCCCAAACAATCTTGCCATGAGGCTTTGTGACAGCAATGTTCCGATCCTCGGAACTTCACCCCTCTCTATCGACAGAGCTGAAAACCGGCACAAATTTTCGCATATGTGCGATCTGCTTAAAATCGATCAGCCAAAATGGAAAGAGCTTTCATCGACAGAGGATATTTTTGAATTTGTTGACAGGATAGGTTTCCCCGTTCTTATAAGGCCATCCTATGTGCTTTCGGGCGCGGCAATGAATGTTGTATCGAACAGGAATGAGCTTTCCCATTTCCTGGATCTCGCTACCAGGGTTTCAAAACAATATCCTGTTGTAGTTTCCGAATTTATCGAAAATGCAAAGGAAATCGAAATGGATGCAGTTGCCAGGGAGGGTGAAATAATAGCTTATGCAATAAGTGAACATGTTGAGTTTGCAGGTGTCCATTCAGGTGATGCCACGATGGTTTTCCCTGCCCAGAAGATTTACTTTGAAACAGCCAGGAGGATAAAGCGCATAACCAGGCAGATTTCGAAAGAGCTTAATATAACCGGTCCGTTCAATATTCAGTTCCTTGCCAAGGACAACGATATTAAAGTTATTGAGTGTAATCTGAGGGCAAGCCGCAGCATGCCATTTGTATCGAAAGTTCTGAAAACCAATCTGATTGAGCTTGCCACAAAAGTGATGCTCGGCATTCAGATTGAGAAACCTCACAAATCGGTTTTTGAACTCGATTATGTGGGAGTAAAGGCACCTCAGTTCAGCTTTTCAAGGCTGGCTAAAGCGGATCCGGTTCTTGGAGTCGACATGTCCTCAACCGGTGAGGTAGGATGCATTGGTGAAGGTTTTTATGAGGCAATTCTGAAAGCTATGTTCTCCGTCGGGTACAGGGTTCCGAAAAAGAGCATTCTTCTTTCAACCGGACCTGCCAGGTCAAAGGTGGAATTGCTGAACAGCGCAAGAGCCCTGCGTGAAAAGGGACACAAACTCTACGCCACAAGGGGCACACAGGAATTCCTGTATAATGCAGGTGTTGAATCTGAAATTGCATATTGGCCGGATGAGAATAAATCACCAAATACGCTAGAGCTTATCAGGACAAGGGAGGTGGATCTGGTTGTCAACATTCCTAAAGATCTTTCTGCAACTGAGCTTACCAATGACTACTCAATACGACGGAACGCTGT
>DOTV01000202.1:70942-73123 GCA_003520925.1 Bacteroidales bacterium | reverse complement strand
AGAGTTGATAAAAATCCTATGAGCAAGGGAACGCTGACCGAAAGGAATCCCAGCACCATTGAAGGGATCTCATCATTTCCGACAACCCCCTTTGCGAAATTCAGCGCAAAAAAAGCACCCATCGCCAAGATCAGACCAATGAATCCGAAGCCGATATGTATGGCTCCCACCACGGTCACATGCTTCCTCATTTTATTTGTATCTTCCATGACTTTAAGTTTTTATTCTTTAGTTTTTATTTTCATTCCTGCTTAATGACTTGCAGTTTAGAAAATTGTTGCATCAAAATACCTAATAATTTCAATAAAAACACGTTTTTAAACAAAAACCCGAAAGAAACAGAACAAATCTTAATTTTGACAAAATTTTTCCTGATGAAACGTAAAATTGTATTTATAATATCATTTCTCCTTATCGTATTGTCATTCAATGCATGTGAGCCGCTCGGAACCTGCAAGGTCTGCAGGCAGGTGACCTATGAGGTCGGCGGCGGAGTCATATCGGAAGGGGCTGAAACAGAGTATTGCGATGCTGCACTTATAGCAATCGAAGCCAAGGGGGATATATTCGTAAACAATACCAGAATATCGTGGGAGTGCAGGTAATCCGATCCCGGATTTCCCTGTACCCCATAACTCACACCCTATACCATTTTTCTTTTATAAACATCGTTTTTTATTTGACGAAACCCTTTGAATATTCAGTTTCCGGCATTAATTTTGTTCATAAGTTGTTAATAATTGTATTCTATTTACAGGTGGACATTTATATCTTGTCGTAAATTTATACAAGTCAAATTCAATTTTATAATGTCTCTGAATTTCAGTGGTTTAGAATTAACCGATAAGACTATTGTCATTGTCGAAGACGATGTTCCATCCATCAGGTATTATGAAACTCTTCTTCAAAGTTCAGGGGCAGAAGTGATCAAATTTCGTACCGGCAGGGATTTTGTCGAATTCCTGAACAACAAAGAAGCAAAAGTAGATCTTGTAATAATGGATTTTCTTATCCCTCTTATTAACGGAATCGATTGCACAAGGTTGTTCAGAAAAACAAGGAAAAATGTTCCCGTAATAATGATTACAGCCTACTCTTCGGAACAGTCAAAATCTGATGCTTTTATTGCCGGGTGCAACGAATATATCCTTAAGCCGGTTTATCCTGAAAATGTGTATTCCCTGCTCGAAAAATATTTCAAGCAGGAAGTACACAATTCCATTACTTACCGTTCCTGATCATTTATTGCGTCTTAATCTGCTGCTTGCCGACGTATTCGGTATAGTATGCTTCCAGCTTTTTGGTAATTTCGTCGGCTATCTCTTTTTTACCATGCGATTCGCAATATCCGGCTGCTTTTGAGGTATATTGAATAGCTGATTGTATCTCATATTCAGCGGAGTTTAAAACATAGGGATTCTGCTTCAGGTAATAATTCAGCCTTTCAAAATAATACCCGCTCAGGCTCTTTGTCATTTCAACAGCTTTGTCAGCCTCTCCGGCAGCAAAAAATGCATCGATAAGGTCGGTGTAGTATGGATCGTATGGAAACCTGTCGGGAGGAAGCAGTGAGAGACAACTGTTAAGGACCGCAACCGCTTTTTCATTCTTTCCCTCAGCAGCCAGGGCTTTTGCAAGTCGAGAATACACAAGTCTTGCTTTTATTACTATCAGCGTTCTGATATGATGATAATCCAGATTTACTTTTGGATTATTTGCTCCACCCCAGACAAACTTATTTGCTACATTGTCATGCAGTATTTCCGAATCGATCCTGCCATATTCAAGCCATCCCTTGTTTTCTGATTTAATCGGAACAAGCCTGTAAGCAAGTCCTTCCATCTGAAAATACTCCTCAAGGCCAAGAGCGTCATCGTGGTACCCGGTAACATAGTATATTGGCCGCTCCCAGTTATTATGGGCAAGAATATCGAGAACAATAAGCTGACTCTTAAGTATTGAATTCCCCTTCAGCTTGATGTCGATATACGGGACAATCTTCCCGGCATCCTCCGGCCTGACGGTCCCGGATGCTATTACCTTCGCTGAATCAACAGGTATTCTGATTGTGCGAGACGGTATTACATCAAGTATTTCGTTAGCTGATACCTGGACCTTTGTGGCCTTGTTGTCGCTGTTGACCCAGTCGATGACTGTTGATATGCTGACCGGGTCTTTTGT
>DOTV01000202.1:69548-70623 GCA_003520925.1 Bacteroidales bacterium | reverse complement strand
AGAGTTACAGGCAGAGGACCTGATTCATAGGTCTTCCTTTTCATCTGGTTTATATACCAGTCGGTATTCAGAAGCATCAGATTGCATACCCTGACATCGGTTCTCATCCCCTCAACCTCCTGTGCATACCACAAGGGGAAAGTATCATTATCACCGTTTGTGAATAGTATTGCATTTGGTGCACATGAATTCAGGTAATTAAAAGCAACATCACGGGCAAGGTAACGGCCCGACCTGTCATGATCATCCCAGTTCTGGAACCCCATCAGCACAGGAACCGAAAAAAGACATACAACGCCCGAAAGAGGGGCAGCGATCTTTTCACCTGTAATTTTTGACAGTGCTTCAAAAAGAGCCAGTACTCCAAGTCCGATCCAAACTGCAAAAAAGTAAAACGAACCGGCATAGGCATAATCTCTTTCCCTGGGCTGATTTGGATACTGGTTGAGGTAGAAAACTATTGCAACTCCTGTCAGGAGGAAGAGCAGCATGATCCCCCACCAGTTCTTATAATCGCGGTTAAGCTGGTAAAATAATCCGATTATCCCAAGCAGAAAAGGAAGAAGGAAATAGACGTTTCTTGAAGTGTCGTTCTTCATGCCAGCAGGCAGGTCGGAAGTTCCTACCCTTGGCTCATCAAGAAAATTTATTCCTGTTATCCAGTTACCGTTTACAGCTCCGCCGGTTCCCTGGGTATCATTCTGCTTGCCTGCAAAATTCCACATGAAATACCTGGCATACATATATCCGAACTGGTATGTGAACATAAACCTCAGATTCTCGCTGAACTTAGGTTTACGCAGGATTTCTTTTTCTCCCGACTGATTTGTAACCGAGACCGGAGTTCCTTTGACTTTACCCCACTCCCTATAAACAGATTCATGGTCACTCTGCTCGCTCCACATCCTCGGGAAAAGGGTAATGAAGCGTTCATCGTATACTCTCTCAAGATCATGGGCGCTGACAACATATCTGCCGTTTTCAAGGACATATTTGGGCTTGCCCTCTTTATAATCGGTTACCGGTGCATTATAATAAGGGCCCCTGAAAAGCGGACGCTGACCATACTGCTCCC
>DOTV01000202.1:68884-69235 GCA_003520925.1 Bacteroidales bacterium | reverse complement strand
CGGAGGGTTGGCTGAAGCCCTGATCACTATAATTGCATTGGATGAATAACCTATCAGGATCACCATTACAAACGTAAGAATCGAATTAAGGACAACCCTGTCTTTTCCGGCGAGGTACCAGATATATGCGGAAATGCCTGCAAGCACTAAAATATCAAGGATCATTGATCCTGAAATAATCCAGACACCTGATAGCAGCATTGCCCCGATTGCATAGGCAGAATTCTTTACTTTTTCGTCGGATGTTAATGTCGACCTTACTGCAAGAATGAAAAACAGCGCAAGAAGAATAAAATGGAATATCATCCCGCTGTTGGGTGGTAGCTTCAGGCTGTTCACAAAAAACATATC
>DOTV01000202.1:60337-68528 GCA_003520925.1 Bacteroidales bacterium | reverse complement strand
CCTTTCCAGGAGAACTCATATTTCCTGAAGTAATATACAAGTACTATCGCCGGAAGAGTAAGAAGATTCAGGAGATGAACCCCAATTGAAAGTCCCATAAGGAACGCAATAAGGATTATCCATCTGTTTGCATATTCTTCGTCCGCCACATCTTCCCACATAAGTATTGCCCAGAAAACTATTGCTGTAAAGAAAGATGAGGATGCATACACTTCTCCCTCAACGGCTGAAAACCAGAATGAATCGGAGAATGTGAAGGCAAGAGCTCCGACGGCACCGGATGAAATGACGGCAATAATCTTTGAAATTGTAAAGTCATCATCATTGCGTAAAAAGATCCTTCGGGCCAGATGAGTGATTGTCCAGAAGAGAAAGAGGATAGTGAAAGCACTTGCCAGAGCCGACATTGCATTGACCATTGCAGCGACCAATGAAGTATTGCCTCCTGCAAAAAGAGTGAAAAACCTTGCAAATACCATAAACACAGGGTTTCCGGGAGGATGCCCGACTTCAAGCTTGAATGAGGAGGCAATATATTCACCGCAGTCCCAGAGACTTGCCGTAGGTTCAATTGTTAAAAGATAGGTGACCGCAGCAACTGCAAAGACCACCCAGCCGGTTATATTGTTTATCTGTTTGTATCTTTTCATCTTTTCCCGGTTTGTTTTATCCTGTAATCCACTCAGTTAATTGAACGGTGAAATTAGTAAATTTTCCAGACTATGGCTCATGGTCAGGACACTCACTAAATTTACTATTTTTGAGTAAACTATTCTGGATGAAATTTCTTCGAACTCTGTTCTGCCTTTGCTTCATTTTTCTGTCCGGTTTCATTTCCGCCCAGTACTATAATACCGGACAGGATCCTGCATCACTAAAATGGCTGCAAATAAAGACAGACAGGTTTACAGTCATTTATCCGAAAAGTTACGGGGATGCAGGAATTGATTTTGCGAGATCACTTGATAATGCTTATTCAAAGCTGGTTTCCCTATACCCTGAAAAGAAATTCAGGATACCTGTAATCATTCATAACTATACAACAGGATCCAACGGTTATGTAGCATGGGCTCCAAGCAGAATGGAAATTTATCCTACTCCTGAACAGAATTCAATTCCTCTTGATCCGAATACCCAGCTTGCCATACATGAGCTTACCCACGTGGTTCAGATGGAATCGCTGAACAGGGGATTTACAAAAGCAATGTCGTATATTGCAGGTCAGCAGTTTACCGGCATCGTTTCATCCCTCCTGCCTATGTGGTTCCTGGAAGGCGATGCTGTTTTTTCCGAATCGGCCCTTACGCCATCAGGGCGGGGAAGAACTCCCTCCTTTCAAAAACAGCTTAAGGCTTTGATGATTGAAAAAGGAAGCGTTTACAAGTATGATAAGACAGTCAATGGTTCATTCAGGGATTTTGTTCCGGACCATTACGAGTATGGATATCAGATTGCAGCATGGTCTTACACCAGGTATAATGGTGATATGTGGAAAAAAGCGCTTAAACTTACCGCCGGAGCACCCTTTCTTTTAAATCCTGTCAACCTGAGCCTCAGGAAATCCGAAACCCTTACAAAAAAAAGACTTTTCAGAGAAACTTTCGACACGCTGAAAACACTCTGGAAGGCTGACGATGTTGGATCGGGAAGTGAATTATATGAAACACTGAATCCGCCAAAAGGTAAAAAATATATCAACTATTACTCCCCGGTTATTGCTGGTAATGACAGCATAATTGCAGTAAAGACATCGCTCGGCGACATTCCATCATTTGTTCTTATAAGACCATCGGAAAAATCGGAAGAAAAGATCCACATCCCGGGCTATGGATATCCATGGTATATATCGTACGGAAGAGGGAAGCTGGTGTGGGTAGAAAAGCATTCTGATCCGAGATGGGAAAACAGGAACTGGTCGGTAATAAAAGTCTTGGACCTCAGGGCAAGGACCACTCATCAGCTAACAGGCAAAACAAGGTATATGTCAGCATCTGTTTCACCCGACGGTAACTATATTGCTGCTGTCGAAAACACTATTGATAACAGGAACAACCTTCAGATTCTGGATGCCTGGAACGGATATAAGCTTCATGTGGTTCAGGCTCCCGGAAATGCATCATTACAAAGACCTCAGTGGGATGCCTCGGGTAAAACACTTACTGTTATCTATTTAACAGAACAGGGAGAGGGGATCCTTAAATTCAGCATGACTGACAAAACATGGCAAACCCTTATTGAGGCCGGGTATGACGATATTCAGTCTACTTTTCTGAGAAACGACTCATTGTTTTTTGTAAGTTCACGTTCCGGAACAGATAATATTTATCTCAGCAAACCCGACAAATCAGTTGTGCCCCTTACGCAATCGAAGTTCGGGATAAGCGACCTGAATCTTTCAGGCTACATGTTGCTGTTTTCGGATTACTCTTCTTCGGGAAACAATATCAGTTATACAACACTGCCAACCGCTAAAGTAAATTCAGGGATCAAAAACAATAGATCATCTTACCTGATCAACAGGTTCAAACCGGTAATATCCGGTTCAAAATCGGTAAGTGACTATATTTATTCCCCTGTCCCCTATGCAAAATGGCGGAATCTGTTCAGGTTTCACAGCTGGATGCCCTTCTATGCTGACATTGAGAAGATTCAGGATGATCCGACATCAATAAGACCCGGATTTACATTAATGTCACAAAACAATCTGAGTACCCTGATTTCTTCATTCGGGTATGAATACTCAGATCAGAGGCATAAATTCCATGCCGGCATTAAATGGCTTGGCTGGTACCCAGTTTTTGAATCCCGGATAGATTACGGCAACTCAATCTATGTTGAGAAATTCAGGGAAGAGGTACCTGACCCTGCAGATATTCATGATGGATATGAATGGACAAACACTCTGTCGCTGCCACTTTCATTTCAGGGCAGCCGTTTCAATAAATACCTTTATTTGTCGGCATCTTCAACTGTCAGAAACGATTATATCTATTTAAAGAACAGGGGAGTTTATGATAACCTGCAAAACCAGCTGACAGGCAGGGTCTATTTTTCAAATTATCAACGGTCGGCAGTACGGGATATCCATCCCAAATGGGCTCAGATACTTGATGTAAGCTATTCCGATTATCCCTTTGACTCTGAAATATACGGAGACCTCCTTACAGCAAAAAGCACATTTTATTTCCCCGGCTTAATGAAGAACCATGGTTTCAAACTGAAGCTGGAGGCTGAAAAGCAGAATCCTGAAAAATTCGTTTTAGGTAACAGGGCCTCCTTTGCAAGAGGTTACATTGGTGTAAGGACACCGTATGATGAAACTTATTACGAAAATATAATTTCACAGGATCTGAGGACCGGCTCGATAGATTATTTCATGCCCCTGGCTTATCCCGATTTCAACATGGCGGGTTTGATATATATTACAAGGTTCCGGACTAATTTCTTCTATGATGTTACCCGGGCAAAAGACAACTATATTTTTATTTCAGGCATAAATTCCCAGGGAATAAGGGAAGTCACACTGTCGAAACACGACTATGCCGAAACCTTTAATTCGTTTGGGGTTCAACTGATGGCAGATTATTATGTTTTCAGGATGCCCTTTATGATTTCGTCGGGTATCGAGGCCTCATGGCGCTCGCCTGGCGGCTATCCCTATTTAAAGCTGCTTTTTAACATTGATGTTTTCGGGATGAATATCGGCAGAAACAGGTTCGGTAACAGGAGCGACATTTAAAGGGCTCTTGCTGTATTCTTAATCAGATCCCATGCCTTTTCAACATGTTCCAGTGTTACGTTAGTCTGTCCGGTGACCATTCGCAGGGTATAGATGCCGTTTATAACGGTATGCGAAAGGTAGACCTTTCCTGAATCGTTAAGCTTGTGGTTAAGCGTTTCATTGAATTTATTGAGTTCCTCCTCCTTAACACCCCCGGGTTTGTACCTGAAACAAACCACATTGATTGTGACCGGAGCTAGAATCTGAAAATCCTGTTCTTTTGCAACCATTTCAGCAAGGCGTCTTGCAATCCTTATATGACTGCGGATTTTATCCTGAAGCCCTTCAACGCCGTACATGCGGATTACGCTCCAGAGTTTCAGAGCTCTGAATCTTCTGCCGAGAGGTACCCCCCAGTCGCGGTAATCGTTTACCTTTCCCCTTGTTCTGGTTTTAAGATATTCCGGCAGTATTTCAAATGTCTTTATCAGATATCCGGGATGTTTTACGAAGTAAGCTGAGCAGTCAAAATTTGTAAACATCCATTTGTGCGGATTGAATACAAATGAATCGATATATTCCCTTCCGTCGAGCATCCACTGGTATTCAGGCAGGATAAGTGCCGTCCCGGCCATTGCGGCATCGACATGGAGCCATATTCCGTTTTCTGCACAGATCTTTCCTATTGCCTTCAGAGGGTCAACAGCAGTGGTGCCTGTTGTCCCCAGTGTAGCTATAACGCAAGAGGGTCTGAATCCGGCCTTTTTGTCGCTTTCAATAGCTTCCCTCAGCTTCTGGATATCCATTGTAAAGTCTTTTCTCACCGGTATCTTTACAAGGTTTTTCTTTCCGATACCGCTGATTTTTACAGCTTTCTCCGCCGATGAATGAGCCTGTTCGGAGCAATAGACCCTTAAAGTGACTGAATTGACCCCGCCTTCATCATTAATCCTGAAATCGGTCGATTTTTCCCGTGCCGTAAGGATAGCTGCCAGAGTTGAAGTGGAGGCTGTATCCTGGATAACACCCTCGAAATTCTTTGGAAGCTTTATCAGATCCCTGAGCCAGATCATCATTTTCTCCTCCAGTTCAGCAGCCGCAGGAGATGTTTCCCATATCATGCACTGGGCACTCAGGGTTGAAATAATCATTTCAGCCAGAATGGATGGAGGGCTGGTATTCGCAGGGAAATATGCGAAGAAATTCGGGCTCTGCCAGTGTGAAATGCCAGGCATTATTATTTTACCGAGATCTTCCATGAACAGATCGAAAGATTCCGGCTTTGCCGGAGGATTATCGGGCAGCTGGTTAAATATTTCTCCCGGCTTTACTTGTGATTTTACAGGGTATTTTTCTACATTATCCATGTAACCGGCCATCCATTCGACCAGTTCATGCGCATGTTTCCGGAATTCCTCGTTAGTCATCGGCTATTGACCTTATCTCACCGATTCGGCGAGAAGAATTACCTTGTTAGCCTTGACTTCAATCACACCGCCGTTGATCTCAAAGACAGTTTCGATGTTAGCCTGATCAATAATAATAACTGGCCCGTTTTCGAGAGTTGAAATTATGGGTGCGTGGTCCTTCAGTACCTGAAATGAGCCCTTTTTGCCGGGAACCCTTACTGATTTGATTTCCCCCTCATAAATCTTTTTGTCGGGGGTTATTATTTCGATTTTCATTCCAAAAAGTTAACTGAAGTTGAGTGTTGCTTGTTGCATGTTGCATGTTATTAACCTGCAATTTGTAACCCGCAACCTGTAACAAAATTATTTTGACTGGGCGAGAATCTTTTCCCCCTTTTCAATTGCGTCTTCGATAGTCCCGACAAGCATAAATGCCGATTCGGGATACTGATCAACCTTGCCATCGAGTATCATATTGAATCCCTTTATTGTATCTTCTATCGAAACAAGGGCTCCCTTGATACCTGTGAACTGTTCGGCTACATGGAATGGCTGAGAGAGGAATCTCTGCACTCTTCTGGCCCGGTGTACTACCAGCTTGTCTTCTTCCGAAAGCTCATCCATACCAAGGATTGCGATTATATCCTGAAGCTCATTATATCGCTGAAGCACTTCCTTCACCCTCTGTGCACAGTTGTAATGTGCCTCCCCGACGATATCGGCTGACAGAATCCTTGATGTCGAGTCGAGGGGATCGACAGCAGGATAAATACCAAGCTCAGAGATCTTGCGGCTAAGAACGGTTGTTGCATCGAGGTGCGCAAAGGTAGTTGCAGGTGCAGGATCAGTAAGGTCATCAGCCGGAACATATACAGCCTGAACGGATGTTATTGATCCATGGCGTGTTGATGTAATTCGTTCCTGCATTATACCCATCTCGGTTGAAAGTGTAGGCTGATATCCGACTGCTGAAGGCATACGGCCAAGAAGTGCGGATACCTCGGAACCTGCCTGTGTAAAACGGAAGACGTTATCCATAAAGAAAAGGATATCCCTTCCTCCACTTTTCCCGTCGCCATCTCTGAAATGTTCGGCAACCGAAAGACCTGAAAGTGCAACCCGGGCTCTTGCTCCGGGAGGTTCATTCATCTGGCCGAACACAAGTGCAAGCTTTGATTCCTTCAAAGAAGCCATATCGACCTTTGAAAGGTCCCAGCCTCCTGAGGTCATGTTTTCAAGAAAATCCGGTCCGTAGTTTATAACTCCTGCTTCGAGCATCTCACGAAGAAGGTCATTGCCTTCCCTTGTTCTCTCGCCGACACCTGCAAAAACAGAGAGTCCTGAATATGCTTTTGCAATATTGTTTATAAGCTCAAGGATAACAACTGTTTTTCCGACGCCTGCTCCGCCGAACAGGCCAATTTTTCCTCCTTTGGAATAGGGTTCAATAAGGTCGATTACTTTGATACCAGTATAAAGAACCTCTTTTTCGGTCGAGAGATCCTCGTATCTGGGGGGTTTCCGGTGAATAGGGTATCCTCCTTTCTTATCCAGGGTTCCAATGCCATCAATTGCCATACCGGTCACGTTCATAAGACGTCCTTTAATCTGTTCCCCGATTGGCATTGTAATAGGTGCTTCTGTAGCAACTACTTCCATCCCTCTTCGCAGTCCGTCGGTTGAATCCATGGCTACCGTCCTGACAGTATTTTCACCGATGTGCTGCTGGCACTCCACGACAAGTACCGATCCATCATTCCTTGTAATCTCCAGAGCATCATAGATATCAGGCATTTCAAATCCCTGCCTGTCAAATATTACGTCAACCACCGGTCCGATGATCTGGCTTATTTTTCCAATATTCTTTGCCATAAATCCGAATTATTATAGATGTTTATAAAATGTCCCTTCACTGGTCAATAAACTAACGGTCGCGCCCTGAAAGCGAACCTGTCATCTGTATCAGCTCTTCCTTTCTTTCCTGTGGTACACCTGCCTTCTCAAGAAAACTCAATGCAGTCTTGAGATATTCAGTGGCAAGGTTTTCGGAAATAAACTTAATATTCAGATGATCATAAATCTCTGTCACATTTTTAATCTTGGCTTCAGTATCAGATGTTTCAGATGAATATAATTCCTGAAGCCTTTTTCTCAGGTCCGAAGCTGCTATTTCCATAGCTTTAACATACAGAAATGTCTTCTTTCCGGCTGCAATATCTCCTCCCGAAACCTTTCCAAAGACTTTCACGTCGCCGTAAGTGTCGAGGATATCATCCTGTATCTGGAAGGCAAGCCCCAGGTTCCTGCCGAAGTCATACATTATTTCTGCTTCTTTATCATCAGCACCGCCAAACAGAGCTCCTATTTTTACAGAAGCTGCGATGAGGACAGCAGTTTTGAGCTCAATCATCCTCAGATATTCATTCTGGGATACAATGATTGCCTTTTCGAAATCCATATCAATCTGCTGCCCGACACATACTTCAATTGCAGCTTTGTTGAAAATACGGAATATCTTCTGAAGGAGGTGTGAAGGAGACTGCAGAAAACATTCATTTGTAATGAATGCCATTACATCGCCTGACAGGATCGACTGGTTAAGGCCCCACTTGCTGTGAACAGTCTGAAATCCTCTCCTGACCGAAGCTTTGTCCATAATATCATCATGGACAAGAGTAAAGTTATGAAAGATCTCAAGTCCGGTTACAGGCACCACTGCATCATCGATCTGGTCACTGAAAAGGTTGCAGGCCATTAAAGCCAGAACCGGACGCAACCGTTTACCCCCGATGGAAAGGACGTATTTCACCGGGTCGATCAGTCTTTCCGATTCAGTATTGTACGAAATATTGACCAATGACGAGTTGATAATTTTCTTTAGTGCCGGTTGATTATACATATTCCTTTCAAAAATATATGTCAATTCTTATCCTTTCAAAGCTTCTGCCCCGCTGACAACTTCAAGGATCTGATTTGTAATTGATGCCTGTCTAGCCTTGTTATACTGAAGCGTCAGCTCGTTGACCATAATATTTGCGTTATCCGTAGCCTTGTGCATGGC
>DOTV01000202.1:36839-59990 GCA_003520925.1 Bacteroidales bacterium | reverse complement strand
ATTATGGCTTCCTTGTCGGGTTCATAAATATAGTCGGCAGCAACTGATGCTTTTCCTGTTTCCGGGGCTGACTCAACAGGAAGAAACAGCTCCCTCGTAAGCTGCTGGACAGCTGCATTCTTGAAACGGTTATAAATGATCTCTATCCTGTCAAATTCACCCGTAACAAAACTGTTCATGACCTTTTGGGCAATCTCCGCAGTTTTTTCAAATGTGAGTTCATTAAGAAGGTCATTATTCTCTCCTGCAATATTGAACTTCTGTTTCCTGAGATAATCAAAGCCCTTTTTCCCGATTGTAAGAAATCTTACATTGCCTTTTTTATACTGATCATAGTAATTATCGGCGATAATTCTTCTTGCTTCTTTGATAACATTCGAATTAAATGCACCGCAAAGACCCCTGTTTGAAGTTACAACAACTATCAGGATCTTTTCCGGAGAAGTTTTCCTGCCGTATACATTTTCCATTTCAGAATCTGCAAGGCTCTGGGAGAGATTTACAAGGATCTCATGGAGTTTATTTGCATAAGGCCTCAGCCTGACAATTTTATCCTGGGCTTTCCGCAGCTTCGCGGCAGAAACCATCTTCATGGCAGAGGTTATCTGCCGTGTCGATTTCACCGAGGCGATCCTTATCCTTATAGCTTTTAGGTTGGGCATTTAAGATCTGTTAATTCAGTTTTCCCGCGATGGCTCAGGACTTGTATTTTTTCACAAGTTCAGAAGCTGTCTTTTCGAGAATATCAGTTATATTATTATTGAGGATTCCCTGACTCAGCTGGTCCAGAATATCCCTGTGTTTCAGATCGAGATATTCGAGGAATTCGACCTCGAATTCTTTGACTTTTAAAACAGGAACATCTTTAAGTAATCCTGTTGTTCCACAGTATATTATTGCAATCTGCTTTTCGACCGGCATCGGGGCATACTGCCTCTGTTTCAAAATCTCTACGTTTTTGGCTCCCTTGTTCAGGATTGCCAGTGTTGAAGCGTCAAGATCGGAGCCGAATTTGGAAAAGGCCTCAAGTTCCCGGTACTGAGCCTGGTCTACTTTCAGGGTCCCGGCAATTTTTTTCATCGCCTTTACCTGGGCATTGCCACCCACTCTCGAAACCGATATACCAACGTTGATAGCCGGACGAACTCCTGAGTTAAAGAGACTTGTCTCAAGGAAGATCTGACCATCGGTGATTGAAATAACGTTTGTCGGGATATATGCTGCCACGTCGCCTGCCTGAGTTTCGATAATCGGAAGCGCGGTAAGAGACCCCCCGCCTTTAACAAGATGACGGATCGCTTCAGGAATATCATTCATCTGTCTGGCCACTTCATCGGATTCAATTATTTTGGCGGCTCTTTCCAGAAGCCGTGAGTGAAGATAGAACACATCACCCGGGTATGCTTCACGGCCAGGGGGACGCCGCAGCAAAAGCGATACTTCCCTGTATGATACCGCCTGCTTCGACAGGTCATCATAAATAATAAGTGCATCACGCCCGGTATCGCGGAAGAATTCTCCTATGGCTGCTCCGGCGAAAGGTGCATAGAACTGTGAAGCGGCAGGGTCGGATGCAGTTGCCAGGACAATTACAGTATATTCCATTGCCCCATGTTCTTCGAGTATTTTAGCGATATTGGCAACCGTTGAGCCTTTTTGGCCTATTCCTACATAGATGCAGTAAACCGGTTTGCCCTTTTCGAAATTGCTGCGCTGGTTTATTATTGTATCGACTGCAATAGCTGTTTTCCCTGTCTGCCTGTCGCCGATGATCAATTCGCGCTGACCTCTTCCGATAGGTATCATTGCGTCGATAGCTTTCAGACCCGTCTGGAGAGGCTGTTTAACAGGCTGACGGAAGATTACACCCGGGGCTTTTCTTTCAAAAGGCAGATTAAAAAGTTCCCCTTCGATGGGTCCCTTACCATCGAGCGGCTGACCTGTAGGCGTTACGATCCTTCCTAGCAATCCTTCACCCACACCTATCGAAGCAATTCTTCCTGTTCGTTTTACAATGTCTCCTTCGTTTATCTCTTCTGTCGGGCCAAGCAGCACTGCTCCGATATTATCTTCTTCAAGATTAAGCACAATTGCTTCTATCCCATTTTCAAACTCAATCAGCTCATTTGATTCGGCATTTGAAAGTCCGTAAATACGGGCAATTCCATCACCAACCTCCAGAACTGTACCGACTTCTTCGAGTTCTGCACCGGTCTGGATACCTTCAAGCTGCTGTCTGAGAATTTTTGAAACTTCTGCTGGTTTAATATTTGCCATATTTTAAATACTTATAATATCCTGTTTTCTAGGTTTAAATCCTTCTGTACATATTATCCGGTGGTAAGTTCAGTTCTGATTTTCCTCAGCTTATTCCTGATGCTGGCATCAATATAGTTGTCTTCAACTTTCAGGATGAATCCACCGATTATCAATTCATCGATATTTTCCTTAAGGTCAACTTTGGTTTTGAATATTTTCTCAATAAGGGCTGAAACCTGATTTCTGATTTCCGGATCAATTTTTACTGCGGTTGTAATTACTGATTCTGTTATACCGTTATGTTCCTTCGTATCATGAACAAACACCCTGGCAATTGCAGGAATGTACCTTTCCCTGCCGTTTTTAATGACAAGGTCAATGAGCGAAAGGGAAAGAGGATGAAGTTCCTTTGCAAGAACACCATGAAGAACCTCTGTTTTTTTTGAGGGTCTTATAACCGGATTGCCAAGGAGTTCCTTTAGTTCCGGGATCATGCAAACACTCAGGACCAGATCCATATCCTGGTTCACCCTGCCGAGGATGTTTTTTTCAAGTGCCGACCGGAAAAGGGCTTTCGCGTACCTAACTGATATTCTGCTTTCGTTCATTAATCGGAAAACTGTTTAGTTCTTATTGAAATCAACATCTTTCAGGTAGTTGTCAATCAGCTTCTGCTGCTCCCCGGTCTGCTTCAGCCTTTCACCCAGGAGCTTTGAAGCGATATCGACCGAAAGGTTCGCCACTTGTTCCCGTATATCGGCAAGGGCAATTGCCTTTTCTCTTTCAATGCCTGCTCTAGCTTTTTCTACCAGTTTATCCGCTTCCTCGGAGGCTCTTCCCTTGGCTTCCGCAATCAGTTTATCGCGTACATCCCTGGCTTCCTTCAGGATCCCTTCGCGCTCTTCCCTTGCTTTCTTAAGGATCGCCTCATTATCACTCTGTAGCTTTGCCATTTCTTTACGTGCCTTTTCTGCAGAGGCAAGTGATCCTTTTATCATTTCATCCCTTGCCTTTACCGCATTTAATATGGGTTTCCAGGCAAATTTCTTCAGGATGAAAAAAAAGAGGAGGAAAATGATTGTTGTCCAGAATACCAGCCCTATTGCAGGAGAAACCAGACTGTTCATTAATAAGACCATATCTTTGAATTTAATGTTCTGTTAAAAGAGGCGCTGCAACCAACCGTTGCAGTGCCTCCGTTTCTTTACTCGGCAATCAGAGCAACCACGATTGCAAAAAGAGCAGCTCCTTCAATAAGGGCTGCAGCAACGATCATGTTCAACTGTATCTTCGAACTGGCTTCAGGCTGACGTGCTATAGCGTCCATTGCCGATCCGCCGATTCTTCCGATGCCAAGGCCTGCCCCTATAACTGCAAGACCTGCTCCAACTGCTGCCATTGTACCTGTCATAATAACTGGTTTTTAATTAATAATAATAACTAATGATGTTCTTCCTTAATTGCCATGCTTATGAAAAGAGCTGACAATAATGTAAAAACATATGCCTGAAGGAATGCCACAAGAAGCTCGAGGCAATCCATGAAAATTACGAAAGCTATTGAAACTGGAGCCACCATCAGCGATTTGAAAATAAAAATAAGGCTGACCAGGCTTAAAACGATTATGTGTCCGGCGGTAATATTGGCAAAGAGTCGGATCATGAGTGCAAAAGGCTTTGAGATTATCCCTATGAGCTCGACCGGGATCATGACAGGCAGCAGCCAAAACGGTACACCTGGTGTCGCAAATATATGCTTCCAGTAGTTCTTGTTACCGCTGAACTGGGTAATAAAAAATGTGCAAAGTGCCAGAACCAGGGTGACAGCAATATTACCTGTTACATTGGCTCCAAACGGAGGCGGGAAAGGAATCAGACCTATTAAATTATTGAACAGAATGAAGAAGAAAACCGTAAGCAGGTACGGCATATATTTTTCATATTTATGTTCTCCTATATTTGCAATTGCTATATCATCACGCACAAACAGAATAATTGGTTCGAGGAAGCTCTGGATTCCTTTGGGATGGCTTATTCCGGTTTTTCTGTACGAACGGGATAATGATAAAAAGAGCCAGAGAGCAAACAGCACCGAAAACAATAATCCCACAACAGCTTTGGTGATTGAGAAATCAAGCGGGAGAATTTCTTCATCTGCCGTCCCGTCTTCCTTCACATTTACAATCTTTCCTTTCAGATCCCCCTCTTCTTCCAATCTGTACCCTTTATATTGCTTTCCATGTGCAAGTTTTCTTGAAGAAAAAACATCAATACCTTTCTCTTTTGAAACAAGAATGACAGGGAGGTAAATAGCCAGACTTTCACCGTCCTTCTTTGTCAGGATATGCCATTCATGTGAATCGGCAATATGCTCAAGAATAAATGGACCAGGTTTAAATTCTTCCTCTGCGACAGCTGTTCCGTGCTCCTCCTGGGCTGACAGGGGGAATGAGAACATTAAAATAATCAGAGAGGATAAAAGAGTTTTGAAAAATCGCATTCTGAAGTTGGTAAGGTTTCATAAAGATTTAGTTCTCAGTGTATTCAACATTAAAATAATTGAATACAGAGAGAAGGCTAAATATAGTACAAAAAACAATAAAATCGAGGAGGTGAAAGTTTTTTTAGCAATAAAAAACCAGATTAGCGCGAGTACCATTTCAAGAAGCATTTTAACTGAAACCGCAACCAAAATATGCATTGTCTGACCTTCGGGCTCCTTTTTCAACCCTCTGCTGAAAACATATAATGATAAAAGGATAAGTACTGAAAAGCTGAGAGTCAGCATTACGATTTCGTTGAAACGAAGATTAATTGAGGTAAAGGTAACAAGCAGGTATCCGGCAGACAGGAGGAGGAGGTCCAGAAGCAGAAGTCCGATTGAGTATTTTCTAAAAACCACTGGGGATAGCGATCATTTGATAAAATCTTTTATCGCGGTATAAATACCGGCAAATACACCAAGAAGTGAAAGAATTATTGTAAAAACAGGGGTTGATAATCCGAGAACTTTATCAAGCTTTACACCGCACCATGTCATGACACCGATTATGACAATCATCTGGAATGCCAGGGTTGAGTATTTTCCGAAATCCCGAAGGCCTTTATTTTCCTTACTTTCCGGAGGTTTTTTCCGGTTCTTTTGGTTTTGCGAAAGAGGTTCCGTCATTATTTTCGCTTTCACTCATTTTGCAGTTACCCGTAAACTTAGCTCCAGGCTCAATTGAAAGCTTGAAAGTTAAAATATCTCCCGATATTTTTGAATCCGTTTTAAGGGTAAGCAACTGGCTGACACAAATTTTTCCATCAACCGCACCGGAAACTTCAGAGTTTTTACAGTAAACCTCTCCTTTAACTTTACCGGTAGGTCCTATTACTACTTTCCCTTTTGTTGTAAGGTTCCCAGTCAGCAGTCCGTCAATCCTGATATCGCCGTTCGATTTGACATCTCCTGTGATCTCAGTGCCGTTACTGATTAGATTAATTGTGGCGTTGTCTGTTTCATTGAATTTTCCCATGTTTTCGCAGAATTGTACTTACAAACATAATAACTCACAAACATAAAAACTATTGCAGGGAAAAATAAAATTTATACCGGGTCGTATGCCCACTTCAGGTATATCGATCCCCATGTAAATCCACCACCGAATGCAGCAAGAATAAGCTTATCTCCTTTATTAAGCTGCTTTTCATATTCCCAGAGACATAATGGAATAGTGGCAGTGGTTGTATTCCCGTAATTCTGGATATTTATCATTACCTTTTCCGGGGAAAGGCCCATTCTTCTTCCGGTAGCATCTATTATTCTGAGGTTCGCCTGATGCGGAACAAGCCATGCTATATCGTCTGCTTTGAGCTTATTGCGTTCCATAATCTCTGCAGCAACATTGGCCATGTTTACAACGGCAAATTTGAATACACTCTGGCCCTCCTGGTAAATATAGTGTTCACGGGCATCGACAGTTTCATGAGAAGCAGGTTTTACCGAACCTCCGGCTTTCATATGCAGGTATTTCTGTCCTGATCCGTCGGTGTAAAAAATGTGATCCATAATGCCATAATCCCCATTCCCGGGTTCAAGAAGGACAGCTCCGGAAGCATCGCCGAAGAGCGGACAGCTGGTACGGTCAGTATAATCGGTAATTGACGACATTTTATCGGCGCCGACAACAATAACTTTTTTGTATTTCCCGGTCTCAATAAAGGAGGCGCCTGTCTGCAGGGCAAAAAGGAACCCTGAACAGGCAGCATTCATATCAAAGCTGAAAGCATTCTTTATTCCTGCCTTTTCGGAAATTATATTTGCAGTTGCCGGAAATGCCATATCGGGAGTGACAGTAGCGCAGATAAGAAGTTCGATTTCGTCCGGGGATGTATTTGTCTTTTCAAGGAGTCCTTTTACGGCCTTTTCTCCCAGATCTGAGCTGCCAAGCCCTTCTTCCTTGAGGATTCTTCTCTCTTTAATTCCGACCCGTTGCATTATCCATTCGTCGGAAGTGTCGACCATTCTTGAGAGTTCAGTATTGGTTAGCCTGTATTCCGGAACCCAGGCATGGATTCCGGTAATGACAGCTCTAATTTTGCCCATAATCAGATTGCTTCTATTATCTTTTGTGCGAGGTTAGCCCTTACAACCGCCCTGGTCTGAAGGACCATGTTCATAATGGCCTTGCGTTCCGAAATACCATGTCCGATAACAACATTGGCATTTATTCCAACTATTGGGGTCCCTCCGATATTTTCAAAATTCAGACGGTCAAAAAACGCGTTAGAGATATTAAGTTTTTTCGAGATTGAATAGATTGACTCTGCCTGTTTAAGAACGATGTTGCCAACAAAACCGTCGCACACGACAACATCAGTAATATCTTCATGAAAAAGGGCATGTCCTTCGACATTTCCCTTAAAGTTCAGGCCTGGATACTCCTTCATAAGTTCATAAGCCGCCTTGACAGCTGAGGTGCCCTTTGTTTCCTCTTCTCCTATATTTAAAAGCCCCACTGTAGGATCTTTTTTCCCCAGTACAAAATTTGCGTAAATGCTTCCCAGAATACCATACTGAAGGAGTACATCAGGTTTGCTGTCGGGGTTCAGACCGACATCGAGTATAACGGAATCACGTCCGTCGATACAGGGAAGAATTGTTGCAAGTGCAGGTCTGAATACACCCGGGATGACATTAACTGTATAGCTGGCTCCAACGAGCATAGCACCAGTATTTCCTGCACTGCAAAATCCGTCAAGGGATTTGTCTTTCAGCATTCCGAAACCTACAGCAATGCTTGAATCCTTTTTCTGGGAAAACGCCTTGGCAGGATGATCGCCCATTTCGATCACTTCCGTCGTCGGTATTATTTTGAAGAATGAAGAGGATATCTTCATTTCATCAAGCTTCCTGAGGATGGAGGTCTTGTCACCAAGCAGGACAAGTGTATCATCCGGAGAAAGGTGCTTGAGAGAATCAACTGCACCCTCAATAACAGCATAGGGTGCATAATCACCGCCCATGACATCTATTCCTATATTCATAGCGATTCGGGTTGATTTAAATTATCAGGCGGTTGCCTTTTTCTCAATGACAAGCCTGCCTCTGTAAAACCCGCACTCAGGACATACCCTGTGATACTGTACTGAAGACCCGCAGTTGGAACATGTACCTACCGTGGGAGGCGTAGCCTTGTAGTGTGTTCTGCGCTTATCTCTTCTGGTCTTCGAATGTTTGTGTTTGGGATGTGCCATTTTACTCTTTTTTAATTATTGTTCATCAATTTCCTTAATTCTTCCCATCTGGGATCATCAGTTTTTTCGTTTTCAACCAGGTGCTCTTTGAGCTTCTGAAGCATAACAGGATCACAGGTGCTTTTCCCGTTTGCATCATCGGGGTGTATTCTCCGTATCGGAAGCGAAAGATGAATATATTCGTAAAAATACTGCTTCAGATCAAGTTCATTTTCATCAGGAGCAAGCGTTACAATCTCCGGATCGCTCTCTTCAATATTATTACCGAATTTAACAAACAGCCGGTTCTCACTTCCGACAGTCTGATCAAACATCTCGAGGCATCTGTCGCAGGACACCCTTACTTTTCCTGCGATCTTAATAACAAGGTCAAGATGCGTATTGCTCTTAACGAGCTCTGTAACAGCAATAAGTTCCCCCGCTTTTATTTCCGACTCATCAAACAGGTCAAAAAACGACTTATTAATCTCAAATTCAAATATGTGATGTCCGGCTTTGATTCCACTTATTGGTATTGCAAACAATCCCGGCATCATTCTGAAATTTGGTCTGCAAAAATATAAATCCTTCTTCAATTAAAAAAATTATCAACAAAAAAGTAACATTTAATGCCTAAAAAGACCTTCTGCCGGTTTTTTACCGCAGCTTACCGATTTTCATTAACCGCTGTATCTTTTAAAATGTATTTTTGAAACAGTTAATTAAAATGTCATGAAAAACAGAGATCATTTCCTGAAAAAACATTACGAACATCACCCGCAGGTCGGATTCGGTTTGTTCTTAATTGTCCTGGGCCTTGCTCTGCTTGTTGCCACAAATGATATGCTTGGTCTGGGCGGGGTTAAAGACTACTTCACATGGGAGACAGCAATGGTTTTCGTGGGTGCCCTGCTTCTTCTCAACCTTCAGTTTACCGGGGGTTTGGTGCTCATTTCAATCGGAATATGGTTTTTTATGGAGAACAGGGACTATGACCTGCCTGAGATTGTAAAGACAATTTACTGGCCCGCTGTAATAATACTTGTGGGACTTGGCTTTATTGTGTCCTCTCTGATTAAAAGAAAAAGCAAAATCAATTAATTTCAAATTAAATTTACAACTATGGAAACAAAAGGAGAATTCAGAGATGAGCGTCAGCGCTTAAATGAAGAACCCCAGGGAACGGGAAATGAACGTCATCACCTTACAAGTAACCGGACTCTGATTGGTGTCGTACTGGTCCTTGCTGGTTTGTTCCTTGTAATAAGAAATACAGGGTTTTTTCCCGAATTCATTGATAACGTGATATTCAGCTGGCCGATGCTCCTGGTAGCTATAGGGCTTGTTATGACCCTCGGAGCAAGTGAAAAGACCGGAGGCATTATTGTCATGGCAGTAGGGGGGTTTTTCATGATCCCGCTGCTATTCAGGGAGACTTTTCATATGTACAATATGTTCTGGCCTTCAATATTTATTATTGTCGGTATAATTTTTATCGTATCGCGGCGGCGGGGTTGGAATGCAGTTTCAACAAAAGGAGTAGCTGGAGATGATTATATAGACTATGTGAATGTTTTCAGCGGCGGAGAACGTCAGATTGTTTCACAGAACTTCAAAGGGGGAAAGGTGACAGCTGTTTTTGGCGGCATCGAACTGGATCTCACAAAGGCAAATCTCGCCACCGGTGTTTCGGAACTTGAAATTGCATGTGTATTCGGTGGTGCTACGCTTATTGTACCGGACGACTGGCATATTACTATTGAGGTCACACCGGTACTTGGCGGCTTCAGCGACTCCCGGAAATTAATCCCCGGAAGGACAGTTGATCCCTCAAAACATCTGCTTATAAGGGGAGCGGTTG
Organism: Bacteroidales bacterium; assembly: GCA_003520925.1. Taxonomy (GTDB): domain Bacteria; phylum Bacteroidota; class Bacteroidia; order Bacteroidales; family VadinHA17; genus LD21. The sequence goes on along the minus strand of DOTV01000202.1, from coordinate 50,153 downwards.
TTTTTGGCGGCGGTGAAGTGAAAAGCTACTAATCTTTCAGGCTTTCATGAAGCATCCGGTACTTTCAAACAGGGTAAGGCTTATTGTCTGGTGGCTGGCCTGGTTCTTTATAACCGCAGGCCAGCTTCTGCTCTATTATTATTCATACGGAAGTTTTTCAGTCTCTGCCATTCCCGACGGGATTGTTTCAATGGCAATTTACTCCGGCATAGGTTTGTCGTTGTGGTATCCATTCAGATATTTCAATGCCGCAAAGAGCAGGAGCCTTTCTGAAATTGCCAACCTTGTATTCAGTGGAGCGCTTTCAGTGGTGCTCTGGGTAGTGATAACAAAATATTTTGTACAGGCGATTTTGCCAAAGGTAAACGATTACCCGGCTTACTGGGAGGCTACTTTCCCTTACCGTGTAGGTACCGGGGTTTTTATGTACGGCCTGATCATACTTGCCTATTACCTGTTTGTCAGCCTTTATAATTTGTCCGAAAAGAATGTAAAGGAGGCAAAGCTCGAGAGTCTGGTCAAGGAGACCGAACTTAAAATGCTCCGTTCACAGATCAATCCGCATTTTCTGTTCAACAGCCTTAATTCAGTAAGCTCGCTCACAATAACAAACCCTGAAAAAGCAAGGGATATGGTAATCAAACTGTCGGAATTCATGAGGTATGCACTTTCAAAAAAGGATGAACAGCCTGTTACCCTGAGAAGCGAGCTCGAAAACCTGAGATTGTATCTTGAGATCGAAAAAGTTCGTTTTGGCGACAGATTGTTTACTGAGGAGAGTATTTCTGAAAAATGCCTTGATATTAAAATGCCCGTAATGATCCTTCAGCCGCTTTATGAAAATGCAATAAAGCACGGTGTCTATGAGAGTACTGAAAGCGTAAACATCAGGACTAAAGTCTCATGCAATAACGGATATCTCGAAATAGTGATCAGCAATAATTATGATCAGACAACAACGTCGGCGAAAGGCACCGGGACAGGGTTGATAAATGTCTCCCGACGGCTTGACCTTTTTTTCGGTAACAGGGCATCCATCAGGTCAACCAAGGAAAACGGGATCTATACTGTTTCACTTTTTATCCCTGCCGAGGTCTGAATTCAGCGAAATAATCTAAATTTGTTTCAAAACATACGACTTGAGGTTGAATATCAGACTTTTCTCAATCCCAATCACAATTGTTTTGCCCCCTTCCCCCTAAAGGGGGTTTTATTAAGAAAGTTTTTGGAAGTCTCCTTCAGGGGATTTAGGGGCGATTTACAAGGAATATGATGAATGGTCATTAACATATTGAAGATGGAAAAGATCAGAACCGTTATAATTGAGGACGAAGCCCCTGCAAGGGACATAATCAAGTTTTACCTTCAGGAGCTTGACTATATTGAGGTTATTGCTGAATGTGCTGACGGTTTTACGGGACTGAAAACAATCTCTTCACTGAAACCCGACCTTGTTTTCCTAGATATACAAATGCCAAGGCTCACGGGGATTGAGCTTGTTGAGGTGCTTACCGAGAAGCCGGAGATAATTTTCACAACAGCTTATGATCAGTTTGCTATTAGAGCTTTTGAGCTGAATGCTGTGGACTACCTTCTGAAACCTTTCCAGAAACGCCGGTTCCTTGATGCTGTAAAGAAAGCGGCTGACAAGATTCAATCGGGGTCAGGAAACAAAGAACCAGCCAGCCAGATATTGTCAAAAAAGCCTGATCCTGTTTCTCCGGTCAACAGGATCATAGTACGGAAGGGTAATGCGATCAGCCTGATCCCTGTCGATCAGATAAGGTATGTCGAAGCCCAGGATGATTATGTAATGATACATCATTCAGGCGGAAAAGCCCTTAAACAGCAAACGATGAAGTTCTATGAAGATAATCTTTCAAAGACAGATTTTGTCAGAATTCACCGGTCATATATCGTCAGGGTTCAGGAGATAAAGCGCATTGAACCTTATGGAAAAGAGAATCATGTGGCTGTTCTTCAGTCGGGCGACAAACTGCCGGTAAGCCGTTCCGGGTTCAGGCAGCTGAAGGATGAGCTGAACTTCTGATTTCGGATTCCGGATTTTCGATTACGGATTTACAAATCCGAAATCCATAATCCGCAATCCGTAATATCAACTCCGCTTTAAGCGGCTGCATTTTCTATAGCGCAATAAGATCCCGTACCTTTTAAACCTGTACAGTGGCACAGGATCATAACCATGTGTACCACCCGGCCTGCAACGCAGAATCCTGTTCATTGCCATCACAGATCCAGTTGCCGGTCCATACAGTTTTAATGCATCAAGGGCATATTGCGAACAGGATGGCACATGACGACAGGATGGCCTCAGCAAAGGAGAAATGGCATACCTGTAAAAGTGAACCGGAAGAGAAAAAAGTATTGTCAGGAATCTGTTCAGTGCCTTTATCATAAAGCAAAGATAACAATTGATAATTTCATCTGTTTGTTACAATAAAGATTGATTATTTTTGCCGGGTATGACAAAATGACCGAATCGACCGGTAAAAAGGGTTTTGGCAGGTCTTTTGGAGCTAAAGAAGATAATTTAAAATAATAAAAAGATGGAACCTCAACATGTAAATATGAATATCTGGCTGATTTTCGGTGTTTTCATGATCCTCAGCTGGATAGTAAGCGCTGTTTTAAAGTCAAAATTTAAAAAATATTCAAAGATCCCGACCGACGGTGGATTGACAGGACGTGATGTCGCTGAAAAAATGCTGAGAGACAATGGCATTTATGATGTCAGGGTGGAGTGTGTCCAGGGTCAGCTTACTGATCATTATAACCCCGACAAGAAAACGATAAATCTGAGTCAGGATGTTTATAACAGCAGGAGCATTGCTGCTGCTGCTGTTGCAGCCCACGAAACCGGACATGCTGTTCAGCATTCGACAGCTTACGCCTTTCTTAACTTAAGATCAAAGCTTGTTCCTCCTGTAAGTTTTGCCTCAAAATGGGTCCAATGGGTCCTTCTGGCAGGTGTTATACTCATGAATACATTCCCGGCTCTTTTGCTTGCAGGCATAATACTGTTTGCTTTCACAACTGTTTTCAGCTTTGTTACACTGCCTGTTGAGATCAATGCAAGCAGGCGTGCTCTGGTATGGCTTGAAAATACGGGCATTACTTCATCAATGAATCATGATAAAGCACAGGATGCACTCAAATGGGCTGCATATACATATGTTGTGGCGGCACTGGGATCGCTTGCCACATTGCTTTATTACATAATGATATTTACCGGCGGAAGCAGGGATTAAGTAAATTGTTATCTGTCATCATCATTAAGGAGGCTGGTCTTTTTGAAGATCAGCCTTATTATTATCCAGATAAGTCCTGCCGGAATGCCGATATATATCCACATCGGTGTCAGATATATTCTTTCGGACAGGAAATAGTTCCTGAAAAGGTCGAGGAGAACAAATATTATAAAGATATTCACGAAGCTGTTGTATTCGCGCTTAAGCACACTTGCAACGGAGAAAGGAAGTGCTGGTTTGATGTATCCTCTGAAACGGGGAATAACCGCTCTTACTTTTTCAGAATATTTATCATATATCTCTCCGAATTTCCTGCGGAGAAACTGTTCCTCTGCAAACATTATCCTTTCATAGTAGAGCCAGTATACCAGAATAAAAAAAACTAAAAAGACGGATGTCCTCACAAAAAGAACTGGTCCGAGCCACATAAAAAAGTTGCCTGTATAAAGCGGGTGACGGAGTTGTGAATATATTCCGGTTGTATTCAGTTCATCTGCGATCTGACCGGCTGCTGTATTACGGCCAGATGTATTTTTCGGAGCGTATCCGACTGTAAATATTCTGATGGCTTCTCCGAAAAGACTTACTCCGAGAAAAATCAACTCTTCTGTCATGTTGAACAGAATTGCCTGCCTGTTGGTCAGGTACAGGATAATTATTCCTAATGCTATAAATGCTGCAGGGAGCCAGCTTCTTCTTTTGAATAACCAGTTGCCGCTTCGCTCAAATTCATGTACAAGTGCCATTTTGATCCGTAAATTTTAGAAGCGGTAAAAGTATGAATTTTTCAGAAACTGTATTTAAGCCTTAGAAAACCCAGGTTGATACGCGATTTTTCTCCGTTCATAACTGCATTGAAATGCTGCCAGATGATTGAGAAATCTATATTTTCAGCAAGCGAGTAATCGATTGAGGGTCCGGCAAAATATCCTTCGAGATCGGGGAACAACATTGCTGAAAGCGACAGGTTAAACAGGGGAGTCACAGCCCAGGTGTATTGTCCGAAGGCTGAGAATCTTGAAAAAGCGAGATCCTTTGATGAGAGATTGCCCGAATAAAAGCTGTTGAAATTATTCAGTACGAGAGGATTGCTGCAATACATAACCTGAACCTGCGCCATCGAATTATCCTTGAGTATCTTGTCAAATCCCGTCGTTATCAGTATAGTGCTTTCATCTCCCGGGAAATCTTCATACTGGTCAAACCACGAGGCTTCGCCCCTGAATGATATGCTTCCTATGGCGCCTGACCAACCGGCACCTATAACTACATCCTCTCCGTTCACAAAACCTCCAAGAAACTGGAAATCGTATCCCCATCTGTTGAACCTGTACAATGCTGCAGCTGTGATATCGTTTTCATCGTCGGCCTTGACCGCAATTTCAAAAGCAGAGGATGAAGATGGGAAATATTGCAGTCGGACAGCGTCGCTTCCGGGTCGCTCGACATAATCAAAATCAAAAAAAGAATATGCATTGAAGATGTCATTCGGATTCCAGACAAGTGTCTGGCCCCAGTTAATCCGCTGCCTTCCGACTGTCATCTGGAATCTGTTGTAATGAAGGTCAAACCACAACCGGTCGACTGTTGTATTTAAAAGGAAAGACTGCCTGTCGAGGATATTCCATGACATATCAACCATTCCAGGATCCTGTCCTATCAGACCGGAATAGTATTTCCCGAGCCTCACCAGGTCGCCCGTGAACAGCCTGTTTCTGAACTCAGCAGCAAATGATATATTTTGGTTAATATATCCTTTGAAATTGAGTCTGTTGTGTAACAGGTTTTCATTAATAAAGGGCCCTGAAAGAGAATCAAACATAACGCTTTGCATTGTCGTAACGTAACCGCTTAGTGTAAATGGTCTGACTTTCTCCTGGGAAATAAGGGCAGTGGTGAGGATTATGAATATATATGATATGCAAACCCTTCTCATAATGACTTAAAAACTTAATTCATCAGAAATAACTTTGCCGTCCTCAAGGGTTATCACCCTGTGAGCTCTTTTCATCACCCTGATATCATGTGTGGAAAAGATAAAAGTCATTTGCTCCTCATGGTTAAGCTTCTCCATTATATCCAGCAATGACTCTGCCGATTTTGAATCGAGATTTGCAGTTGGCTCATCTGCAAGGATAAACTCAGGATGAGTTGCCAGGGCTCTGGCTACGGCAACTCTCTGCTGCTGGCCTCCCGAAAGCTGCGATGGCCGGCTGTTATGCCTGTCAGATAGACCTACAGAACTGAGAAGCTCATCAGTTCTGACTTTTCTTTTCTCCTTCGGCCATTTCTGAAGATTCATTATAAAGCTTACATTTTCTGCTGCAGTAAGGACAGGAATCAGGTTGTATGACTGAAAAACAAATCCCACATGTTCCATCCGGAAATCGATCAGCTCTGACGGACGAAGCTCAGAGAGACGATGTCCCGCAACAAGGATTTCACCTCCTGTTGGCTGGTCGAGTCCACCGATAAGGTTGAGGAGAGTGGTTTTTCCCGAACCTGATGGTCCGACCACAACTGCAAAGTCGCCCTTTTCAAAGCTTAGAGTGACACCGTTTATAGCTTTCACTTCTACTTCCGTATCGTGATAAGCTTTGTATACATTATTGATCTGGACTACTGCCATGATTTTAGATTTTTATTGTTTATTCTCCCCTGATCGCTTCAACAGGATTCAACTTCAGGGCTTTTCGCGCCGGATAGATTGATGAAAGGATACCGGTAAGCACAATCAGAATAGTCGTTGTGATGAAGAACTGAACACCTATGGTCGGGAAAAGGTGAGCGGAATAGCCTATTGCTTCCATCCCTTCTGAATATTTAACCAGGTTAATGCCATGTTTTGCTGTTGAGGCAATTACTGCCCCGCTTATAATCATTCCAATTATACCTCCCACTATCGAAAGGAAGACCGATTCGAGCATGATCATTGAAAAGATCTTCCGCCTGTTCATCCCAATTGCAGCAAGCATTCCGATTTCCCTTGTACGTTCAAGGACTGCCATAAGCATTGTATTTACAATACCGAAAGCAAGTGCTGCAAGGATGATACCCATAAAGATCCCATAGATCTGCTGCATCATGTCGGCCAGCATTGCCAGGTCGGGTTGTATCTCCTTCCAGCTAAGAACTTCAAATCCCGGAAGAGATTCCCTCAGCGTTGGGGTTATCTTATCAGTCAGATCATTATTTTCCAGCTTTGCAATCACCCGGTGATAAGAGCCTTCCGTCATCCCTGTAAGGCTTCTCAGCTCATTGACTGGCACAAATACTGACAGTGATTCAAACATATCGTTATTGGTCCTGAAAATTCCGCATACACGGAACGCTGCACCAGTCTGGTTGTTATTTATATCGAGAAAGGAGAGGATTATTTTTGAGCCTTCCCGGTATGACCAGGCGGCTTCTTTTATTTTATATATGAATTTGTTTTTTTCGGATGAAGCCAGAATATTTTCAACAGCAACTGAAAACTTCTTATCAGTCGGAAACTTCTGATCACGCAATGATTCCAGCTTTGTAATCACTGCAGAAGGGATTCCTTCTGATTCCAGTTTTAAAAATGCATCCTGCGTAAGAGTATACCTGATTATATTCAGCTCTTTGGCAAGTTTTTCCCCAACAAAAACTGAATTGAATTTCGTCGGTGCTCCGAAAAAGCTTCCGGTGCCGGGTATAAGCTTATCTTTCAGGGTGAATATCCTTTTTTCTTTCTCAACATCGATCCCGTTTATTTCCACTCCTGTACTTTTTGAAGCCGTGGAGGCAATGCCCCTTATCACAATTCTACCGGTTGTATTGATCACACCGGGGGTTGAATCCAGAACTGTAATCAGCGACGGGTAATCCCGGATTATATTCTGAATATCGGAGCTGCTTCTGAAATCTTTGTTGTTTATCTGGATATGCGACAGCTCTTCATTAACAGCTGCATCAATCCTCTGGACTATGGAGCTGTTCATCGCGGCTATTGAAAACACTCCGGCAAAAACACCTATCGCGACTGCTGTAATGACGATCAGGCTTCTTGACTTGTTCCGCCAGACATTTTTCCAGGCTATTTCTGTGATCATTGTTCAGTCAGTTTACGCTCTTAGTGCATTTATTACATTTATTCTGAATATCTTACGGACGCAGAACAGAATGGCGACAAGAAGAATTATCAGGACCACCACAATCTGCGACAGATAATAGGTATCGGGCAGCAGGGTTGGCATTACCGGTTCAAAACCATAATCACTGTACATACGTCCCATTTCCCCTGTAAATCTTATAGGATGGGAATTCCCATAAAAAACAAAAGGGAGGGATGCAACAACACCAGCAGCCAGCCCAAGGATTCCTATCAGCACCATTTCGAGTGAGACGATTTTTGCAAGTTTTCTTTTCCTCATGCCAATTGAGACCAGCATTCCGAATTCCCTCTTTCTTTCGGCTATCATCATGAGTACGGTGCCAAAGACGCCAAAAGCTATCACCAGGTAAAGTATGCCTATCATGATCATCCCGCTTCTGTTGTCTGCTTCAAGCTGGTTAATAAGAAGTGCATTCATTTCATGCCAGGTCCGGATAGCAAGAGGCTGTTCCAGTTGCTTACTGATATTATTCCCGGTCTGTAGCACATTTTCATCATCATTATTAACCAGCTTAAGTACTGCTGATGTGACCATTGATGGAGCGGCGAACAGCTCCTGTGCCCCTGTTATCGGAAGATAAACAATAATGTTGTCAATATCCGGAGCCGGTAACCGGACAATTCCCCTAACGACAAATTTCCCCGCTGCTGAAGTCCCGTGATAACCCTGGCCGACAAGCACTATTGTGTCACCAATCTCCGCTTTAAGATAATCGGAGAGTCCGTTGCCAATTAATGCCCCGTCGGTCTCATTTATGTCTAGATATTCGTTCCTGAAAGAAGCGCTTCTGCGCAGAACAGGGAGGATGTCAGCGGAATCATCCTGGCTGATATTCAAATCGAGCATCAATCTCCCCTCACTTGAATATGATTCATTCAAGAAAACATCTAGCAATTTCTTCGTCCTGTCGGGAATAGAGCTTCTCTTCAATGCAGCTATCGATTCAGGTGTTAATTTGTACTTTACAAGTTTACTTTTAAGCCCGGTTACCTTTTCTTCGCCCTCAGGATCGATTCCGAGAACCATAACACCCTGGGTCCGGCTCTCATCGGCTGCAAGAGCAAATGATTCCAGCCGGGGGACCAATGTATTTACATTTGGATCAGAATAGATTTTTTCTGTTACACGGGGGGTCAGTTCAAAGCTGTTGTCAATTATGGGCTCATCAAAATAATCGCGGTGCTGTATCTGAAGATATCCCGTATAGGATTCAATAATATTCCTGAACATCCTGTCGTATGCCCCAAGCTGGAATGATCGCATAAGAAGAGCAAAAAAGACAGCAAAGAATATTGAAGCGGCTGTAATTACAGTCCTTTTTCTGTTGCGCCAGAGGTTTTTCCATGCAAGCTGGGAATCGGTCATCTCTATAAGTTTAAAGCACCTTTATCTCACCGTTTTCATATTCTGTTGTGAAAAGAAACTCTCTTCAAGTTTAATATTGAACTTCAATTCAATAATCCTTAAAACCGTTTTGTTACCCGGATTTTCTGCAGGGATCAGTTCAATAATGGTAGGCAGCAGCCTTCCGTCAAGGGTTTTCAGCTCCTTCCCGTATTCAGTCCTTACAAGCATCCCATCCTCATCAAATAGTTCAGCCTTAAGTGCAATAAATTCCTTTTTATCCACCCACCACAGCTGCCTGCCCCAGAGAACACCGGCGTCTTCTTTAGCAAGCAGTCTGATTTTGTAGCACATCCGGCCGTCAATTTCCTCTTCTCCTTCGATAGTATGGGTATAATCTTCCACCACCGATGATTCCCTGAGAATATCATCGTTCGTGTAGTCCGATCCCATCCAGCCCTGCGACATCATTGAAGGCGGAAGCTTGATTAGTCTGTTTATGGAAGGATTCCAGCTCCACATTTCGTTTTTCCGCTTCAGGAAAGTCTGTCCTTTTTCACGTGCCGGGGCAGTAATTAATGTAAGTGCATAGTCATCCTCCCTCGACCACGATCTGAACTCAACTGTTCTTTGCCATGTGGGCCTGATTATTGTCATTGACATGACACTATACCCGGTCATTTCGCCATTGAGTTTTTCATCGGTTTTTCTGACAATTTCCGTTGCAGTGAGTTGCTGGGCAGTAAGGAGGACAGGTGATAATACCTGTATCAAGAGAAAAAATATTACAGTGGGCCTGCTTTTCATAGATTTTCTATTTATAAATCTCAATTATTCTGTTTAAAGCTTTTTCGCTGTTCTCATCCTCATCATCCTGATATATGCTTGTCAAAGCATATCCTTTCATTGTTATCAGAAACATTTTTAACTCAATATCGGGATCATACCCTGGGCCCATCCTATCTTTTCTTCTTATGAAGTAATCCGAGATGATATTCATAATCTGCGATACAGGAAGGTCTGGTCCGGGGAGAGTTTCGGGCTCCTCTCCGGAATCATTTCCGGCAAACGATTTCAGAAACTGCGCCCTGACATCATTCTGCATCAGAAGCTGGAATAATAACCGCCAGAATGAGCGTTTTTCCTTTAAGATTAAATTTATTTTTCTGATAAAGAATTCAAATTCATCTTCAGAAAGGTATCCGTCCCTGTCGATGTCAAAGTAGTTAAGCACCTCGGCTATTGATTTGTGCATTATAGCCTTTAAAAGAGATTCCTTGCTTTCAAAATAATTGTACATCAGTCCTTTTGAAATACCTGCATGCCTTGCAATATGATTTATTGTAGTTGAATAATAGCCTTCATTGGCGAAATGCTTAAGAGCTGTTTCCATTATCAGGGTTATCTTTTCTTCCCTTATTTCTTTGTACTGCTTTGATGTTCGCGGTGACATTTTACGACAACAGTTTCGTCAGACATAAAACAATATCAATCTTTTTTGAATGAACGGTTAGTCAAAGCTAAAAACTGTTTTTAAGAAAAGCAAACTTTTGCAGGAAATTTTTTTGCCGGCAAAAGTCCTGAAAAACTACTGGGGTTCCGTAGAGGCTGTTAAAAAGTCGAAATCCATTAACACTGCCTGATGGCAGGCAGGAGCAAAGGCCGTCAGGGATTTAAGAAAAGATCGATACTGATTACCGGTGCAGTCAGCTTGTACAAAAAAGCAAGAGATAAGAAGTGTATCCGAATTTCTCCCTGCCGATCAAATAATTGAGGCTCCCGACCGTTATTATACAAGTTTATATATCTTTAACCGATTGTTTAAAACCTTTTTACAATGTCAAGTCTCAGACTTCTACTTGGATTGATCCCCTCTACATCAAAGATCGAACAGGCTGAAAAAGCACTTGTTGATGAATTCGAAAAACTTCAGGCTTTTACAAAATCCGATCTGCTCGCAAAATATACAAAACTTCACGACCTGGTAAACTCCTCTTCTTTTGTTCAGAAAAGAAAGGAAATCGAATCGCTGAAGTATAAAGGCTCAGAAGAATTTATTAAAGAAAAAGAGTTCCTGTCGCTCCAGAAGGCAAAGGATCTTCTGATGTATTTCAAAACTATCTCAGGCACAATGCTTAAAAGATTCAGGGATCTTGACGGATCTCAGAAAATCAGGGATTTTGAGGAACTTGAGAGTTTCATTAAATCAAATGCCTTCAGGCAGAAGCAAAAAATGAAACCTATTACATTCAAGGACTCAGATGAATACAGGAGATTCCTTGAATTTAAATCACTTAAATCAGATCCGGAGATAAAGGCTTTCGTTAAATCTCCCTCCAGTGTCGCAAAATCAAAGACTGTACAGAGATTCGAGGAGCTTGACAAATTCATTAAAAGTGCCGAGTTCCTTGCAAAAAAGAACATGAGGCCGATAACATTCAAAGATACTGAAGAGTTTAAAAAGCTGCTTGAATACAACCGTCAGAAAGAGAGTCTCGACATCCGGGAGTTTTATAAATTCAAATCATCAAAGGAATATGCAAATTTCCTGAATATTGACGGTTCAGCAAGGCTTGCAAGGTATAATGAGCTGAAAGATTATGTGGCCACGCCATTATTTAAAGAAAAGAAAAACTATCTGCTCGATTCAAAAAGATTTGAGAAGACCGAAGAGTTTAAGGATCTCCGGGAATATGAAAAGCTTAAGAAGAATGAGGATATCATCTGGTATTTTAAGGTAAAGGATTTGAATAAATTTGATGTGCTTAAAACCAAAGAGCTAACATTTGCTGATGATTTTGAAGGAGACAGGCTCGATACAAAAAGATGGCTTACAAATTTTTACTGGGGCGATAAGCTTCTGAAAGACAATTATTCAGTAGAGAACGATCTGCATTCATATACTGAAAAGGATAATTTCGAGATCCGTAACAGCCTTCTTAAGATCCACACTAAGCCCCAGAGAATAACAGGAAAAGTATGGTCGCCAACAACAGGATTCATCACCAGGGAATTCGGATATACTACAGGGCTTATCAATTCAGGAAAAAGCTTCAGGCAAAAGTACGGAGTATTCTCAGCCAAGATTAAACTTGGGAACCCGGCAGCAAGAAATAATTTCTGGATGCTTGCGGACAAGAGCACACCTCATATTGATATCTGCCGGACATCGAATAATAAAGTCTGGACAGATTTTGTTGCAGATCCGGGCCGCTTCTCGAAAAGCTCAATAGGTCCGCGCTACGCAAACGATTTTTATATATACTCTCTCGAATGGACCCAGGATAAGCTCGTCTGGAAGATAAACGGTGTGGAGATCTTCAGGCAGACATCGAATATCCCGCAGGAACCAATGTATGTACTCCTTGCCGGAGGTCTCGATAAACCCATCAGCGGAATGACCACAATGGAGGTCGACTGGGTCAGGGTGTATCAGGTCAACTAACTAAAACTGTATAGTATTTTGATGATCGTAGGGGTGTAGCAAGCTACACCCCTACGACATTTTATAATCCCCTTGTAACTATTCCCGGTTTCTTCCGTCTTTATACTGTAAATCGTTTTATGACAGTAAAGGAATATAACAGATCTGTTGAAGAGTATTCTGATTCCGTTTACCGATTCATCCGGACAAATCTTAAGGATGAGGAACGGGCAAATGATATTGTGCAGGACAGCTATGAAAAACTATGGAGAAATGTTACCGAAATTGGATATCCGGTAGTTAAATCATGGTTATTCACAACTGCATACCGCACAATGATTGATATTATACGGAAAGAAAACAGGATGACACCCCTGGAAGATCATGATAATTATGATTTAATTTCAGAATCGCAATACAGCGACCTGAATGAAATTCTACATATGGCGCTTGAACGTCTGCCTGAAAACCAGAAGTCGCTGGTTCTTTTACGCGATTACGAAGGCTATAGCTATAAAGAAATTGGAGAAATTACCGGATTGACAGAAGCCCAGGTCAAGATCAATATTTACCGCGGAAGAGTGGCCCTTAAGAATTTTATAGTGAAAATTGAAACTGTGATCTAAGTATGAAGCCTGACAGATCGAACTATGAAATCTGGTTCACCGATTTTCTCGATGGCAACCTGAGTGAATTACAGGTTGAGGAGCTTAAGGCTTTTCTGCTTGAGAATCCCGACCTGAATGAGGAATTGAACGGACTCACTTCAGTGATGCTTAATCCGCCGGATCTGGCTTTCACTGGGAAGAAATTACTTGGCAAATCTGCCGGGAGCCTTTCAGAAGAACAATTTGAATACTTATGCATTGCTAATCTCGAGAATGATCTTAGTCCGGGACAGAAATCTGAATTGAATGAGATTATCAGCCATGATGAATCCAAAAGAAAAAGCTTTGAGCAGATCCAGAAACTGAGACTGAAACCTGTATCAGCCGGTTTTGCACGAAAAAACATTGTTAAAAAATTAACAACCGGTCAGAAAATCTTCAGGCTTTCGGTGATCGGCTTAAGTGCAGCAGCAACAATTGCAATAATAGTCTCTTTATTTCTTTTTAAATATGAAAATACTGTAAGGGAG
>DOTV01000202.1:33963-36527 GCA_003520925.1 Bacteroidales bacterium | reverse complement strand
CCTGCCTGTAGCAGTGACAGTGCCGGAAGCGAATATAATAAGAAACAGCAGCGGACCGGCCATCAGAAAATCAATAAATGAGATACATGTCAGCGAGGTGAACCTGACACTTACAGAACAAGCCTTCAGGGATGTTTCTGATTCTCTTCCTGTATTTCAAAGGCCGGAGGCCCTTATTTCACTGAAGGTTGAAATTCCTCAGAATCTTTTTGCGGCAAACAACCAGGAGGCCGGTCATATCAGGATTAATGATCCTTCATATGTCCCGCCGCTTATAGAATACAGAAGTAATGTTCAACTGTTTCTCGCCAGGTTGTTCCATGAAAAGATCATGAAAGATAAAAATGCCGGAACAAGGCCTGTGGAATCATTTGAAATTGCTCAAGCAGGGATAAAGGGTCTCAATAAACTGTTCGGCTGGGAAATAGCCCTTCAGAAAAATACTGATGAAAGCGGAGATATCAGATCTTATAATTTCAGCTCAGGATTGCTGAAATTTAATGCTCCTGTAAAAAAGCCTGTGAAAGCACTGTAACTTTTTAATTCCTGCATCCGTCCCAGCAATGAAAAACAACTGAAAGGGCAAAACGTCATGATAAGAAATTCTATTTTAATTTTAGCAGCAGCTCTCGTCTGCCAGGCATTTACGCTTCAATCGCGGGATATTACGGTTATCGAAAAGAAGCAAACCGTCACTGCGGACACAAGTGATAATGTAACAATCATTATTGGCAATGATCTTTTGCGCGTTGACCGGAATGATTCGCTTGTAATTATAAGAATGGGTGACAGGGGATTAAATATCCAGGATTCACCAGACGGGAAAAAGGTTGATTTTGAAAAATACGATACCGAATTACGTGACCTGGAAGCGGCTGATACGGACAGGAATTGGGAATCAGACAGCAACAGGAACAGTGACAAAGACAGGGAACGGAATCAGGAATGGCAGGAACAGGAGCGTTACAATGGCGCAAGAAATTTCAGAGGTCACTGGGGGGGGGTGGAAGCAGGATTCAATAATTATCTTCACATCGAATCGATGACACTACCGGAAGAAATCTCCTATATGACCCTTAATACAAGCCGGTCAAATTGTTTCAATCTTAATTTTTCGCAGCTAAATATAGGTTTCAGCAGACATATAGGACTTGTTACAGGCATTGGCATTAACTGGAATATCTACAGGTTTGAAGGTATGAACAGCATCGCTGTAGGCAACGACGGAACGATAACAGCATTGATACCAGATGAAACTGTACCTTTGAAGAAGTCGAAGTTTAACACTCTGTATCTGAATTTTCCGCTTATGTTTGAAGCCCAGATACCGGCAGGCTACAACCGGCTTAACATTGCCGCCGGAGTTATAGGAGGAATAAAGCTTAATGCATGGACAAAGCTTGTTTATGAAGATGGAGAAAAGGTAAGGGCAAACGGCGATTATAATCTTAATCTGCTCCGCGGAGGAGTAACTGCCAGAATAGGGTATGAGAATTTCATGATATACGGAACATACTATCTCACTCCATGGTTCCGGGATCTTAAGGGGCCGAACGGGTATAACCTCGAGCCATTCGAAATAGGACTGGCATTCACGTTTAACGACTAAAGGCGACGGGCAAAGGGCGTCGGGCGACAGGCAATTGGTAAATAGGCGGAAATAGATATTGGTTTTCCTGACGCCTGATGCCAGTTGCCTGTCACCTTTTTTTGTATTTTTGTTTATGCCTGATTCAATTTTATCACCCCGTGAACTTCGCCGTTACAACCGGCAGATCATGCTGCCTGAAATAGGTATTTCAGGCCAGGAGAAGCTAAAACAGGCGCGTGCGCTCGTGGTCGGGGCCGGAGGACTTGGATGCCCTGTACTTCAATACCTGGCAGCAGCAGGAGTCGGAACCCTGGGAATTGCAGAATTTGATACTGTCAACGAAACAAACCTTCAACGTCAGGTGCTTTATGGTTCTGAAGACCTCGGTAAGCTGAAATCCATAATTGCCATCAACAGGGTTGAAAATCTTAACAATCTTATTGAAACTAAAAGGATAAACCTTAAGATAGACGCTTCTAATTCGTTGCGTATTTTTAAAGACTATGATGTAATTATTGACGCTACAGATAATTTTGAATCAAGGTATATCATAAATGACTCCTGTGTGATCCTTGGCAAACCGATGGTTCACGGGGCAATTTACAAGTATGAGGGGCAGGTTTCAGTTTTTAATTACATGGGAGGTCCAACATACAGGTGCTATAATCCACAAATCAAAGACCGGGTCTATAATAATCCTGAGCCTGCAGAGGCGGGGCTTCTTGGAGTTCTGCCCGGAATAACGGGAACATATATGGCAAACGAAGTGATAAAGATTATAACCGAAACAGGTATTGTTCTTTCAGGTAAAATATTGATTTTCAATATATACGATTACGCATTTAATATTTTGGAAATCACAAATATCCCTGAAAATCATAATATTATACGGCTGCACGACTATCATTAACTTGTCATATTCGATAATTTCCATTTATTTCAATTTATATCCCTTATTTCAACTTATTTCAAC
>DOTV01000202.1:30750-33678 GCA_003520925.1 Bacteroidales bacterium | reverse complement strand
TATTTCAACCTATTTCAACCTCATGCGTCTTTTACTAATCAGCAACTCAACAAACCCGGGAGAGCAATATCTTGATTATCCAAAACAGAATATCAGGGAATTCCTGGGGGATAAACATATCAAGGCTCTTTTCATCCCCTATGCCGCAGTTACCTTTTCATACGATGATTATGAGCTTAAGGTCCGCGAACGGTTCAGGGAGGTCGGGCACGATATTATTTCTATTCACCATTACACCGATCCCGTCAATGCGGTTCAGAAAGCATCAGCCATTGTGGTCGGCGGCGGCAATACGTGGATGCTTTTAAAGCTTTTGCGCGATCACAAGCTGATAGAGCCTGTAAGAAAAAAAATCCTTTCCGGAACTCCTTACATCGGATGGAGCGCCGGATCGAACGTGGCTTGTCCGACAATCAGGACCACTAACGATATGCCTGTTATTGAACCCTCTTCCTTCAGGGCGTTTAATCTTATTCCCTTTCAGATAAATCCGCATTACCTTGATTCAAATCCTGCCGGTCACGCCGGTGAAACAAGGGAACAACGTATCGAGGAGTTCATTGTGGTAAACCCGGATGTCTGGGTCACAGGTCTGCGGGAAAGTACAATGTTACTTATCGAGGGGAAGAATATAAGTTTGATCGGACCAAGAAAAGCCAGGATATTCAAAAAGGATCATATTCCGCTTGAGCTTGGAGAAAAGGATGATTTCCGCTTCCTGTTCAAATAAAAATATTTTTTGCTTCAAATATTTTAACTTTGCCTCCCGTTAACTACCCGTGTGAAGGATATTTACCTGACGTAAATGAAACTGGCGGCAAAGATTCTTAAGATAGCATCCATTATTTTTGTTTCAGTATTGGTTTTACTGTTTTCCCTGTCGCTGATTATGCAAAACAAGGTTGCAGGAATCCTTCTGAAAACGCTGAACAATAATTTCTCAACCAAAATAGAAACAGGCTCTTACAGGCTCTCACTGATAAGGAAATTCCCCAAAGCTTCGATCGAGTTAAAAAATGTGCTTGTTCATTCTTCCCCTGATTTTGATCGTGCTGCTTTCGGTGGAATCAAAACAGACACTCTTCTTGCTGCAAAATCAGCATCCATCGATTTCAGGAGTATCGACATGCTCAGAGGAACCTATACTTTTACAAAAATAAGTGTCAGATCAGGCAAACTGAATCTATATACTGATACATCCGGACATTATAATTATGACATCTCAAAGAATGATGATAAAACAGATGGAGCTGATAATGTAAAGCTTAACCTCAACAGGATCAATTTATCGGATGTCGGTTTTGTTTATAACGACCGGAGGGTTGACCTGATAATCGGGGGAATATTCAAAGATGGACAGCTGAGAAGCAAGATAAGGGGCAATAATATTGACTTTAGCGGGAAGTCAAAAGTGAATTTTGAACTGTTCAGGCTGGGAAGCTTTTCAATCAGGCAAAGTATTGCAGCAGAGCTGGAAGTTGGTCTGAATCAGAATGAAAAAGGAACCTTTTTTAAAAAAAGCACAATGAGGATTGAGAATTGGGATTTTGTGCTTACAGGTTTTGTGGCAGCCGACAATTATCTTGACCTGAATGTCGCGGCAGATAACATTGATATTTCAAAAATAACCAGGTTTCTGCCTGAAAAGTACAGTAAAGCAGCCTCCGCCTATCATCCTTCAGGAATCCTTAAGTTTAACTGGACTATAAAGGGAAAGCCTACAAAAACAGAAGATCCTCATTATGACATTGCTTTCTCCCTTAAAAATGCTCATATTGATAACTCCGGATCCGATCTTAAGATCGATAGATTTTCGTTTGACGGTGCCTATACAAACGGTGCGAAAAACAGGCCGCTTACCAGTTCATTCAGTGTAACGAATTTTACGACCCGTCTTGGATCGGCCGATTATACGGGATCTTTTTCGGTGTCGGATTTCACAAATCCAAGAACCGAATTTGTTTTCAAGGGAAAACTAATACCTGCTGAACTCAGGGAATTCCTGAATCTGAAGAACGTCAGCAGCGCCGGCGGAACGATCGATCTTAATCTCAGATTTTCAGGGAGACCGGGGAAAAAGGATTCTTACAGGTTCTCTGATGTTTTTAACCTGGATTCAAAATCGGAAGTCATCTTCCACTCCGTTGGATTAAGTCTTGAAAACAGGCAGCTGGATATCAGAGATGCAACCGGCAGTTTTGTTATTAATGAAAGCGCAACCACAGACAATTTCAGACTTACACTTAATAAACAGAAAATATCATTCTCGGGGAAATTTGTGAATTTTCCGGGCTGGCTTTCAGGAAATCCGGTGAATCTTCTTGGTACAGCGACTATTTCAGCATCATCTTTCAGGCCTGAGCTGTTTATGAACACTCCGGAAGAAAATTCAAAAAAAACAATAAGTACTGGTGGAAAGGCGCCTCTTTCGCTTACCGATGATATTAATCTCGACGTGAATTTCAGAGTTGATACTCTTGTATATAGGACATTTGATGCCAGAAACATTTCCGGCACTCTAAGCGTCAAACCCAAAATGTTGAATTTCAGGACTTTCAGTATGAACTCACAAAAAGGCCGGGTATCCGGAAACGGCCTGGTTGTACAGAACCGTGACAAGTCCTTTATCGGAAGGGGAAGCTTTGCAGTTTCAGGCGTTGATGTAAACGAGTCATTTGTGACATTCCATAATTTCGGGCAGGATTTTCTGAAGGCCGAAAACCTTGCAGGGACACTTTCAGGAAATATCACACTTATTTTGCCTGCCGATTCATTATTAAATCCAGATATCAGGGCAATAGTTGCTGAAGGGAAATACGTATTGACCGACGGAGCATTGATCGATTTTGATCCTGTTAAGGCATTATCTTCATTCATAGAGCTTTCAGAGCTGGAAAATATTAAATTTGACAGGCTCGAAAATGATTT
>DOTV01000202.1:9127-30490 GCA_003520925.1 Bacteroidales bacterium | reverse complement strand
TTTATAAGGAATAATACTTTTTATCTGCCTCAGATGGATATCAAATCATCAGCAGCTGATCTTTCTGTAAACGGAGAACACAGCTTTGATAATGAATACCAGTATCATGTAAAAATTCTCCTTTCCGAGATCCTGAGTAAGAAAGCAAGAAAAAACAGGACAGTTTCGGATGAGTTCGGGGAAGTTCAGGATGACGGACTCGGAAGGACCTCTTTACTGCTTAAAATTGTCGGAAAGGGTGAAGAGGTAAAAGTAAGCTACGATATGAAGGCTGCCGGTACCAGGATCAGGGAGGAAATTAAAAAAGAAAAACAGACCCTTAAAACAATAATTAATGAGGAGTATGGGTTGTATAAGAAGGATTCTGAACCTGAGCAAAAAAAGAGCTTGCGGCCGAGATTCAGAATAACATGGGAAGGATCTGATACAACATCAGCAGTAAAGGAACCTCCGGTTCAAAGAAAAGAGAGATTATTAGACAGGCTTTTTAAAAGGAAATAGTGCTTTTTCACATAAAACAGATAAACCCTTGAATATCTTCCGGAACAGAAATAACTGGCAGGTCTTTTTATTCCTGTTTGCCATTCTGATAGGTGTCGGCTCGCTGATTTATACACAGTTCCTGGTGCGGAGCCTTAAAGTGGAGGAACGTAAAAAAGTTGAAATGTGGGCAGAGGCAACAAGGCTCATTAATTCGGCCGACTCTACCCAGAATCTTGATTTTCTTCTTTCAATTATCGAAAATAACAATACCGTACCTGTTATTCTGACTGATGGCTCCGATAATATTATCGCCACCAGGAATATTGAACAGGTAAAGATCGAAGACTCAGGACTAATGGGTGTAAAGCTCGAAAAAATGAAGAGTGACAATGAACCTATAATAATTGACCTTGGAAACGGAACGTCGAACAGAATATACTATAAGGACAGCATAATACTCAGCCAGCTGATGTACTATCCGTTTATTCAGCTTGGATTCATTATTCTGTTCATCCTGGCTTCATATCTGGCTTTAAGTTCATCCCGCAAGGCTGAGCAGAACCGTGTATGGGTTGGGATGTCGAAAGAGACGGCTCATCAGCTTGGAACACCAACAACTTCGATGTCGGGCTGGATAGAAATTCTTCAGAATAATTATCCTGATATCCCGGTAACAAAGGAGCTTGCTCTTGATGTAAAACGTCTTGAAAAGGTCACAGAAAGATTCTCAAGAATAGGGTCAAAGCCTTCATTAACACAGGAAAATATAACAAGCCTTATCCAGAATTCGGTTAACTACCTTAAAACCAGGTCCTCATCAAAAGTTCTGTTTGTTCTGCCCTTTTCACCTGATGAAGAAATAAATATACCTGTAAACCCGCCGCTGTTTGAATGGGTGATAGAGAATGTGTGCAAGAATGCAATTGATGCGATGGAGGGTGACGGGGAAATCACAATCAGGGTGGAGGAAGCTGAAAAACATGCAATAATTGATATCTCCGATACAGGAAAGGGGATGCCTAAATCGGCCTGGAAGAAAGTATTCAATCCTGGATTTACAACCAAAAAAAGAGGATGGGGGCTGGGGCTTTCGCTGGCAAAAAGAATAATAGAAGAATATCATCACGGAAGGATCTTTGTCAAATCTTCGGAGATTGGCAAAGGCACATGCATAAGAATCATGATGAAAACCGGTATTGTCTGATTCCTGTTCAAAATACTTAACTTCGTCCCCGGATGAACCGGAAAGATATTGAAATAATGGCACCTGCAGGATCGTATGAGTCGCTTATGGCTGCGATCCAGGGAGGTGCCGATTCGGTTTATTTCGGGGTTGAGGACCTAAATATGAGGGCAGCCTCATCGGTAAACTTCACACTGGATGATCTAAAGAATATTTCAAAAATCTGCAGCGAGAATGGCATAAAAAGCTACCTTACTGTAAATGTTGTAGTTTTCGATAATGAAATTGAGCAGATCCAGCGGATAATTGACTCTGCAGTACAAAACAGCATTACAGCAGTTATAGCATCTGATCTTTCGGTCATTAATTATGCCTTCCGGGCCGGAATTGAAGTTCATCTGTCTACCCAGCTCAACATTACAAATACAGAGGCGCTCAGATTCTATTCACAATGGGCTGATGTTGTTGTTCTGGCAAGGGAACTGAATCTTGACCAGGTTAAAAATATATGCAGTTCCATCACTGAACAGAACATAAGAGGACCCAGGGGAGAACTGGTAAAGATTGAAATGTTTGTTCATGGCGCTCTCTGCATGGCAACCTCAGGTAAGTGCTACCTGAGCCTTCACGAAAACAATATGTCTGCCAACCGTGGGAAGTGTTACCAGACTTGCAGGAAATCATACCTTGTTACGGATAAGGAATCAGGATACCAGCTCGAGATCGATAATGAATATATTATGTCTCCCAGGGATCTCTGTACGATAGGATTTGCGGACAAGCTTATCGGATCGGGTGTAAAGGTCTTCAAGATTGAAGGAAGGGCCAGACCGGCTGAATATGTTAAAACAGTTGCATCCTGCTACAATGAAGCTGTCAGGGCGGTGTCAGACGGTACGTACACCGATGAAAAAATCCTCGGATGGAAAACCCGGCTTACTACAGTTTTTAACCGTGGTTTCTGGGACGGATATTACCTTGGTCAGAAGCTTGGAGAATGGAACAACCGCTATGGATCATCTGCAACAAAAAGAAAAGTCTACCTTGGAAAAGTCACTAATTATTTTTCGAGGCTTAATGTAGCCGAGATTAAGCTGGAGAACGGAGATCTAGAAAAAGGGGATTTATTACTTATTACGGGACCAACAACAGGAGTTGTCGAATATACTGCAGGAGAGATACGCGTTGATCTCAGGGCGACACAGAAAGCATTGAAGGGGGAGTTTTGCTCAGTACCGATTTCTGATGTTCTGCGACGTTCCGATAAGGTCTATAAATGGGTCGATGCATAATTCATCTTTTTATCCTGCCTGCTGCCTCAATAACCAGTCTGGCATTTGTTTCAATATCATCAGTACTGGTCTTTACATAATAAACATTTTCCCTCTGCTTGTTCCCCAGCCCGAACAAATAGGTTTTATCGTAGTATTGAAGCGTAATTTCAATTGCTTTTGCGTAATCACCGCTCCGAACCGCCTCAGTTGCTTCTTTTGTCCTGTCACCTCCCAGACGCCTGCTTATTTTCATAATTGTGGATAGAAGGACATCCGAAGAATAGCAGGAATACTCTCCGATCAGCCTCGGAAGCCTGGTTTTGATATCCATAAGAAGTACGACTACCGGATTCTGTTGCATATTGAGATAGAACTCCTCAGGCATAAAAACGTTGCCGATGTTTCTGCTTTCGTCCTCGAGCCAGAGAGGCTGATCAGGACTATTCTGTTTTAGCTCTTCAAATAAAAGATTGGCAAAATGTTCTGTTGTTGGCTGGGGAAGCTGTCCGAGAGAACCGAATGCCGAGCCTTTGTGTCTGGCAAGTTTTTCAAGATCAATCACCTGGTGACCTTCCCTCTTCAGATAATCAAGTATTTGTGTTTTGCCGCTCCCTGTAAGTCCTCCAAGGATTATCATATTCCTTTTTACTGAAAGATAGCAGAGTATAAAATGCCTGTAGGCTTTGTATCCTCCTTCCAGGACCTTTGTTTCAATCCCGGCAAGTGAAAAGAGCCAGGCCATAGCTTCAGATCTCATTCCTCCTCTCCAGCAGTGAATGAGAAGAGCGTCTCCTTTAGAAATTTTTAAAGCCTTTTCAAGTTTCACATGCATTGAGGGCCCTGACAACTTCAATCCTTCAATAATGGCTTTCTCACGTCCCCTCTTTTTGTATTTTATACCAACAGCCTCTCTTTCGCGGTCATCGAATAAAGGAATGTTAATAGCTCCGGGAATATGTCCGGAATTATATTCCGATGGTGATCTTACATCTATTACCGGTGATTTTTCTGCCAGATCCAGAAAAGTACTGATATCTATTTTATTACCAGGCAGATATATCATCTTCGTTCAATCATTTTGATTGTCCGTTCAAATAATACGTCAAACTTAATAAGTAATCCTAATTTCTGATAAAGTACCTGGAGAAGAATTTCTTCAAATCGTCTATTCTCACTGGCTTGGGAATAAATTCTCTTATCCCTGAGAGTTCTGCTTTTCTTTTTGAATCAGGCATGCTATCAGCGGTAAATGCTGCTATTAAAAGGGTATCGTCGTATTCGAGGATCTTGCGCGCCGATTCAAAACCATCCATTCCGGGCATTACCAGATCCATGAAAATTACATCATATCTGTGGGTTTTTGCCTGAATCAGTCCTGCAAATCCGTCATCAGCAAAATCGAAATTGTAACCCAGGCTTTTAAGCATGGCTCCGATAACCTTCTGATTCATTTTGTTGTCCTCGACAACCAGGATGCGCAGGTCTCTTCCTGTTTTTTCCTTTCCGGTTTCGGGGAATTTTATGTCAATCTTAGGGAAGCTTGTTCTTATTATGTCATAGAGTTCCTTTATTTCATAAGGCTTGACAACATAATGGTCAACACCCATGTCAATGCATTTGTGAAGATTGCCTTTTACATCGTTGGAACTTATCACTATGATTAGAAATTCTGCCGAAAGCTTATTTTCCCAAAGGTCCTTGGCGGCTTCAAACCCGTTGAATTCTTTGTCATCCAGAATTACGACAAGGGAATACCTGTTTTCGGAATGATTAAGATTCGCCTTTATCTGGTTTATAGTTGATTTCTGATAAGATGTGACCGTAAGTGCCAGTCCAAGCTTATGAAGAGATCCAAAGATCGCTTCGTCACGTGACTGGGTTCCTGTTATAACAAGTGTCTTTATCTGTCCGAATGACATAATATTATCAAAATGAAGAGCTTTGTCAGGTTTCTCGTTTGAGAACAGGGTTACCGTGAAATCGATTTTGGTGCCATGATCGCCATCCAATCCTGATGGAGAATCAGCATAAAATTCCCCTCCCATCAGATCCACAATTTGCCTGGCCAGGATAGGGCCAAAACCTGATTCATCAGCTTCCTGATGTACTTTTGATTCTATGTTTACAGACTCCCCGAAAATCTTCTTTAGGGTTGCTTTGTCAAAGCTCTTGCCTGAATCACTCACTTCAAATGTAAGCTGTATTTTCCCTTCCTTAATATTTTTCAGACTACAGTTAAGATTGATTTGTCCTTTATTAGTATTTTCAACCGAGTGGTTAAGAAAAATAGTCAGTATCTGCCTCAGCCGGTAAGGATCACCAATGACTTTATCAGGTACATTTTCACCCACCTTGCAGAGAAGAGTAACCTCGGCATCATCAATTCTTGTCCTGGCAAGGTCGTGGCAGTACATGATCTCTTCCCTCAGGCTGAAGGGAACTTCGTCGAGGATCATTTTGCCAGATTCTATCTTCGTAAAATCAATAATGTCGTTTATGATATTTAACAAAACCTCTGAAGAACGGCGAAGCAGGCCAAGAACATCTCTTGCCTCATCGGGGAGTTTTTGTTTTTCAAGAATATCGATCATCCCGATAATCCCGTTCAGCGGTGTTCGTATTTCATAGCTCATTCTGGCAAGGTATTCAGATTTTGCATAACTCGCCTTTGCCTCCTGTTTCCTGGCCGATTCAAGCATCGTCACATCGACCAGCATATCCATTGTGGCATCTTCACCCTGAAACCTGACAGGAATGCTTGTCCTGAAAAGAATAATTTCACCAGCCTCCTTTTTAAGAATTACAAACTGATCGGGACTAAATGTTCCTCCCAGATGTTTTGAAAAATAGCTGTTTTCATCAGTAATAGTGGTTTCAGGAAAAACCTTTCCCTTCATATCTGATTCGCTCTGATAGGAAAATTGTCCGGCAGCTTTCCAGTTTGCCTTTATTATTTCACGGTTCCTGTTATAGATAATGACTCCGACCGGCATCTCATCTATCATTTTGAACAGCATCTTTTCTGAAGAACCAAGTCTTTCTATTTCTGACATTTGCGATTTCAGCTGTTTTACAAAAAACCAGACAAGAACTAAAACAATCAGAATGGTGCCAATAACAAGAATAAATGAATTCCTGATTATGTATTTCCTGAAATTATCAGTTGGTGATGAGAATACCAGTGCTATATTCTTCTGAAGAAGATGAGTTGAATAATATGCTGATATTATCTCCTGTGAAAGATTTTTGCTTTCAGCCCTGTGAATAAGGTATTGAGATGTACCATTCTCCAGTCCCGAAACTATCTTACGCATCTCGGAATAAATGAGATTTTCTCCACTGTTATTATAGACAATGACTCCAGAATCGCTTACCACCCATTGCCACTGATAGTCCTTTAAATTGAAGGTGTTGAATATTTCATTGAAGTATTTCTGATAGTCAATTTCAACCACAATATTACCTACTGGCACCTCATTCTTTAAGATGGGCAGATAATATCCGTAATTACGACCTTCCCTGATCAGGAGCACTCCCGACCTGATTTCGCCCTGTACATGAAGGACAAAGATCTGCTCCAGCCAGTTGATCCCGGTTTCGTCTTTTTTTAATGTGAATTCATTTCTACTGTTGTCATACAGCTTGATTCCGGTAATAATTTTATCATATCTTGAGAAGAACAATTTCATCCTGTCGATCGTTCTGCCTCTGCTCTCCGGGTCAGAGAAGAAAAGACTGATATCGTTTGAAGAGACTATCTGGCTGATGTCGGTATCGAATCCGTTATTTGTGCTGTCGACAGATATCCCGACAGCCTGTACCTGCCTGTCCAGTAACGATACCCTGTAGTCAATCTGTTTATTATACAAGCCTTTATAATAGAAATAGTTCGCTACTATTATTATCATACATACTGATATGACAATAATCATTATCTTCTTCATATTATAAAAGTTGTTGTCAGACTAAGTAAACTAGCTCATGCTAATTAACTCCATTTCATCTGTATTTAGTATTCTCGTCATTTAAAATACTTAAATAACTCCGGTATCTCAGGGGGTCGATTGCTCCCTGTTCCACGGCTTGTCTGACAGCGCATTCCGGTTCATCGAGATGAAGGCAGTTATAGAACCGGCAATCTTTTGACACTTTGAATATTTCGGGGAAAAAATGGTATATCTCATTTCTTTCCATATCTACAACTCCAAAGCCCCTTAAGCCCGGAGTATCAATGGCAAAACCCCCGAATGGCAGAGAGTGCATCTCCGGAAAAGTTGTAATATGCTTTCCCTGTTTATGGTAATCTGATATTTCAGCGGTTTTGAGGTTCAGTCGGGGATTGAGTATGTTCAGAAGGGTTGTTTTACCTACCCCTGAATTACCTGAAATCAGACTTACCCGGTCTTTCATCATGAGTGCTACCTCTTCAAGCCCGGTGCCCTCTTCTATCGATAACCTGAGGCATATGTACCCTATCTGTGAATAAACAGAAATCAGGTACTCCATTCTTTCAAGTTCAGCCTCCTCATACAGATCGGTTTTGTTGAAGATGATCCTGGCAGGGATCCTGTATGCTTCAGCTGTAACAAGGAACCTGTCGATGAACTCAACAGGAGTTGCCGGAAGGATTATTGTAGCTATTAAAAGAAGCTGATCGATATTAGCTGCAATTATCTGTGATTGTTTTGACAGATTGGAGGCTTTGCGCAAAATATAATTCTTCCTTTTAAGAATACCGGTTATTATTCCGGTATTATTATCGTCTCCCGGATCAATTGTTACATTATCGCCTACTGCAACAGGGTTTGTGGTCTGTACCTCTTTCTCTCTCAGTCTGCCACGCAGGACACAATCAATAATGTTATCATTGCCGGTGAGAACTTTGTACCGGCTTCCGACAGATTTGATGACGATTCCGGTTTCCAAATCAATTATCCGAAGCCATCAGAAGGAATGGCTTCATTTCGAAACTGTGATAATATGGTCTGAGCCGTTCAGTATTATAATGTTCGGATACTTTCACTACCTTTTTAGAGGATGTAACCACATCAATAGGAACGTTATCATACCTGCCGTTTTTCAGAACCACGATCCTGCCATGCAATCCCTTCAGAATTAAATCGAGCGCAAGGTTTCCGTAAGCCATCGGCACTATTGAGTCGAGGGCATCTGGGTCGCCGCCACGTACCATATAACCAAGTTTCTGGGTAATAGTGTTTATTGTCTTACCCCCATTGTATTTGGCCGACAGCTCTTTCAGCTGATCCGAAACAAGGTCACCGATACCGCCAAGCTTTGCATGTCCGTATGCATCCTTTTCCTGGCCGGCAAAAATCATCTGCCCGCCTTTGAACATCGCTCCTTCTGAAATAAGAACTATTGAGTATTTGCTGGGGTTATGGTTTCTGTCCTCGACAAGCAGCTGTGTAAGCTGATCTATATCAAACTCATATTCTGGAATCACACACCGGTTGGCAGCTCCTGCCATAGTAGGCAGCATTGCGGTGAATCCGGCATATCTACCGAATACTTCAAGTACCAGAAGCCGCTCATGCGATCCGGCTGAAGTCCTCAGGCTGTTGGTCATCTGGATAGTCCGGGTGACACAAGTGCTGAAGCCAATGCAATAATCTGTACCAGGAACATCATTATCCATTGTTTTGGGAATCGCAACAACCTTGACTCCCTTTTTGTAAAGATGTACCCCATAGCTTAATGTATCATCTCCCCCGATAGGAATCAGGAAATCGACACCGAGCCAGTCGAGATTTTTAATTACTTCAGGAGTCAGATCATTTATTTCCGCATTATATGTATCGCGAAGATGTTCGGGGACATTCGATTTGGTCATATGGCTTGGTCTTGTACGCGAAGTGTGAAGAAATGTGCCTCCGGTACGTCCTGCTTTGTTCACCTCATCATCGGTAAGGATTTGATAACAGTTACTGTTGTCAGCTTTATTATCCCTAATCAATTCTGTTATTCCGGCCCAGCCCCTGCGGAGTCCAATTACTTTAAACCCTTCCCTGTTTGCCCTTATTGTCACCGCTCTTATTGCAGGATTAAGTCCCGGTACATCTCCTCCCCCGGTAAGGATTGCAATTACTCCTTTTGTTCTTTTAACTTCTGCCATGATCTTCTGCTTTTTATTTGAAACCATTTTTTAAAATTTTAAGTCCTCTAAAATATATCTTTTTGCTGAATTCAAAAAACAAACTTATTTCCCGCCTATCTGCATCCCGGCAACCCTCACAGTGGGAGCTGAAAAGCTTCTATTCATGTCAATATCATTTCCTGTCATATCGATTGAATTGAGAATATCGGGGGCCTTTCCTGCAATAGTAACACCTTTTACCGGATGGGTTATCTTCCCGTCAACTATCCAGAGGCCGCTTGCCCCGCCGCTGAAATTGCCTGTTACTGGATCCACTCCATATCCGGTAACCTCCTTCAGCAGAAGACCTTTTTCCGTATTTTTAATTATCTCGTCAGGGGTATATTTGCCGGGCTGAAGATATACCTTATGGGTCCCTATTCCGGGAAGGCTGCTAAAACCACCACGTGAAGCGCTTCCTGTGCTTACCGTACCTGCACGTTTTGCAGCGTTTGAATTGTAAATGAAGCTTTTAATTACTCCGTTCTCGATCAGGATGATTTTTCTTGTGGGCACTCCTTCTCCATCAAAAGGTGCACTTCCAAGACTTCTTGATATTGTACCGTCATCAACAATCGTTACCAGTGGGGAAGCACACTGCTTGTTCATAAAATCCTTCAGGAAGCTTGCTCCCTGCAGAATTCTCTGCCCGTCAAGGGCTGAGATTATTCCGCCGAACAGAGAACGTACTACATCGGGATCAAAAATAACCGCAGCTTTCTGTGTGCTTATCATTACAGGATCGATTAATTCAATTGCCCTGGCTGAAGCAGAAGAGGCTATTTTTTCAAGGGGAAGGAGATCCGAGAAAAAAACTCTTGAGCAATATTCATCTCCGGTGTTTTTCTGATCTCCCTTTTCGGCCACTACCGAAACTCCAAGAGAGCATCCTGTTGATTTGTAACTCTTCAGTATCCCGTTTGAATTACTAATAAAGATTTCCGATTCTCCTTCACTGTATCCTGCTCCGGAGCTTTTAGAAATTCCAGGACTCTTCATTGCAAGCCTTTCCAGCTCAAGTGCCATTTTTATCTTTTTGTCCATCGGCTCGCTGCTGATTCCGGGATCGTAAAGGTCGGCCACCCGGGTGATCCCTTTATTGTCAGTCAGGACATTGTTTTCATCAGGAGTTGATAATTTTGCAAAACCGATTGCCCTTGAAATTGTATCTTCAAGCGACAGATCGCTGAAATCATTGCAATGACTGAAACCCATTCTTCCTCCGGTAAAAACCCTGAATCCAACTCCCTGTGAAGAGGCTTCTTCAATCGTTTCAATCTCTGAATTCAACACCTGTACCGACAGGTTCCTTCCTGTTTCCAGATAAACTTCCGCTGCATCCGCACCCAGGCTGATACATTTTTTTACAAGTTTTTCTGTCAATTCCATATAATTCATATTCATCTCTTTTGAAATATTTAAGCTTTGCTCCCTCCTACATTTATTCCTCTAATCCTTACTGTGGGCATTCCAGCGGTTACTTCTGCCGCCTGGCCTTTCCCGCAGATGCCTGGACCGAAATCAAGGTCATTGCCAACGGCATCAATATTTGAAATTACATCCATGCATGAACCGATCAAAGTTGCTCCCTTAATCGGGGATGTTTTTTTACCGTTTTCAATAAGGTATGCTTCACGGCATGTAAAATTAAACACCCCGGTGACAGGGTTAACGCTTCCCCCGCTCAGGCTCTGAACATATATCCCTTTTTTTGTTGAAGCAAGAATATCTTCCGGAGTATCCTTTCCGGTATCAATAAATGTGTTTGTCATTCTCGGTATAGGTATATATCTGAAAGACTCACGTCTTCCGTTTCCGGTTCGTGCCATCGAAAGCTGTTTAGCGCTGAGAACGTCTGTCATGAATCCCTTAAGCACTCCTTTTTCAATAAGAACATTCCTCTGCGCCACAGTACCTTCATCATCAAAGTTTATTGTACCGCGCGCATTGGGTATAGTTCCGTCATCAATCATCGTAAAGCAATCGGCGGCAACTTTCTGTCCCATTTTTCCTGTGAAAGCGCCGATACCCTTAGCTATATTGTCAGCTTCGAGAGGATGACCAACAGCTTCATGGACCAGCACACCTCCCCACCCGTTCTGCATTACAACATCCATTATCCCTGCAGGGGCATCACCGGCAGCCAGCATTGCAATGGCCTCCCTGGCAGCATTTTTAGCAACTGTTTCGGGGGTAACCTGCTCAAATATCTCAAAACCCGAGTGCCGGCTTAGTCTTTCTCGCGACATGTGTCTGGCCTTTCCGTCATCGCTCATGGCCTGTACTATAAAGAACAGAAGTGGCAGTTCATCTTTGAGGTAAACACCTTCACTGTTGAGAATCACCCTGCTTCGTACCTCATCATTGTAATCAATTTTAGTCATTTTTATTCTCGTATCATAATCCTTTGCAGCCTGATCAGCCCTCCTTATAATCTCAATTCTTTTCTCATCGGCTATCTCCCCGAGAGGCTGCTGTACAGTCACAAATGAAGGCCGGCTGGAAACAGAAATCCCCGCAGGAGTAACCTTGTTTCCGGAAGTTGCCACATATGAAGCTACTTCAGCAGCCCGTAAAAGTTTTTCTTCGGTTATTTCATCAGTATAGGCATACCCGGTTTTATTACCCGATATTACTCTGACTCCTGCACCCTGGCTGATCCCATAAAGGCCGCTCCTGAATTTGGACTCCTCCATGATAATCTGACGGGAGATCCTGTTTTCAAGATACACATCCGCAAAATCACCTCCCTTCTCCAGAGCTTTCGCAATGGCCTTAGAAAGAATAGCAGGATCAATATCCAGTGATGAAGATGCCTTAACCCCTTTACTACACGATACCAGCTGTGTTAAAAGGGCCGGAGTTGTAGCAATGAGAATCCCGCCCTTAAAGCTCATTTCAAGGAATTTCCTTCGTGGAATATCCCTGACTCTGTTGTTTTCCTTTTCCATTATTGTTATCCCTGTTGAATATTTATTTAATGACAAATTCCTTGTTCTTCAGAACACCTCCCCTGGTCGAAAACATGCTTGCCTTACCCTTAAGTTCCTGCCGGTTGTAAAGTCTTATTGTAAAGAGTGCCTCAGTGACCGACCCTCCCTGGGTAAATTGAATATTTTTCGAAGCTGTGACAACGGGAGATGATCTTTCCATTTCGTCAAACATACCCCTGCCGGATCGTCCGGAAGTTTTTTTCTTTTCTTCAATTACCTTAAAAGCGGCCTTCCCCTTTACCCATCCTGTTGTATCGAATTCAAGCTCAATTCTGTCTTCCCTGACTATCTTTACCAGGTGTGCCTGTTTAAGGGCTGTTGGCAGTTTTCCCCGGTTGATGATACCGATCTTAATCTGGTAGTCGGCAGAATCCGTCCTATAGGCTTTGATCCTCTTTGTTTCGATCTTTGTCCAGTCAACTTCAGGCAGGTGCATTGCCATTTCGATATTGAACATGGCTTCATTTTTTATCCATGGTTCAAGATGTTTTGCAGGGGGATTCTGGGAGAAGAATTTAGGGTTGAAGCCACCGATTTCAATGTCACCGTAAACAGGATGTCTGGCTGGCTTCCATTCAGTGAATCCGGAACCGCCATTCTCTTCATCATCCCAAATAAGCATGTCTATCTGGTTAGTGTCACCGTCATTATTGTAATCTTTGAACCGGGCTCCGTTCCATATTTCGTCGCCATACCAGATTGCTCCATAATACCAATATCCGAAATCTGGTCCATGGCCAAAGAGAGGGCTTCCGTCCCCATAATCGTTAAATACATCGCCGGCTTTTTTGTATCCGGTAAGTTTTCTTCCGATATCATCAAAAATCTTATACCATGCAAGGTCTTCGGGATACATTCTTTCCTCCGAGGGAGACGTGGATGGCGGTCTTAAATGCATCGGTACACTTGTATCCATAGAATTAACAACCGAAATATTCGGGTGACAAAGCAGGAAATCAACAACGGCTCTTGTTTCGGTCTCGCTTAAAGGGAATTCTCCCGATCCTCCCTGAGTATATCCCCGGCCGGTCAGTTCTGTTTCAGGCCGCCAGTTCTCGGGATAATTTCTGTGCAGGTCAAGTCCTCCGATACCGTCTTCATTTATGCGGCCATCCCCGTCATTATCGATTCCCTCTGAGGAGGAAAGGTAAATCCCTTTCCCCGCAGGTACCCGTTTCATTATCCTCCCTGTGGAGTCTTTGGGATCAGGGATCAGGTTCCCTTTCTTTTCATCCTTCCATCTCATTGTAAGGATCATTCCGTCATTGTCAATATCCTCGGGAGCATCCTCGTCAAGAAGTCCGTCGCCATCATTATCTTCAGGCCTGACTGTGCTTCTGTTGCTTTGGGCGGTGTTCAGGTAAAGATTATGTCCGTCGGGATTATTTACCGGTTTTAAATAGATTGTTTTTGT
The DNA here is from genome assembly GCA_003520925.1 of Bacteroidales bacterium. Taxonomy (GTDB): domain Bacteria; phylum Bacteroidota; class Bacteroidia; order Bacteroidales; family VadinHA17; genus LD21. The sequence goes on along the minus strand of DOTV01000202.1, from coordinate 16,989 downwards.
ATCGAGAAGGTGGGTGACTTCAGGATCCTTTCCGTACTGCAAAAGAAGATACTGAGCCATCCACATCACCGATTCCGAGCCAGTGACCTCCCCGCTATGCCTTCCTCCCTCAAAAAAAGCTGCCGGCTTGTCAGTGTCCTTTCCTGTTTTCCTGTTAGTTAAGGTCATCTGCAGAATGGGCCGGCTTTCATAACTTTTCCCGATCTCATAAAGATCGACAAGGTCAGGATAGTCTTTTTCCCACTTCTCCAGCCATGAGTAAATAACATCCAGTGAATGGTACCTGTCAAACCCGAGTGTGTCATTTGGTTCATACTGTACTCCGCTTAACTTCACCTTTGGAAAAAAGCTTACTCCATGCCGGAATCCTGAAAGTGTGTATTGTTCTGTCTTTTTTTCACTGGGGGCAGAGGGACCGGCCCCGCCTCTCTGGGCAGAAAGTAAAGTGGAAATCAGAAGAAAGCCAATTAGAATGGGGTAGTTTTTCATAAGTATTTAAATACCCCCTGTCCCCCGGAGGGGGGTTCGAAATCAAGTTAACAGCCCCCTTTGGGGGGATGGGGGGTTATCCTCTTTTTGAAATTATCTCAAGTTTCTCAATATTAACTATTTCCATTGTTTTTCCAAACACTTTGATAATTCCGTCGCGCTTGAAATCCGAAAGGGTTCTGATTACATTTGCGGTGCTCATTCCGATATAATCGGCGATCTCTTTCCGGGAAACAGGAATATCAAAAACCCTTGATTTATATATATCCTGTGTAAAATAGAGCAAAACAAAAGCCACGCGGCCAGCCAGATTTTTCTGCCGGATGTCAAGCGTCTGGCCGATGATCTTATCATTTATTGTCGAGATCTTGGTCAGCAGATTGCTGGCAAACCCTCCGTTTTTAAGGAAAAGCTTTTTGATATATTCAAGCTCAACAGTGCAGACGACTGAATCTTCAAGCGCTGAAACCGAATACTTGTATTTCTCATCAGAAAAGATGCTCATGTTGCTGACGAATTCAAACGGACGTGTTATGGTAATTACCTGTTCATCACCATTGGGAGCCCGTCTGAAAAGTTTGACCAGGCCGGACCTTAAATACTTGAAATCGGTAATTTTCTCCCCCTCGTGGTTAATTATTTCACCCTTATTGTATGAGCGTTCCTGTTTGTGATTGCATAATTCCTGAATACTTGCATCATCTAGTGTAGAAAACACAACCTCCCTGAAATCACATTTCTCGCAGATGCATACACTTACTTTTTTATCCACGCCGGTGAGTTTTTCACAAAGTTATTATTTTCCCGATTACTTTAATATTGCAATATTTGTTTTATTTGGGAATTTGAACCTACTTTGACGGTACGATTTTCTGACTTTGTAACTTATTAAAGTAAAATGATTTACAGGACTGATTATCATATACATTCATCGTTCAGCGATGGCAGGGCTGACCCGGAAGAGTATATTACAACTGCCATGGATGCCGGTTTAAAAGAGATCGGTTTTTCTGAGCATCTTACACTTTTCAGGGGATTGCTCGACTGGAGCATGGATGCTCCTGATGTTGAACCTTATCTGGAGCACATAAAAAAACTATCGAATAGAACCACTGGTATTAAAATAAGAAAAGGCCTTGAAATTGATTTCCTTCCTGGAAAGGAAAAGGAAATCTGGTCACTCCTTGAGAAAACAAAGCTTGATTATGCAATAGGATCGGTGCATTATCTTGGAGATTTCTCTGTCGATAACGGGCCTGAATTCTATGACGGAAAAAACATTGATAATCTGTTTGAAACCTATTTTGAGCAGGTGACCGCGGCGGCGGCATCAGGACTTTTTGACATTATAGCACACTGCGACCTTATAAGAATTTATGGTTTCAAACCATCCGCTGATCCTGAGGACCTTTACCGGAAACTGGCAAAAAGCTTTAAAATTCACGATGTTGCATTTGAGATTAATACAAACGGAAGAAACCGGCCTATTGGTGATTTTTATCCCGACAGGAAGTACCTGAGGATTTTCAGGGAAGAAAATGTCCCGGTATGTGTCAATTCTGATGCTCACATGCCCTCAAGAGTGGCACAGCATTTTGATGAAGCTTATGAACTTCTGGTAAGTGCTGGATACACTGAAATGGCTGTGTTTGAAAAGCGTGAGAGATATATGGTCCCTTTCAGTTAAGCAGAGTATGCTCCAGGAATATTTTTATTCCTATTGCAATCAGGATCAGACCCCCTATCACCTCAACCTTATTTCCAAGTCTTTCCCCGGCCGATTTGCCAATCCTGATTGCAGTCATTGAAGCCAGAAAGGTGACAACTCCGATAATCACTGAAGAATACCATATCCTTATGCTCAGCAGCGCAAAGCTGATTCCGACCGCAAAAGCATCAATGCTTGTTCCGATTGCCAGAGAGATCAGGGTCATCGGATTTGCATAATCTCTTATCTCATTTTCTTCTTTTTCCCTTGCTCCTTCAATTATCATCTTGATCCCAAGCACAGAAAGAAGAATTAATGCTACCCAGTGATCAGCCGTTTTCATTATATCGCTGATGAATGAGCCTAAAAAATATCCGGTTACAAGCAGTCCTGACTGGAAAAACGCCATAACAATTGCAAGTCTGACAGCATGTCTGAATATGATCTTGTTCCGGATAACACCGTATGAAAGGGAAACAGCAAAGGTGTCGAACGACAATCCAAGAGCGACAGCGACAATGGTGATGAAATCCATGCAATTTGTATAAACCGGGCAAATATAATATAAAACATCCTTTTACGGATTTGTTTACTGAATGTATATATTTGAGCACCTAAATACTACAGGCATGAGAACTGTGATCCAGCGGGTAAGCAGGGCGTCTGTTTCAATCAATAAACAGAAAAGATCTGAGATCGGGTCCGGAATTCTTGTACTTCTCGGAATCGAAGAATCGGACGACCAGACTGATATTGACTGGCTTTCAGGTAAGATTGTACAGCTAAGGATCTTCAACGACAGCAATGAGGTTATGAATTTGTCGGTTCTCGACACAAATGGCAGCATAATGGTTATAAGCCAGTTCACTCTCCATGCCAGAACAAAAAAGGGAAACAGACCCTCGTATATAAGAGCGGCACATCCCGATATTGCCATTCCGCTTTACAACAAATTCGTTGAAAGGCTTTCATGCCTTCTGGGCAAAGATGTTGCAACCGGTGAGTTTGGTGCAATGATGCAGGTGGAACTTGTTAATGACGGGCCAGTTACGATAATTATTGATTCAAAAGAAAAAGAATAATAATCAATAGGATAAATACAGAAATTGTCACATGAGTGAAAACCCTGAAATTGCCTCCGAGAAGATACTCAAACGATCAGTTTTGATTGTGGCTGCTTTTGCTGCATTCCTTACACCATTTCTTGGTTCTGCAGTCAATCTTGCCCTGCCTGCAATTGGAAGGGATCTTAAAGCAAGCGCCATAGGACTCGGATGGGTCATAAGCAGTTTTATTCTTTCTTCCGCCATGTTTCTTCTGCCTTTCGGACGTCTGGCTGATATTGTTGGAAGAAAGAAAGTCTTTTCGGCCGGAATTTTTTTATTCACAATTTCAACTTTTATGATTCTCTTTGCCCGGAGCCTCACCATTCTTATTATTCTGAGGATCCTTCAGGGGATCTCCGGAGCAATGATCTTCGGTACAAGTCTTGCAATCATCACATCGGTATTTCCTGTCGGGGAACGGGGAAAAGCGATGGGAATAAACATTACTGCCGTTTACCTTGGCTTATCAGCCGGTCCGGTCATAGGGGGCTTGCTGACCCAGTATTTCGGATGGCGGAGCATTTTTGCCTTTCTTGTTCCTTTTGGCATTGCATCGCTGATCCTTATAAAAAGCAGGATCAAAGCAGAATGGGCTGAATCGAAAGGAGAAAAATTTGACTGGACCGGGTCAGCGATTTATGGGGTTGCATTGTTTTCACTAATGTACGGATTTTCGAGGCTGCCATCTGTTACAGGCTGGACCTGCCTTATAACAGGAACTTTGCTGGCAGTTGGTTTTGTTCTTTTTGAAAAGAGGGTCTCAAACCCTGTTTTTGATATCCGGCTTTTAATAAGAAACAGGATATTTGCTTTTTCAGGATTGGCAGCTCTGATCAACTATTCAGCTACAAGCGCAACAGGATTCTTCATAAGTCTCTACCTTCAATATCTGAAAGGATTTGATGCAAGAACTGCCGGTTTGATAATGATCTCACAACCTGTGGCCATGACGCTCCTGTCTCCTATTGCAGGAAGGTTATCCGATAAACATAATCCCGGGATAATAGCCTCGGCCGGGATGGGTCTGACTGCAGCCGGGCTTATTTGCCTGTGCTTTATAACAGCCCAGACTCCAGTTTATTTGATTGCGGCGCTTCTGCTTCTCATGGGCCTCGGATTCGGACTCTTCTCCTCGCCCAACTCAAATGCCATTATGAGTTCGGTTGAAAAACGACATCTTGGAGTTGCTTCAGGAGTGGTCGGAACGATGAGGATGGTTGGACAAATGCTGAGTATGGGGATCGCCATGATGCTTATCGCTCTTTTTATTGGGAAACAAACTATTAATCCGTCAACATATCCCGGCCTGATATCCGGAATGAGACTTGGTTTTGTTATCTTCTCAATTTTGTCAGTTCTGGGTATTTTTGCTTCACTGGCCAGAAACAAAAACAGCTCTGATAAGATAAAATCATAAAATAATTAATTATGATTACAAAAAGAATTAAATTGAACCCCGAGTTTTATTAATGCAATACGGAACAGATTTAAATAACAGAAGGTCATATGACAAAACTATATCAGAAACTTATTAAACAGTGCCCTTCAGAAAATGAAATCAGGAAAGGCTTGAAAACAGCAGGTTCAATGTCTTTGGGAAATGCGGATAAACATCTGCTGATGAATATCCTGAACTCAATCGACCTGACGAGTCTGAATACAACAGATTACAAAACCCAGATACTTCGCCTGACAGGTAAAGTAAATAGTTTTTCAGGCAGGTTTACCAATATTCCAAATGTTGCTGCAATTTGTGTTTATCCGAATTTCGTTCCGGTTGTTAAGGAGAAACTTACTGTAAAAAATGTAAAAATTGCATCAGTGGCAGGAGGGTTTCCTTCATCGCAGACTTTCAGAAGCATAAAAGTTGCGGAATGCAAATCGGCAGTTGATGAAGGCGCCGATGAAATAGATATTGTGATGCCTGTAGGTGCATTTCTTGGGAATGATTTTGAGATGGTAGCCGCTGAAATAAGTGAAATCAAGGAGGCCATTGGAGAAAAGCTGCTTAAGGTTATTGTCGAATCGGGTTTGCTCGGAGATAATGAGCAGATATTCAAAGCATCGATGATTGCAATGGATGCCGGCGCTGATTTTATAAAGACATCAACCGGAAAAACTTCAATTTCCGCCACACCTGAGGCTGCTTTCATAATGTGCAGGGCTATCAAGGATTTTTATACAGAAACAGGAATTAAAGTAGGATTTAAGGCTGCCGGGGGGATAGTTAACTCTGCTGAAGCCCTGACCTACTATAATATTGTCAGCTGCTGCCTTGGCGGAGAGTGGCTTAATAATAACCTTTTCAGGATCGGGGCAAGCAGGCTCGCAAATAATATACTTGCTGATATTTCAGGTACCAGTAATGATTATTTCTGATCATTCTGTTCTTAATAAAACTGACCTGATAAATTTAATAATCATTACTTTTGTGGTCTACTCCGCAAAAAGTATATGATAACCGGTCCCGAAATACAGGATACAATAAGGCCAAAGCTTGTTATCCGGATAAATACGGAAAAGCTGCTTCCCGATTCAGTATTCCGGAAAATTGATGAAGCCCCTGCCCATATCAGGTATGCCGATTCAGTAAGCAGGTTAAAAAGAATCTCTAAGTTACCGGAAGTATCAATATCGGATACAACCTCTGTATGCTCAAGGAACAGCATAGCTGATTTTACTTTGTACGATTCACTAAGTTTTGTCAGAAACATCAGACAGCTTCCTCCCAGGCTTTTCCCTTACCATTTGGCTGACAAAATCCTTCCGGAAACACATGAACGCAGAATAACTGTGATTAACGAGCTGCGGGACGGAAAGGAGCTGCCATGGAAACCTTTTAATCACGACTGGATAATTGCTATTGTATTTCTTACGGCTTATGTGTGGCTGATAGTAAGAACAACTACAAGAAGCATATTTCCTGAGCTTACAAAGTTTATCCTTTTCCGGGGGATCAATGAATCTTCTGCTCACGACACAGGGTCATTGTTTACATGGCAGTCGACAGTTCTGAATTTTATTTCATTCCTGGTTATAAGCCTCTTCGTTTATTGTGCTGCAGATTTCTACGGTGTAATTCCTGCCGGATTTCCTCCGATTATTTTCATGCTGATCTCCCTGGTCCTTGTGGTCCTTGCAATCACTTCAAGGCATTTTATTTGCCTGGCAGCCGGAAATCTCAGCGGAGAATCAGATCTGTTCAAGGAATATCTGATTAATGTTTACCAGTCGTACAGATTCAGTGCAGTTATCGTTTTTATAGTTGTTATACTGCTGGTATATACTGTATTCCTTCCTTCCGGAGTCTTAATTATTTCAGGTATTATAGTGTTCACTATCTTTTATTTAATGCGTGTCTTCAGGCTGTTTTTAATTTTTATAAAGAGGAATATTTCAGTTTTATATTTGATTTTGTACCTTTGTGCGCTGGAAATTTTACCAGTCCTGATTATAGTGAAGTATTTCACTGGCCTCGATTTAGAATAAGAAGTGTTAACTGAAAAGTAAACCTTAATCTGTAAGTAATTGAAAATTAAAAAGATTTTAGTATCGCAGCCAGAACCGAATAATCCGAGATCTCCTTATTTCGATCTGGCAAAAAAATACAATCTTAAAGTTGAATTCAAACCCTTTGTTCAGGTTGAAGGTGTTTCAACAAAGGATTTTCGTCAGCAAAAGATCAATATTCTTGATTTTACTGCGATAATTTTTACGAGCAAGACAGGTATAGACCATTTTTTCAGGATATGCAATGAACTCCGGATTGTTGTTCCCGATACAATGAAGTATTTCTGCATTACGGAAAATGTTGCTTTTTATCTTCAGAAATATATTGTTTACAGAAAGCGTAAGATCTTCCATGGAAAGTCAAAATTCCAGGATCTGATCGATATGATTATCAAGCACAGGGATGATAATTTTTTTGTCCCGCTTCCTGAACCTCATAATGCAGAAATACCAGAAATCCTCGACAATAACAATATCAAATACACAATCGGGACGCTCTATAAAACAATTAGCAACCATTTCTCCAATTTCAGCGAATTCGACTATGATATACTTGTATTTTACAGCCCTTCTGGTATAAAATCGCTGAAAGAAAATTTTCCTGATTTTGTCCAGGGGGATATAAAAATTGCTGCTTTCGGTCCGACAACTGCCAGTGCCGTCGAGCACGAAGGACTGAGACTTGACATTAATGCCCCCAATCCAAAAGCTCCTTCAATGACGATGGCGTTGGATGATTTTTTGAAAGAGCACAACAAAAACTGCAGGTAAAAACATATCAGAATACAGGTTCGCTCCGGTCCCGGTGTAATATCAGAATGAGCACCGGGGATAATTTATTTTGAGATGGACAAAGTTGAAAGGCAGACATTCGGCAAGAATGAACGGCTTTGCAGGACTAAACTGATCGATGAAATATTTGAAAACGGGAGTGTTTTCCATACATCTCTGTTTAAAGTAGTCTGGATCATAAGCAGCACAGACCTGCCATCAAGAGCCCAGGTGGCTGTAAGTGTACCAAAAAGAAGTTTCAGGCTTGCAGTTACCCG
>DOTV01000202.1:0-8761 GCA_003520925.1 Bacteroidales bacterium | reverse complement strand
TACCGGAACGATATTGCAGCTGAATATTATGTCATTGAAAATTCTGTCGGTGAGTTGATCGAAAAGCTTTGTGATAATGTCCTGAAGAAGCAAACTAAAAGTTAAAATTGTTTTAAATATTTCAATGCCAGCTTCATTGCCGGATTTTCTTGTTAATTTCGCCACTCATTATAAAAATTGCTTTTTATGAAAAGGATACGTTCAGCCAGATTCATAATCGTGACTATAATTCTGATAGTCGCCGGGGTAAGCGTTTCATTTCTTTCCACCCAGGAGACGAGGGATTTCAAAATAGCAAAGAACCTTGATATATTTCTTACACTTTTCAGAGAGCTTAACACATTCTATGTGGATGAGCTGGTTCCTGACAAGCTGGTAAAAACCGGGATCGACAATATGCTCAAGACTCTAGATCCATACACAGTATACTATCCTGAATCTGAAGGCGATGAAGTAGCTTTTATGACAACCGGCAAATACGGCGGGATCGGTTCTCTTGTAAGAGGCGGGGGTGAATATGTTGTAATATCTCTTGTTTACAAGGGATTCCCGGCTGATGTTGCCGGAATCAAAACGGGCGACATCCTTAAAAAAGTTGATGGAGTCTCATTAAAGGGTGTTGGCACCGATGTTGTAAGCGAAAAACTTAAGGGAAATCCTGGAACAATAATAAATCTTACAATTGAAAGAAATGGAAAGGAGATGGATTTTGCTGTCAAAAGAGAGAAAATTGTCGTTCCTACTGTTCCATATTTCGGCATGGTTGATTCCAATACTGGCTATATTAGATTTTCAAGTTTTACACAGAATAGCACTGACGATGTAAGGAAAGCCCTGACCGAACTGAAAAATAAAAATGCCAGTCGCATAATTCTTGATCTCAGGGGAAACCCCGGAGGTCTTCTGACCGAGGCAGTGGATGTAGTAAACCTGTTTGTGGGTTCAGGAAATGAGATTGTTTCAACAAAAGGAAAGGTGAAACAATTCGATGAATCCTTTAAAACCACAAAAACCGCAATCGACGAAAAGATTCCGCTTGCAGTTATAATCAACAGGAGTTCTGCATCGGCCGCTGAAATAGTTGCGGGGGCTGTCCAGGATCTCGACAGAGGTGTAATTGTCGGCCAAAGGTCGTATGGGAAAGGTCTTGTTCAGATAACCCGTCCCCTGAGCTATAATACACAGCTGAAGGTCACTACAGCCAAATACTACATACCGAGCGGGAGATGCATTCAGGCCCTCGACTTTTCGCATCCCAATGAAGATGGAAGCGTCGGAATAATTCCAGATTCGCTTATCTCGGAATTTAAAACCAGAAGTGGAAGGGTTGTAAAGGATGGAGGAGGAATTACACCTGACATAGAGGTAGCTCCGGAAATTCTTAGCCAGATAGCCACTGAGCTTTTATACCGCAACTATATTTTCGATTTTGCAAGTGTTTATTACTGGATGCATCCGGGGATTAAGTCAATTGAGGATTTTAAATTCACCGACCAGGATTTTACTGATTTCAAAAACTACCTTGCAGGTCGTAAATTCTCATACAGAACAATCACCGAAATATCGTTGAATGAACTTATAACTAACGCCAAGAGGGAAAAATACTACGATACCCACAAGGAGATTTTTACAGAACTCCAGAAAGAGCTGAACCACACTCTGGACAATGATCTAAACACATTTCGCCATGAAATAACCGGGCTCCTTGAGGATGAGATCCTTGGCAGATATTTTTACGAGGAGGGAGCAATTGCTTGGACAATTAAAACCGATGAACAGGTATTAAAGGCAACTGAGATACTTAATAAAAGTCAGTATTATAATTCAATACTTGAAGGAAAAAAGGGATCTATTCTTATTACGCGCGAACCACAGGACAATGCAATAAACGCAAGCCTTGTTGAGAATCCCGGCAATGAAGTGAATATTTAGTCTTATTCATTCTCTTTCCATTGGCCGGAGTTATCTTCAAATATCTCCTTTTTCCAGATGGGCAGCTTTTCCTTGATGAGTTCAACTGTTTTTGCACAGGCCCTGGATGCATTATCCCTGTGGCCCGCTGAAACCATTACAAGAAGAGATACTTCCCCGACTTTTACAAGTCCTTTTGAGTGAATAATATCTATAGCCTTTACATCGCTGAACTCTGATAAAATTGATTTATATATTTTATCAGCTTCCCCTATCACCATCTCCTCGTAGGCAGAATATTCAATAGCTCTGACATATCTTCCGTCGGTCTGGTCCCTTCTTACCTGTCCGATAAAAAGCGAATGAGCCCCGCAATCATGATTTTGACCGCCTTTCGCAACAAGTTCTGAAATTGCGATTGGCGCCACAGGTCCTTTAGTTAAGTGCATTTTAATATAGTTTTTTTATTACTGGAACAGTTTCTTTATCCTCCTGCGAAGGGCGGCAGATATGCAACCACATCATCTTGCCTTAGCAGCGGATCTTCATTTACTATTTTGTTATTGACAGCTATTCTGAAACTATAGTGTGCAATATCCGGAAAATCATCCCAGATCCTGTGCTTCAGATCATCGAATGATTTAATATCCCTGTAATGCTTTCTGCCAGTGCCTGTCACCTCTGCAAGGACGCCGAAGAATAATACGTTTATTTCCATTAGAATACTTTTACATCCCCCTGCCCCCTTCAAAAGGGGATTTATTAGTTTTCCCTTTATTCCGTTAAACCTTTATGCCGTTATGCTATTTAATGTGCCTCAAGCCAGTTTTTCCCGGTTCCGCAGTCAACCTTCAGCGGGACATCAAGTTTTAAGGCATCCGACATTTCCTGAACCACCATTTTCTTAAGTCCCTCAAGTTCACCGGGGACTGCCTCAAAAATAAGTTCATCATGAACCTGAAGTATCATTCTTGAACTATATCCTTCATTTTTCAGATTTCCGTGGATTTTCACCATCGCAATCTTAATTATATCTGCTGCTGTCCCCTGTATTGGGGCGTTGATTGCATTTCGTTCGGCATTTCCCCTTACCACCTGATTGCGTGACTGTATATCACGGAGGTATCTCCTCCGACCCAGCATTGTTGTTACGAATCCCAGATCTCTGGCTTTTCTTATGCTTTCATCCATATATCTTTTTACGCCCGGATAAGAATTGAAATACCCGTCGATAAGATCTTTTGCTTCCTTACGTCCGATTGTAAGCCTTTCGGAGAGCCCGAATGAAGATATTCCGTAAATTATTCCAAAATTGGCTGTTTTGGCCCTGCTCCTCATCTCCTTGGTAACTTCCTTTATTTCAACACCAAAGATCTTTGAGGCTGTAGCTGCATGTATATCATTTCCCGAAAGAAAATCGTCGATCATGTTCCTGTCTCCGCTAAGGTGAGCCATCAACCTGAGTTCGATCTGTGAATAATCGGCCGACAGGAAAATTCTCCCCTCCTCCGGGACAAATGCCTTTCTGATCTCCCTTCCCCTCTCATCCCTTACCGGAATATTCTGTAGGTTTGGATTATTCGAACTGAGCCTGCCGGTTGATGCAACTGCCTGGTTATATGAAGTATGAATCCTTCCGGTTCTTTTATCTACCAGCAGAGGAAGTGATTCAACATAAGTTGACAGGAGTTTTTTTAGTCCGCGGTACTCAAGAACTTTATTTATTATCGGGTGCCGTCCTGCCAGCCTTTGTAAAATTTCCTCACTTGTATTGAATTGCTTTGTTTTTGTAATCCTGGCTTTGTCATCAAGTTTCAGACGGATGAACAGAATATCGCCAAGCTGTTTTGGAGAAGATATATTGAATTCTGTTCCGGCCAGAGTGAAAATTTCAGTTTCAAGTGAGATAATATCCTCACGAAGGCCGGTGGAAATTGCCTTCAGATTTTCCTGATTCAGCCTGATACCAGTTCTCTCCATATCTGCCAGAACTCTTATGAGAGGCATTTCTATGTCATCAGCAAGGGCAGATAAACCTTCCGACTTTAATCTCGGCTGAAATACATCCTTAAGCTGGTATGTCACATCGGCATCCTCAACTGCATATTCTCTTATCTGTTCAACGGGAACCGATCGCATATTCTTCTGGTTAACACCCTTTTCCCCAATAAGTGATTCTATGTGAACCGGACTGTAAGAGAGATATGTTTCGGAGAGGAGGTTCATATTGTGCCGCATATCAGGCTCGAGCAGATAGTGAGCTATCATGGTGTCAAAAAGAGTGCCTTTCACTTCTATACCATAGTTTGCAAGGACCTGAATGTCAAATTTCATGTTCTGCCCTATCTTTCTGATACCCTGATTTTCAAAAAGTGGTTTTAGGATTTTAAGTTTCCCAACTGTTTCATCCTCTGATCCGGGAAAATGAACCAGGAAGCCTGAACCCTTATTCCATGAAAATGAAATGGCAACCAGTTCTGAATCGAGAGGATTTATACTTGTCGTTTCAGTGTCAAAACAGATCTCAACCCGTTTCATTGCCTTCACGACAAACTCCTCCAATTCTTTTGGGGTTTCTAAAACAAGATACTCATGAGGAACCGATTCGATCGTTGCTTTTTCAACAGAAGGAGAAACCTGTTCATCATCAAACAGGGTGCCCTGGGCCAGACCGGGTTGGGAAACAGTAACATTTTCTGTCACTGCCTGCTTATCCATTTTTGCTATTCCATTAAGAATTTCCGCAGCAACAGTTCTGAATTCAAGCTCATTAAAAATGCTCTTAAGTTTTTCAGGATCAGCTGTTTCAAGAATGAGTTCATTTTCCTTAAGCTCTACCGGGACATTCAGATCAATTGTTGCGAGCTTTTTTGAAAGCTCAATCTGTTCCCTGTTATTTTCAATAATCTCTTTCAGCTTCCCTTTAAGCTGATCGGTGTGCAAGAACAGTTCTTCAACCGATCCGTATTCCGAAATCAATTTCATTGCTGTTTTGGGTCCGACCCCCGGAGCGCCCGGAATATTATCAGCGGTGTCTCCCATAAGTGCAAGAATATCAATTACCTGTTCAGGCCGCTGAACTGAAAACTCGCGTTTCACCTCTTCAACGCCCCATTTAACTGATTCGTTACCGCTTCTTGAAGGTTTAAACATGAAAATATTATCGGAAACAAGCTGGGCAAAATCCTTGTCCGGGGTCATCATATATGTAACAAATCCCTTCTCTGAAGCTTTTTTTGCAAGTGTTCCAATCACATCGTCGGCTTCAAAGCCCGGGTAATCGATAATTGGGATTTTATAGGCTTCAATAAGTCTTTTGATATAGGGGACGGCTTTTTTAATGTCTTCCGGAGTCTCATCCCGGTTAGCCTTATAATCTTTGTACATATCATGCCTGAATGTTGGGGCGGACGTATCAAAAACTACTGCAATATGAGTAGGTTTCTGTTTCTGAAGGACCTCTCTGAGAGTCAGGAGGAATCCGAAAATCGCAGAAGTGTTCATCCCCTTTGAAGTGATCCTGGGGTTTTTTATGAATGCATAGTACGATCTGAAAATGAGTGCGTAGGCATCCAGCAGGAAAAGTCTTTTTGATTGATTTTCTGACATATTGAGGTTATTCATTATCCGAAGCATGCCATTCTGCAAAAGAGGAGGCCGTTTCATAAAGCTTTAAACTATGCAGGGTTACGTTTCCCGGCAGCAGCTTTTTTATTCTAGAAGCGAAATCTGCGACCAGGTTCTCACAGGTGGGTTGATATCCTGTAATTACAGTATTTCCGAACATTGTTTTGAAAGCTTCCAGTTTCCCCCTGTCGTAACTTGCCGATACTGCAAGAGCATGGTCAAACACACTTATTATCTCTTTTTTCACAATATCTTTTAGATCGGTAAAATCTATAACCATTCCGTTTTTAGGATCCGCCGGATCATCTGAAGGAATTCCTGAGATTGTAACAAAAAGCCTGTAAGAATGGCCATGAACATTTCTGCAGGGTCCGTCATAGTTCCATAGGGCATGAGCCATTTCAAAAGAAAACTCCTTTGTTATCCTGATAAGTGGTGCCATTGAACTGTTTTAAATAAACAATCACAAATTTAACCAACTTCCCTGAATAAAGTTTTTTTAAACCCTCTTGTTAATGCAATAATGCAATATTTAACATGTTATTAACAGCATGCAGATATATTCGTATCTTTGCCTTAATTAAAAAATTAAATCATACCGTGCAGATGGAAAAAAATATTATCCCGCTTACTTTTCCTGCATTATTCAATGAGACTGTACGGAAATACGGCAGTTATAACTCTTATGCTTTTGTTGGTGAAAGGCCGAAAACCTGGGACGAATCCTCAAGGGAGATCAGTGCGCTTACGGCTTTTCTTGAAAAAGCAGGTATTAAACCCGGAGATAAGGTAGCCCTTCTCAGCAACAATGCGCCTAACTGGAGTAGTGCATTTTTTTCAATAACCTTTATGGGAGCCGTTGTTGTCCCCATTTTGCCTGATTTTTCAGCAACAGAGGTGGGCAATGTTCTGAGCCATTCGGGAGCCAGGGCAATCTTTATATCATCATCACAGCTGACAAAGCTTGAAGAGTATAAATCCGAAGAGCTTAAGACCGGAATTCTAGTCGACGACTTCTCGGTTCTCTTTTCCGTAAACAAGTCTCTTGCTTATGATCCGTCTACCCGTCCCGAAAAAATATATGATGTAGCCGAAGATGACCTTGCATCAATTATATACACATCGGGGACCACCGGCCGCTCCAAGGGTGTGATGCTTACTCACAGGAATATTTCCTTTAATGCCATGAAGGGCTTGGTTATTCAGCCCATTGATGAAAATGACAGGTTCCTTTCAGTATTGCCTTTATCTCATACTTATGAGAATACTCTCGGACTGATGCTTCCTGTTCTGGGAGGAGCTTGCGTATACTATCTAAGAAAACCTCCGACGCCAGCAGTTCTTATTCCGGCAATGGCTGAGGTTAAACCTACAGTAATGCTGACTGTGCCGCTAATAATGGAAAAGGTATATTTTAACAAGATCCTTCCTTCCTTCACTGACAAAAAGCTACTTAAGATCCTGTATAAAATACCCTTAATAAGAAAGAAACTAAATTTGGTTGCTGGGAAGAAATTATATAAAACCTTTGGCGGGCATCTGAAATTCTTTGGCATCGGCGGTGCGAAGCTAAACAGGAGTGTTGAGAAATTCCTTCTGGAAGCAAAGTTTCCGTATGCTATCGGTTACGGGCTTACAGAAACCTCACCATTGCTTGCAGGGGCAAATCCATCGAAATCAGTTTTTGATTCAACGGGACCTGCAATTGAAGGAATAGAACTTAAAATAAACAACCCCGACGGCAAAACCGGGGAGGGCGAGATATGGGCCAGAGGTCCAAGCGTAATGAAGGGATACTACAAAGAACCGGAAATGACAAAAGAGGTTCTTACTGACGATGGCTGGTTCAAAACCGGAGATCTTGGTGTTTTTGATTCACGCATGAATCTTTACATAAAGGGAAGACTCAAGAATATGATTGTGGGTGCCAGCGGAGAAAATATTTATCCCGAGGAGATAGAATCGGTTATAAATAATTTCAGGTTTGTCGTAGAATCACTTGTTATTCAGCAGAAAGGCAAGCTGGTAGCCTATGTGCACCTGAATATGGAGGAGCTTGAAAAGAAATATCAGATCCTTAAGGAAGATATGAGCCGCCAGTATGAGGAGAAAAAGGAAGAACTGCTTCTTGAACTCCAGGAATACGTCAACTCAAATGTAAGCAAATTCTCCCAGATCAATAAGGTTATTTTGCAGCCGGTACCGTTTCAGAAGACGGCTACACTTAAAATAAAGAGGTTTTTGTATACTTAGCGAACCCCCCTCTGGCAGCCATCTGGCGGGCATCTCCCCCAAGGGGAGATAATCCCGATACCTATCTGACAGCTTCCTTAAACCTCTTGCTGACTTCTTCCCAGTTTACCACATTCCAGAAAGCCTCAACATAATCCGCCCTCTTGTTCTGGTACTTAAGATAGTAGGCATGTTCCCACACATCAATAGTCAGCAAAGGTGTTCCCCTGACAGGGGATACATCCATGAGAGGATTATCCTGGTTTGGTGTGCTTCCGACAGCCAGTTTTTTATCAGCCGTGACATAAAGCCATGCCCAGCCGCTTCCGAATCGTGTCTTTGCCGAATTGCTGAAAAGTTCCTTAAATTTCTCAAATGATCCGAACTCCCTGGTCAGTGCAGTTGTCAAATCTGCTGACGGACCAGCAGATTTAGGTGCCAGATTATTCCAGAAAAAGACATGATTATAAAAACCGCCTCCGTTGTTCCTTACCGCATCTCCTGCTTCAGAAACCTTTGAAAAAATCTGTTCTATTGTGCTGTTTTCAAGGTTTGTGCCCTTAATGGCCGCGGTGAAATTATTGAAGTATGCACGGTGATGCCTGTCATAATGGATCTCCATTGTACGCGCATCAATATTAGGTTCTAGTGCATCATAGGCATAGGGTAATGCCGGGAATACATGAATATCAAATTTTTCCATTGTATTATTTTTTAAGTTTTTCGGCTCTTCGGCAAATGATTTTGCTGCATATAAAAACCCCATTATACCGAGACCCATGTTCTTTAAAAAGACTTTTCGTTCCATCGAATTAAATTTTAGAGTTAACAACAATTTATTTGTTTTGTTCAATTTACATTAAATAATTTACAGGGATTGTGATTTTGAAGGCTTTTTGAATCTTTAAAAAAAATTCATACTTTTATAGGAACGATTTTCCTGTAACTAATTAACTCTAAACCTGTTCAAAATGTTAAGAAAAAGGCAGAC
>DOTV01000250.1:1686-4868 GCA_003520925.1 Bacteroidales bacterium | reverse complement strand
TCCCAGGGACCGAAATCGAGCCTGCCATTTGTAACAGCAACCACAACCTCTCTGCCCATTATGGTTCTTTTGATATGGGCATCTGCATTATCTTCGAAGCCGTTATGCCTATATTGCGAATATGGTTTTTCCGGTGCAAGTTTTTCTAGCCAGACTTCAAAATCATGATGCAAACCTGATTCATCATCATTGATAAATACACTTGCTGTTATATGCATCGCATTCACCAGCACCATACCTTCTGTAATTCCGCTTTCCTGAAGGCATTTTTCGATTTGGCCTGTTATATTAATGAATGCCCTTCTTGTTGTCGTTTCAAACCAAAGTTCTTTACGATATGATTTCATAACAAATTCAACTTATTAATTCTGTCATTGCGAGGAGACACGCCTTAGCGTGACGACGAAGCAATCTTTCTCGGTTTATTGTTTCTTTCTTAACCACGGAGTTTCACGGAGTTTCCACTGAGTTTCACTGCTCAAAAACTCTGTGCGACTCCGTGGTTAAGTATTATGTAAGTTTCATATCCTTTATAATATCTCCTATCCTCTGATCAAGTAACTTTTCAGTTTCCTCAAACCTGGTCTCAGATTCCAGCTTAGTATTCACACTGAAATAAAACTTGATCTTTGGTTCGGTTCCTGACGGTCTGACAGAGATCTTTGATCCATCCTCGAGGAAGAACTGCAAAACATCCGATTTTATAAGGTCAATTCCACTCTCCTTTCCTGTCAGGCAGTCAATTGAAATCGAAGTTTCGTAGTCATTGATTTTTACTACTTTACTATTATTGATCGATTTTGGCGGACTATTCCTGAATCCTGCCATCATTGACTTAATTTCATTAGCCCCTTCTGCACCTTTACGTACAATATTTATGAGTTTTTCTTTGTATAAACCATATTCCAGATAAATGTCAATCAACTGTTCATAAAGCGTTTTTCCCTTACTTTTCGAATAAGCGGCCACTTCTGCCGCCAGTGCACATGATGCCACTGCATCCTTATCCCTTACATAATCGCCTGGAAGAAATCCATAGCTCTCCTCCCCACCTCCAATATACTTTTCCTTACCTTCAAGCTCGCGGATAAGCTCTGCAAAAAACTTGAATCCGGTGAGAACATTGTAACATTTGACTTTATATTTTTCTGCAATTTTATCAAGAAGATCAGTTGTTACAATGGTCTTAATAATATATTCATTTCCCTTGTACTTATTCCTTTCTTTAAATTGCGAGAGTATATAATGTGTAAGAAGAACACCTGTCTGGTTACCATTAAGCAGAACAAACTCATTTTTTTTATTTCTTACTGCGACTCCTATTCTGTCGGCGTCTGGATCAGTTGCCATGACAAGTTCCGCCCCAGTCTCAGATGCTTTCTTAATTGCCATTGAAAGAGCTGCCGGTTCTTCGGGATTTGGCGATTTTACAGTCGGAAAATTTCCATCAACAATAACCTGTTCCGGGACATTCTGAATATTCTTAAAACCGTACATTTTAAGTGCCTGAGGGACCAAAGTACCACCGGTTCCGTGAATTGGTGTATAGACTATTCCGATATCATTTTGCTTCTTAATAATATCAGGATTTATACTCATTTTCATTACCTCATTCAGAAACAGCAGGTCCGTTTCTTTCCCGATAATTTTAATTTTGTCCTTCTTCCCGTCAAATTTGATCTGGGATACCGATGTAATTTTTCTTACCTCTTCAATTATTGCTTCATCATGTGGTGCAACCACTTGTCCTCCATCGTCCCAATAGGCTTTATACCCGTTATATTCCGGTGGATTATGTGAAGCCGTAATCACCACTCCACTCTGACATTTATAATGTCTGATCGCAAATGAAAGTTCAGGTGTAGGACGCAGAGCTTCAAACAGGTAAACTTCAAACCCGTTTGCAGAAAAAATATCAGCGGCTGTTTCAGCAAAATACCTGCTGTTGTTCCGGCAGTCATGGGCTATTGCCACTTTTATTCCATTGTCCCCGCACTGTTTGATTATATAATTTGAGAGTCCCTGCGTAGCCATGCCTAAAGTGTAGATATTCATCCTGTTGGTCCCGGCTCCCATAATACCTCTTAATCCACCGGTTCCAAATTCAAGGTCCTGGTAAAAGGCATCTATAAGTTTCTTTTCATCCTTTTCAAGCATCTCCCTGACTTCTTTCCGGGTCTCTTCATTGAATTCGGGTCCAAGCCATTGCTGGGCTTTACTTCTTATTTCAGTTATTGACAACATAATATATATAGTTTAAATATTTATCTGCATGAGATCCACACAATCAAAATCAATTTGCTCCCTTTAGGGATGGGGCAAACAAATTGATTTTCTGAACCCATAATTGTACATATGTACTATTTCAATCCATTTCAACTTATTTCATCTGCTTAATGCATTTCTTTAGACTTGTCCTCCAATGAGGAATTTCAATCTCATAATTCTCCTTTATTTTGCTTTTATCCAGAACCGAGTAAGAAGGTCTTTTTACTGCTGATGGAAATTCTTTCGAAAGAATCGGCTTCACACTGCATTTTAAGCCAGCTTCCTGGACAATCTCAGTTGCGAAATCAAACCAGCTGCATACCCCTTCATTTGAATAATTGTAAATTCCAGCATTAAAAGCAATCTGGTTTCTGATCACTTTTGAAATAATAAGTAACACTGCATCAGCCAGATCAGCTGCATAGGTCGGGGTTCCGGTCTGATCAAAAACTATCTTCAGCGGTTCATTAACCTTGCCTTTATTTAAAATGGATTTCACAAAATTATTTCCAAATTCTGAATAAAGCCAGGAGGTACGTATGACCATGGAAGCAGTATGCTGCAGTGCAGACTTTTCGCCTTCAAGCTTTGATTTTCCATAAGCAGAAAGTGGGTTGGTTACAGATTTTTCATTGTATGGGATATTCGCATTTCCGTCAAAAACATAATCAGTCGAGAAATGGATCAGCTTAGTATCCGTTCCCCTGATTGAATCTGCTAAGTTTTTAACGGCGAAACTGTTGATTTGGATCGCTTTTTCAAAGTCTGCCTCCGCTTTTTCAACAAAATTATAAGCAGCACAGTTTAATACCCAGTCACAAGAGTTGTTCTGAATAAACTCCCTTACCTTCCTTCCATCAGTTATGTCAAAGGTATCTGCATCAGTAAAGATAAACTCATAACCAAAATAGTTC
>DOTV01000250.1:692-1369 GCA_003520925.1 Bacteroidales bacterium | reverse complement strand
GCCATAGTTTTTTTCTTATTAAACAACCAGATAAATATAAGAAACTCTTTGATTTTCTTCTTTGGCCCCTCACCCTAAAGGGAGCGAAGAAAATCAATTTCTCCCTTTAGGGAAGGGGCAAAAAATTGATTTTCAAGCGGATCTTTATATTCACAAAAACATTAAAAATTATGATAATATTTAAAAATTCTTTTCAGCCTCTTTAAACCCCGGATGATTCAAATCCTTATCACTTATAATAGGGATTATGTTTTTGACCTTCCATTCGATTTTCAATTCAGGATCTTTTAGTGAAATCCCTCTTTCAAATTCAGGATTATATAAATTGTCACACTTATATTGTATTACCGCCGTTTCACTTAAAACTGAAAACCCGTGTGCAAATCCCTTGGGAATGAAAAACTGAGTTTTATTTTCTGAATCAAGGTCTATCCCATACCATTTCCCATAAGTTTTTGAGCTCTTACGAAGGTCAACCGCCACATCATAAATTTTCCCAACCACAACTCTGATAAGTTTTGCCTGAGAAAAAGGATTTAGCTGATAATGCAATCCCCTGATGACACCCTTTACTGATTTTGACTCATTATCCTGAACCGGATTAAAAGGAATTCCTGACAATAGAAAGGTTTCCAGCTTGAAGCTCTCAAAAAAGTAACCGCGGCTGTCGGAATAGA
>DOTV01000250.1:0-275 GCA_003520925.1 Bacteroidales bacterium | reverse complement strand
ATGACGCTGATCGAAATCCCACAGATTTTCGCTGACAAAATACTACAAGCCTTATAATTAAGGACTTCTGTCTGTCTCTTAACAATCACCAATCACTTATCACCACATACCTCGAACCCCGTACCTCGCACCATATTTTAATTTTGTCTATTCTTCAAACCCTCTTCCTTCCTCCGACGCTATTTTGAGAAGATATTTTCCATATTGGCTCTTTTTAACAGGCTCTGCCAGTTCAATCAGTTGTTCTTTTGTAATAAACCCTCTCTTGTAAGCGA
>DOTV01000231.1:21462-24330 GCA_003520925.1 Bacteroidales bacterium | reverse complement strand
GACAATATGGGCCCCTCAAAAAGAGAGAAAGCAGAGGAGCTTGGAATAAATATTATTACAGAAGAGGAATTTCTAAAGATGATTGACAAAGATTAGTATTTGCATAATGCTTATATATAAAAAACTGTTAGGTTTGCATCATGGAATTATTGAGGAGTTTAAGGGTCAGAGCAGGAAGATCGAGGCTGTCAGCAAAGATGGCCAGGATCACTCGTAAGCCAAGTTTTATAAACTTCTACCATACCAAAACAATTGGCATTGTTTGGGATGCGTCCAAGCCTGAGGACTTTGGCATTTTGTCAAAATTCTACCAAAAAATGGCCGAATTGAATAAGGAAGTAAAGATTTTCGGATATTTTCCCGGAAAGGAGTTTCCTGATAAATATACTGCAGTAAGATTTTTCACCTGCCTTAAAAAGAAGGAAGTCAACTTTTTTTACTGCCCTGTCCATCCGGATACGGAATCCTTTATTAAAACGAAATTTGATGTATTGATTGATCTAAATTTTAAGAAGCATTTTCCACTGGTTTATGTCTCATCCCTTTCCCAGGCAGGATTAAAAGTGGGCCTGGCTGATTCACGGCCGATGGCTTCTCCTTTCGACCTGATGATATCTATGAAAAGCCCGGTCAATGTCGAAAAATACATTGAACAGGTCCTTTACTACCTTGATATGATAAACTCAGAAACAGCAAAGAAAGCAGTATAATTATCAAATAATGAAACGATTCAAAGGAGCTGGTGTTGCAATTGTAACACCATTTAAAAACGATTCCAGCATTGATTTCTCGGCCCTGGGGCGTGTAATTAACCATGTCATTAAAGGTGGGATAAATTATATTGTTGCGCTTGGCACTACAGGCGAATCTGTGACCCTGACAAAAGATGAAAAGCAGGCTGTTATTTCTTTTGTACTTGAGACTAACGATGGACGTGTGCCTCTTATAATAGGTATCGGGGGAAATAATACTCAGGAAGTTGTAACCAGTATCAGGCATACTGATCTAACCGGGATTGATGGTATACTCTCGGTGGCTCCGTATTATAATAAACCTACTCAGCGAGGGATCTTCCAGCATTTCAAAACTATTGCAACATGGAGTCCGGTTCCTGTAATTATGTATAATGTACCAGGAAGGACCGGCTGTAACATTTCTGCTGAAACCTGCCTTGAGCTTGCTCATAATTGTGAGAACATCACTGGTGTAAAGGAAGCCTCTGGTGATATGACCCAGATTATGAAGATAATAAAGGGAAAACCCGAGAATTTCGGTGTTATCTCAGGTGATGACATGCTGTCAATCCCCGTAATAGCAGCAGGCGGCATAGGTGTGATCTCCGTGCTTGCAAATGCTTTTCCTGCAGTGTGTTCTGAGCTTGTAAGTAATGCTCTTAAGAATAATTTTAAATCAGCCAGGGAGATACATTTCAAGTATCTTGAAATGATTGAGCTTCTTTTTACCGAAGGCAATCCTTCGGGTGTAAAAGCAATGCTCAGTTTTATGAATATCTGCCAGAATAACGTGAGATTGCCTCTCGTTCCTGTCAGCAGGACAACGATGACAAGAATCCAGAAAGTTATAGAAGAGGTCTCAAAAGCCTGATCACCTTCCTGTCGGGGGCCCGGCAGGTGTCGAAGACTGATGCATACCGTGGCAGTTTTTATACTTTTTCCCGCTTCCGCAAGGACACGGATCATTTCTTCCTACTTTCTTTTCAACCCTTACAGGTTCAACTTTCTGATTCTTCTCAGGACTCCCACCGCCGGTAGTGCTGTATTGAGAAAAGTCGCTTTTTGATGCACGGTACTTGCTCATGTCTACCTGCCTCTTCCTCTGGGCTTCCTGCACATGGTCAGGATCCTGTGAAGGAATATGACCTTTCATCAAAGTACTGACAACATCCTTATTGACCTTATTGACTACTGTTTTAAACAGTTCAAAAGATTCGAACTTATATATAAGGAGGGGATCTTTTTGTTCGTAGGTGGCATTCTGAACCGATTGTTTAAGTTCATCCATCTCACGAAGATGCTCTTTCCATACTTCATCAATTGTAGCAAGAACCACTGTCTTTTCATACGAACGTGCAAGCTCTCTTCCTTCCGACTCGGCAGTTGCTTTAAGGTTTGTAACAACCTGGAAAACACGTACTCCGTCAGAGATAGGGACAACAACATTCTCATAAACATGAGACATCCTTTCATATACATCCTTAAGTACTGGATATGCCTGTTGTGAGATTGTCTCAACTTTCCTTCTGTAGGTGTCGAGGACCTTTGTGTAGACTGCTTCCGTTACCTGGGAGGAGCTGTTTTTAAGAAATTCCTGTTTGGGCACGGGTGAATCCATTGAAAATGAGCGTATCAGATCGAGATCAAAATTTTCAAAATCTCCGTCTTTATGATAGTTTTCTATAAGGTTTTCGGTGACATCGTACATCATATTTGCGACATCGAGAGAGAGTCTTTCACCGAGGAGGGCATGTCTTCTTTTCTTATATATCACCTCTCTCTGAGAATTCATGACGTCATCATATTCAAGGAGCCGCTTTCTGATCCCGAAGTTGTTTTCTTCGACCTTTTTCTGCGCCCGTTCAATTGATTTTGTTATCATGGGATGCTGGATCATCTCACCATCCTTCAAACCAAGCTTATCCATAATTCCGGCTATTCTTTCAGAGCCGAACAACCGCATTAGTTCATCTTCAAGAGATACAAAGAACTGTGAAGAACCAGGATCACCCTGACGGCCTGAACGGCCTCTCAACTGACGGTCAACACGGCGCGATTCGTGTCGTTCGGTACCTATGATTGCCAGCCCGCCGGCTTCACGGACTTCTGGGGTAAGCTTAATGTCGGTTCCCCT
>DOTV01000231.1:13960-21124 GCA_003520925.1 Bacteroidales bacterium | reverse complement strand
AGCTTTGCATTCAGCACATTGTGCTTCAGCCCTTTCATCTTTAGCATCCTGCTGAGAAGCTCAGATATCTCAACTGAGGTTGTTCCGACAAGAACCGGACGTCCGTTTTTGTACATCTGGTTGATCTCATCAATCACAGCATTGTACTTCTCCCTTTTAGTCTTATAAACAAGATCCTCCCGGTCAGTTCTAATCACAGGCCGGTTTGTTGGTATTACAACAACGTCAAGCTTGTAAATATTCCATAATTCGCCGGCTTCAGTTTCGGCGGTTCCGGTCATACCCGCAAGCTTATGGTACATTCTGAAATAATTCTGAAGCGTTATTGTGGCATAAGTCTGAGTTGCATCTTCAACATGAACGTTTTCCTTCGCTTCAATTGCCTGGTGCAGTCCGTCAGAATAACGGCGCCCTTCAAGAATGCGGCCGGTCTGCTCATCCACAATCTTAACCTTGTTATCAATAACCACATATTCGGTATCCTTATCAAATAGTGTCCAGGCTTTCAGAAGCTGTGTCATTGTATGAACCCGTTCAGACTTAACTGCATAATCCTGAAGCAGTTCATCCTTCTTTAACACCTTCTCGCGATCGCTGAGACCCGCTTTTTCAAGATCTGCTATCCTCGAACCAACATCTGGCAGAACAAAAAAACTGGCATCCTCTACAGAATCGGAAATCAGATCGATGCCTTTGTCCGTAAGCTCAATAGAGTTTGCCTGCTCATCAATAATGAAATAAAGTTCGTCTGTCACCTTATGCATATCTTTGCTGTTGTTCTGCATATAGAAATTCTCAGTTTTCTGAAGAAGAGTCTTGTTTCCTTCCTCACTGAGGAATTTTATGAGAGCATTATTTTTTGGCAGACCTTTGAATGCCCTGAGCAGCAGCTTTCCTCCCTCCTCGTTTTTTCCTTCCGCTATTAGTTTTTTGGAATCAGCTAATATTTGAGTTACCAGCCTTTTCTGTGCATTGACAAGCTTGTCTACTTTTGGTTTAAGCTCGTCGAACTGCTGTGTATCACTTTTGCCTGTCGGACCGGAAATTATAAGAGGAGTACGGGCATCGTCAATCAGAACCGAGTCCACCTCATCAACTATTGCATAATGATGTTTACGCTGAACTAGGTCCTCCGGGTTGATTGCCATATTGTCCCTCAGGTAATCGAAACCGAATTCATTATTCGTACCAAATGTGATATCAGCATTATATGCTTTCCTTCTGTCAGCTGAATTTGGCTGATGTTTGTCGATACAGTCAACAGTAAGGCCGTGGAACTCATAGATGGGGCCCATCCATTCTGAGTCGCGCTTTGACAGATAATCATTTACAGTAACTATATGAACCCCTCTTCCTGCAAGAGCATTCAGAAAAACAGGAAGAGTCGCCACCACTGTTTTACCCTCTCCTGTGGCCATCTCGGCAATTTTTCCTTTATGCAGTGCAACACCCCCGATAAGCTGAACATCGTAGTGAACCATATCCCAGACGATTTCATTGCCTCCGGCTATCCAGCGGTTGCTCCAGATTGCTCTATCGCCTTTAATATTAATGCTTTCCCTTGAGGCTGCAAGATCCCTGTCGTACTGCAGAGCTGTAACTTCAAGAAAACTGTTCTCCTTAAACCGGCGTGCTGTCTCCTTAACAATTGCAAATGCTCTCGGAACCAGGTTATCAAGTGTTTTCTCAAGCTTTTCCTCAATAAGCTTTTCGATCTTATCCACTTCATTATAATACTCCTCTTTACGGTAGACATCCTCTTCCTCTTCAGCTTTGCCTTTTAAAGATCTGATCTCGACTTCATCGGGTTCAATAGACGTCAGAATCTCCTTTTTCAGGGCAAAAGTAAGTTCCCTTAACTGGTCATTCGAAAGATCTTTGAGCTTATCGTATTCCTTGAGTATTTCTATCGTATAAGGAGTTATCTCCTTGATGTCCCTTTCATATTTATTCCCAAGAAACAGTCCAAGAACCTTGTTTATAATATCCATTAATTAACTTTTTTACAGAATTTCGAAAATCCCCGCAAAATTAGTTTTTATTTAATAAGGTTGTACTTTATATTGCTGGTATTTCGCCCGTCGACGATAACTATCAGATACAATCCTGGAGGATTTCCTGAAATATTCAGCCTTATTGAATCTTCGGTGAATAAAGCATTTTTCAAAATGCACTTTCCGTCATAATTGTAAATACTTACCATTACAGGTTTATAGCTGCCGCCATTTTCACGAATGATATTCACCACTCCGCTGCCCGGATTAGGGTAAACATTAAACTCCGGCAGATAAATTTTTTCAATCCTATCGACAATCGGACCTATTTTCAGGTCATCTATCACCCATCCCCATCCATTTGCGTAGGGATCGGAGAAAAGCCGGAACCTGATCAGCAACGAATCGCCATTCGATATCCTGTCCTGTACCCTTGGATAAAATGAATGTTCTTTCATCATCGATTCAGTGCCGGCATAAGTAGAATTCTGTCCGTCGGTTTTACTGTTATATGCTGTCTCCCATGATGTTATAAATCGACTGTCATAACCATCAGTCAGGGAAAACCAGTTTTTGCCAAAATCCTTCGATGCCTCAATTATAACATAATCATAAAAATCGGAGAATCCGAATACAGAGCCTTCAGCTCCTGGTTCAACAAGAACAAGTTCCCTGTATGCTATTGACATTCCTGACGCATCAAAAATCAGAGGATGACGAAGTACAGAACTGAATTCCAGACTCTTATAATCCTGATCAGGACTTTTATAAGGATGTTCGGAATGTAGTCCGGAGGTATTGAAATTGGTGGGTCTTGTAATTTGAAATCCTGAATTAAAGAATTCCGCCGATGAATTTGAAAAGTCAGTTGAATAGCTTCTTAAAGCTGGTAAAATTGTCTCAATCCTGATATTGTAGTAACCGAATGACGGTGAAGTTCTGGTGTTTTGAAGTGAAGCCTTGTCTGACGCAATAATACGATATTTAAGAGTATCGCCGCCTTTCATCTGTTCAGGCTTTACATTCAGGTTTAAAGTGAACTCATCCTGTACCGCTGATGTCATGCCATGATATTTGACAGGTCCGCTGTTAATCCTGTATTCCACATAAACAGTATCAATCCCGAGATTGTCTGTGACACCTGTTCTAAAAAGCACAGAATCAATATTTTCAAAGAAGTATTCAACAGGAATATGTTTTATAACAGGTTTTACCGTATCGGGTCCTATATAAAATGTATATGGATCCTTTTCTGCAAGTGAGGGAGATTTATACAGGCGTAAAAAGTCATCGGGAACGAAAAAATAATAATCAAGTTTAGTATTATATGATGGAATCGAAATGGTGGCTGAGTAATTATTTTCCACGACCATTGAAGACATAATAATTGTATCAGAAGTATTAAAATTGTTAAAAGAGTACACCAGTCCCACCATTTGCCTGTTATAGGCTGTGTCCGATTTTATTGTTGTATTTATCCGGATCTCAGTAAGATGTTCTTCTGTATCTTTGATCAGCTGAGGTATTATCTTTGTATTTATCCAACCAATATCACCAAGAACCGACATTGTTAGTTTACCAGGATCGTGGATTGCTTCCCCGAGATCAATGAATGGGGTCATCAGCTCATCAGGCTCAGATGTTCTTGTTTCATCTAGATGGGAAACGCTGGAACCCGGATCCCAGGCAGAGGGGGAAAAGAGCCTTGCTCTGTTTCCCGATAAATACCTGCGTGTAAGGGGTCCGTTAAAAAATAGTTGTCCGCCGATTAGCTCGAGGTAAAGATTTGCCGAATTCTGTCTGAACAAAGATGTATCGGTAAGTTTCTTTTGGGTGAGATTCTCAACAAACTTATCGTAAACAACAGGGATAGTGTTGATGCCATATGAACCCAGGGAGTTTTCAGCATCCATACTGTCGAAGAATCCAAGGCCGTGACACAACTCATGTATCACAACAGTAACCAGGTCGTATTTGGCAACAGGAGTATTCCCGTCGGTACCGAGATACCATTTTGCTGTACTGTTCAACACCAGTTCGACATCAGCTTCATATTCTTCATTGAGGCTTTTACCGGCTATTTTTTCAGCAACCGTAACAGGATAATAAGCAACGGGGTCAAGAGCATTTATACCCCATCCGGTTGCAAAACCCGTTATTGACGAGTTCCCCAGAACTCCGGCAGAAGATATTCTGGTCCAAGAAGCTTTGACATTTATTTTAACATCAGGAGGAAGAACCGATTCCAGTATCTTAACGGCATAATCCACTGCTGTTCTGGCTTCTGCCGAAAATCCTATATAGGCTACATCTATATTACCTCCTCCTTTGGAACCGGACCTTTTCAGGAAGTTTTTCGGAGGGGGAATATATATCCTTTTAATGTTGTTACCGGCATAGCAGACTCCTGTTATTGAACGATTTGGAATTATATCCTGAGATTTTATGCCCGTTACAGGAAACAAAAACAGAAAAACAGCTGATAAAATACCTGCTGATCTCATGTAGTTACAGTACCACCTCCTGCAGGGGTTCTGAGAGTTAAAATATCCCTGTCAAACTGATACATATTGTTTTTCCCGACAAGTTTAACCTTATCCAGAATTGCTCTTACAGAGGCTTCTTCTTCAACCTGTTCAGTTACAAACCATTGAAGGAAATTATGAGTGTTAAAGTCTTTTTCCTCAAGGGTCAGGCCAACAATTTCATTAATGCTTGCAGTAATAAATTCTTCATGTTTAAGAACCTCCTTGAACAGTTCTTCAACACCTTTATAATCAGTTCCCGGTTGTTTCAGAGCAGGGATTACAGCTTTTCCTCCCCTTTCATTAATATACTTAATGAATTTAAGGAAATGAACTCTTTCTTCATCAGCCTGCGCATAGAGCCAGCCGGCAACTCCGCTCAGACCATTTGTTTCAGCCCATGATGCCATTGCAAGGTAAAGGTTTGATGAGTATCCTTCTCTTTCTATCTGACGGTTGCAGATATCTTCTACTTTTTTCTTTAACATAATAGTAAATTTTAATTATACAACTATAACAGTGTTCTAAATCTTTATGTTCAACCTTCAGGTGATATCAAGATTGAATGCTTTCTTAAAATCTTTCAATCCCGGATATTTGGCCACCAGATAATTGTATTTCTGTTCATCTGAGTATAACATCTCATTTTTTTCCGAAAGATCAACTACTGCTTCAATATCAAACTCCTTTGGGTTAAATCTGTTCGACAGGAAGGAAATAAGCTTCTGCTTATAATTTTGTACAAAGAGATCTTTTTGTGCTGCGTTGCTCAGGTGAATTCTTATACTCTGATCATTTTCGACTTCCGTTCTGACAGATTTGAACATGCTAATTATCCTTGTGCCTTCTCCTCTTAAAGAATCAGTAAATTCATTCCAGGCCTTTTCAAATGACAAATTATTTAACTCCTCCGATTGTCGGACCTCATTTTTGGTAATTTCTTCCATTAAAG
Source organism: Bacteroidales bacterium (assembly GCA_003520925.1). GTDB lineage: Bacteria > Bacteroidota > Bacteroidia > Bacteroidales > VadinHA17 > LD21. The sequence continues at coordinate 15,653 of DOTV01000231.1, read as the reverse complement.
GTTCAGGGTTCTCTTTTATCACATTTTTTTCTTCAGAAATTATCTTCTTTATAGAAAATGACTTTGCATGTTTCTCAATTACAGGCGCATGCCTGTCGGTTTGTATTTCCTGCGGCTTGTTTCTTGAAACTGAATAATCCGAGGATTCTCTGATAATTTCAGATTTTGAAGGAAGAGGAAGTTCCTCAGAAATTTTACCTGCCGGTTTCAGGGCCGACTTTTTTTTTTCTGATTCTTCTTCCGCTATTGTTGTAAGTCTGCACAACCGGATAAGGAACAACTCAACATGGAGCCTCTGATTCTTACTGGTTTTGTAACTGATGTCGCAATTACTCCCAAGTTCAAGGGCTTTGAAAATGAACTCCTCAGGGCACTCTTTTGTCTGCTGTATGTATCGTTGCTTTATAACCGGAGTGGCTTCAAGTATCTTAAGTGTAATCTCATCCTTGCAGACAAGAAGATCTCTCATGTGGCTGCATAGACCCGACACAAAGTTATGTCCGTCAAATCCCTTCTCGAGAATCTCATTGAAAGTCATTAAAACTGATGAAAAATCACCTTTCAGTGCGCTTTCAACAGTTTTGAAGTAATACTCATAATCCAGAACATTCAGATTCTCAATAACATCTTTGTATGTGATTTTTTTGCCGCTGAGACTTACGATCTGGTCAAAAATAGAGAGAGCATCTCTTAAGGCACCATCCGCTTTCTGAGAGATTACATGCAGAGCCTCCTCTTCAGCTGTAATACCTTCATTTCTGGCCACATACTTAAGCCGGCCGACTATATCCTCAATCCTGATCCTGTTAAAATCGAAAATCTGACATCTTGACAAAATTGTCGGGATTATCTTATGCTTTTCGGTAGTTGCAAGTATGAATATTGCGTGAGATGGAGGTTCCTCAAGAGTTTTAAGAAATGCATTAAAGGCAGATGAGGAAAGCATATGCACCTCATCAATTATATATATGCTGTATTTCCCTACCTGCGGCGGTATCCTGACCTGATCGGTCAGACTCCTGATATCATCGACTTTGTTGTTCGAAGCAGCGTCCAGTTCATGAATATTAAATGATCTCAGCGTGTTAAATGAAAGGCAGGATTCGCACTCATCACAGGCTTCTCCATTCTCTTTCAGCTTGCTACAGTTTATCGTCTTCGCAAATATCCTGGCACAGGTTGTTTTACCTACTCCGCGCGGACCGCAAAAAAGGTATGCCTGTGTCAGATGTCCCCTTTTTATTGCAGTTTTCAGAGTATTCGTAATTGAATCCTGACCCACCACCATATCAAATGTTGCTGGACGATACTTTCTTGCTGATACTATAAAGTTATCCATAAAGCTAATGACTCCTGTCCGGATGATTTTTGTTGAGTCACAAATATAATTAAAATCTATCCATGAAAATCCAGCCGGCAATTTAACCTGACTGATGTGGTGAACACCTCATTATTGTGACTGCATCATATTATGATATAATTTAATAATAAAATTTTTCTTTAAATAAAATTATTGTACTTTTGCGAGCCGAAAACATTAAAACTTAAAAACAGTTAACTATTATGTCAAATCAGTATGAAACCGTTTTCATTGCAACTCCCGTTTTGTCTGAGAACCAGATGAAGGAAGCGGTACAAAAATTCAAGAAGGTCATCACCGAGAATGAAGGTGAGATCGTTCATGAAGAGAACT
>DOTV01000231.1:5191-13733 GCA_003520925.1 Bacteroidales bacterium | reverse complement strand
ATGAAGAGAACTGGGGCCTCAAAAAACTGGCCTATCCCATTCAGAAGAAGTCGACAGGCTTCTACTATCTTATAGAATTCAGAGGAACCGGAGATCTCATCGAGAAACTTGAGGTGCAATACCGTAGAGATGAGAGGATAATAAGGTTTTTAACCTTCAGGATGGAAAAATTTGCCATCGAATATGCAGAGAAGAAAAGGAAACAAAAAGAATCAGGTAAATCGAAGGAGGAATAAGACATGGCACAGAATGAATCAGAAATCAGATATTTGACTCCACCAACAGTTGAGGTCAAGAAAAAGAAATACTGCCGGTTCAAGAAGAACAGAATCAGGTATATCGATTATAAGGATCCCGAATTCCTTAAGAAATTTCTTAACGACCAGGGGAAGATATTACCCAGGCGGCTTACCGGTACTTCGCTTAAATATCAGAGGAAAGTGGCTAAAGCTGTTAAAAGAGCCCGTCATATTGCTCTTCTTCCGTATGTTACTGACCTATTAAAATAAGGAGGGAAAATTATGGAAGTCATTTTACTACAGGACGTGAACAAACTTGGACAGAAGGACGATATAGTCAATGTCAAAAACGGTTATGGAACCAACTTTCTGATCCCTAATGGTTATGCAGTTGCGGCCACACCATCAGCAAAGAAAATGCATGCAGAGAATCTTAAGCAGAGAGCTCATAAGGAAGAAAAGATAAAAGTTACTGCTCAGGAGGTTGCAGCAAAGCTTACTGATGTCGCTCTTGTTATAGGTGCGAAAACAAGCTCATCAGGAAAGATTTTCGGATCAGTTAATACGATTCAGATTGCCGAAGCCCTGAAGGAAAAGGGATTCGATATCGACCGTAAGAACATAACCCTTCCTGAAGATCAGATAAAGGAAGTAGGAAAATACAAAGCTGTTATTAAACTGCACAGGGAAGTTAAGGTAGAGGTTGGATTTGAGATTGTAGCGGAATAAGCAGAACAGTAGATATAGTTATAAGGACATGCCATGGCATGTCCTTATTTTTTCCCCCCTATATCACCCTGACGCTTCGGTAAGGACAGGCCTAAAGGGGACTTTATATTCCGAACGATTATAATCCATTTAGGTGCTACTCTTTATTCACTTCTTATTAATTCAGGTGGCCTTGCTTCATTGTATAATTATAGATTTATATAAATATAGATTGTCCCAAAGGGACTTCTCGCCGCATAGTGGCGGTATATGAATAACCTCCGGTGAAACCGGAGGTCGGCAACTCCCTACACTTTCCAGCTCTGAAGGAGCTGAATAAATGCATAGGGGAATATATCCATCACGAATCCTGATACCGCTACCCATAAAAGGCTCCTGTGCTCTTCTTAAGAACCTACTATATTCCGCCCCTTCAGGGCTTAACAACTTTATTTGTCATCTGCCCCCGGTTTCACCGGGGGTTATTAATATTTGCACCACTAACGTGGTGCCTTTGTTAATCCCTTTCAGGGTTCTGGATCATGCTTAATGATCTTATATCTTCGGATGCAAATGGGATCTGGGATATCCTGCAAATCTATAGCAATATGATATATTGTAATACAACAAGTATTATATGTAATACAACGAAATATTTACCTATAACAATATATGATTTACCCAACAAGGGAACATGAGTTTAAAATGAAAGTGTAAATAAAGTAGCTTTAGGGCGAAGGGGGCTAATACTGGTCATGGTAATCTTTGCGTCTTTCATATTTCAGGTCGGAAAGGACAGCGGCCTTGACCCTTAAAGTAAAATTCCACATTTTCATAGTACCATTCGGGATCCAGTTAAAACTCATCGTCCAGCAATGAAGATCGCGGGAGATACCTATCTGGGTCATTGTGATCTGCTTTTGAGTGAAATCATACCCAGTGGTGTATGTAATTGCAGTTTTCTTTGTAAGGGTTACAGTGCCGTTTGCTGAGAGTGTCTGAGTCAGGACTGATTTAAAAGCCGGTTTGATGTAGTTGATGTTATAACTGACTCTCATCGACCACGGTACATCAAAAATATAATATCCGTATTCATCATACAAAGCGCTTTCCTGGTTCTGGCCGGGTTGAAAACCAGCTACTCCCTCACCCTGCTCTCCCTGGGTTAAAGTTCGGGAAGCACCCTGGGCAGAACCCTGACCTTGTTTTTCTTTATCTCCTGTTATAAGCCTGCCAAGGTCAAAGTCGAGGCTTACCGAAAAGTTAGTCATCCTCATTAGCTTTTTGTTCTGGGCATAAGCAAATGTTCCGGTTGAACTGCCGTTTTTGTCCAATCCATATAGCGAAAAATTGCTGGTGGCCGAAACGCCTATATTGTCAAAAAGTGTTGTTCTGAGTCCCATTGAGATCGGTGCCCATTTCATTGAATCTGCAAAAATATCATAGGATGTTGATATACCAAAATTATCAATGAGCTTGATCTTCTTAGGTTTACCCGATGTATCATTTTTCTCGAATACTTTTGCCTCGAGTATGTTCGTCAGATTAAAAGCCAGACTGCTGCTTCGTCTTGCCAATGATGGAGTTCCGTAAATATTGCCATCAAAAATGGAGTATTCTGCGTAATTACCCAGGGAATCTTTCTGTACCCTCCGGTAAAGATCGCTATTAAGGCCTTTCAGAAAAGGAGTATAGTTGAAACTGACAGATGGTCTTACTACGTGCCGGATCGACTGAACCCTTGATTCGGGTTTAAAATTAAATGTACCAAATAACTGTGGATTAAAACTTGCACTGACTGAAGGATTTATGGATTGTCCGTAAAAGGAGCCTTTCTGGGTTCTGGTGACTACCGGCGTTTTCTTATTTGTCGCAGGATCAACATATTCAGGATCCCAGTACTTTTCAATTCTCTCGGTATACAGAACACCTGAATAAGTAACCTGCGGGGATATTGAAAAGTTCTTGAAAGGGCGGAACTGTATGCTTAACGGAGCTTCGTGCTTAAAGCCATTCTTCATATTTTTCCAGACGCTCCTTGTAAACAACAGGCTGTCATAAGTTGCAATCTGATTGTCGAGGGATGCAGAGTACTGAAATTGAAGATCTTTGTACCATTTATTTGAACCTGTTGAATTCTTTCCCCTGAAAGGATAAATCCTTCCGACGTTAAAACTTATTTTTGGCAGATTCAGATCCACACTTTTCTTCTGAACATTCTGCTTATGATTCATACTGGCGGAAAAGTTGAAAGGTGTTCCTGTCCATGTTTTTGAATAACTTACACCTGACTGCCTCTGAGATGTCACATGCTCTCTGACATCATAGGAGTTTGTCTTGTCATAACCGCTGGAGCTCATATTTACGTTTGCAGAGAACCTGGACCCCGGATGCGCTTTCGCATTCTGATTATAAGTCCACCCGATTTTGTAGTTTGTTACCTTGCTGTAATCCTTTAAACCTTTGTGTCCCGAAATGTTATTCGCATAGCTGAATGAGAGCTGACCGTCGAATTTGTATCTTTTTGAATAGTTTGTCGTGGCGGTAAGCATCCAGGTTCCGTTTGAATATATATTACCCCTTAGAGCCAGATCAAAATAATCGCTTATTGCAAAATAATAACCGCCTTCAGTCAGATTATATCCTCTCTCCTGTTCCTGTCCTACTCTTGGTATCAGGATCCCTGACGCGGCCTTTTTTGTCTGGATCGGAAAAAAACCGAAGGGCAGAGCCACCGGAAGTGGGATCCCTTCAAGCACAAGGTTTCCCGGTCCGGAGATTATCTTTTTCCCAGGGTAAATTTTTGCCTTTGGCAGGCTAATATAGAAATGCGGTTGTTCCGCATCACAAGTTGAATAGGTACTTTTTGCAATATTTGAAGTTCCGTCTTCAAGTAGCTTTGTAACCTGGCTTCTTAGTAATCCCTCTTCCTGCTTTGTGACAATCTTATAAGCAACAGCTTTTCTTGTCACGAAGTTGTAAAACAGAGAGTCGGATTCTATTTCCTGAGTTCCCTGTTTAAAAACCGGCTTGCCGGTTACTTTACCTGTTGTATCAGTTCTTCCGGTTGCAAAAACTGTGTTCCCCATCATATCAAAGACAATCGAATCAGCTTTGATTTCAATGTCGTCATAAGTTACCTCTGCTTTATCAATCAGATAGACTCTTTTATTGACGAGGTCATTTTTTTTTGTACCGGCCGATTTATATATTACCTGTTTATCTATGGCTTCGGGAGAGATCTTTTTAATCTTCTTCAGGAGTGTGTCTGAAGTCAGGGTATCCTGTCTTACCAGGTTTGTGTCGGCTACAGATCTTCCTTCCTGGGAAAACAATGAAAAAAAATGGACCATCACAAGGAACACAACAAGTAACCGCTTTTGTTTAAAAAAATACAACTTTAATACTATTTTTGTACAGTTTTTGTGTGACGTCCGGATATCAGGCGCAAAACTAATTAAAAAAACATGAACCCGGCATGAGTTCAGAGATTATAAACGACAAAGAGCGTACCAATAATATCCGCATGATAAAATTGATTGCTGTTATATTTATGTCGCTGCTGATTTCAGGCATGAAGGCTGAAAATGCATCAGAAAAGACATGGATAATTGTGATCGATGCAGGACACGGAGGAAAGGATCCCGGAGCCGTCGGAAAAATCAGCAGGGAGAAGAACATCAATCTTGCAATTGCACTTAAAACCGGGGAGTATCTGGAACAGAATGTAGAAAATGTCAGCGTCCTGTACACAAGGAAGACTGATGAATTTATGGAGCTGAGGGACCGGCCCGAATTTGCAAATAAAAACAATGCTGATTTGTTCATATCGATTCACTCGAACTGGATAAGTAAAAGCACTATCAAAGGATCAGAAACCTGGATAATGGGGCCGGCGCAGAATGACCAAAATCTTGAGGTTGCCATGAAAGAGAATGAAGTTATACTTCTTGAAGATGATTTCTCGACCAAATATGAGGGGTTTGATCCAAAGTCACCCGAATCATATATTATGTTCACAGTAATGCAAAATACTTTCCGCCAGCAGAGTACTTTGCTGGCTTCAACCATCCAGAGTCAACTGAAAAACAGGGCAGGAAGGATAGACCGCGGAGTTAAACAAGCCGGGTTCTGGGTTCTTTATATGACAACCATGCCAAGTGTTCTTGTTGAAACCGGGTTCATAACAAATCCTGACGAGGAAAAATACCTTGTATCCAAAGAAGGACAGGATTATATAGCTTCAGCAATTTACAGGGCTATACGTGATTACATCAATGAAATTGACAAGAAGACCAATATTTCAACCTCAAAAGAAAAGGAGCAGGTTTCGACACCTGATTCCTCTGTCTCCGATAGAGTCCCGGTGGTTGACGAACTCAGATATATGATCCAGATTGCAACCTCAGCTGTTAAAAAGAGTCTTACTCCTGATAATTTTAAAGGATTTAAAGATGTTGTTGAACTCTCCTCTCAGAATCTTTTCAGGTATGCCACAGGAAGTTTTTCCAGTTACCAGCAGGCCGCTGAATATCGGAATAAAATCGAGGCCATTTATCCGGATGCTTTTGTGATCGCGGTTAAAAATAATAAAATAGTACCTTTACAGGATGCCCTGAACTCAAAATAAAACAAAACAAACTTTAAATGAAAAAAATCTCGAATGAAGTCAAGATTGGTTTCACAGCTTTAATCACACTCCTTGTATTTATATGGGTATATAATTTTCTCAAAGGAAAGGATCTGTTCAGCAAAACAGCTCAGTACTATGTAGTTTACGATAATGTCGGCGGTCTGGAGGAATCAAGTCCCATCGAGGTAAACGGCTACAGGGTCGGGGTTGTCCAGGCAATAAAATTTATTGATCCTCAAAGCGGCAGGCTTCTAGTAACCCTGTCAGTTGACAAGGGATTCAGATTTCCGGTAAATACATATGCTGAAATAACAACAGCTTCGCTGCTTGCCGGTATGAAGATTCAGCTTGTATATGGCAAAGGACCAGGAACCTATTCGAACAGGGACACAATCCCAGGCAGACTTGCCGAATCGATTATCACAAAAGTTGAAAATGAGCTTGGCCCGATGAAAGAAAAGTTATCTGGTCTGATCTCTGCAATTGATACTGTGATAAGCTCACTTAATGATATAATGGATCCCCGGTTCAGGACAAATTTAAAATCGGGAGTAGCAAGTCTGAGCAACACAGTAAAAAGCATTGATGAAGCTGAACTTAAGGCCACTCTCGAAAATATAAATAAATTCACCCTGATGCTGGCAGAAAATTCAGGCAAGCTCACCTCAACATTCAGCAGTCTTGAGAATATAGCCGACACCCTCGCTGCCGTTGATATCTACAGTTCAGTGAACAATCTTAAGACAAGCCTCGAAAAAGCATCTGTTTTAATAGGGAACCTTAATGACGGACAGGGAACTGCCGGAAAACTGATTACGAATGATTCGCTGTATACTAATCTCTCAAACAGCCTCGGGAGTCTGAACCTTCTTTTACTCGATATGAAGGCTAATCCAAAAAGGTATGTTCACTTTTCGCTTTTTGGCAAAAAAAATACTCCGGAAGAATAGGATTATTATAAAAATCAGATTATCTTGATCTTAAAATAGATAAATTAATTGTTGGCAAAATAGTCCTCATTTATTTAAATCTTTGTTAATTTCTGATCAGAATTTCATAATAAATTGTCCTACACTGACAAACTGATTACTAGAGTTGCAAAGATTTGATACTCAGTGATTTAAAAAATGAAAAAATATTTTTTTTTATAAGTTGCTGATGATTAAAAACATATAGTTTTTTTGATATAACCAAGCAAAAAAAATTTTTTTTTTAAGTTTTTTTTTTACAAATATTGCTGTCTGAATCAGCAAGACTGGAAACCTTAAGACTACTAACAATAATTTTTTCATGAACAAATCGCACAATGATGTTTGGAATAGTTGTCTGCAGATAATTAAAGACATAATTCCTTCCGTCAGTTTCAAGACATGGTTTGAGCCAATAATTCCTTTAAAGCTTGAAAACAATGTTTTGACCATACAGGTTCCAAGTCCTTTTTTTTATGAATACCTCGAAGAACAATATATTGATATCCTCCGGAAGACTCTAAGGCGGGAAATTGGTGCTGATGCAAAGCTTGAATATAACGTGGTTCTTGAAAACTCCAATTACTCTGATGGGAAGCCATATACGGTCAGATATCCGTCCCGCAACAAGGCAGATCTTCACAACAAGCCCGTTCAGGTTCCATTCGACGTAACGCAACCCTCAATAAAAAATCCGTTTGTTATCCCGGGAATTAAGAAGGTCCATTTTGATCCAAAGCTTAATCCTGATTATAATTTCAATAACTATGTTGAGGGAGAATGCAACAGGCTTGCCCGGTCAGCCGGTATCGCGGTCGGCAATAACCCCGGAGGAACAGCATTCAATCCTCTTATGATCTATGGTGATTCAGGGCTCGGGAAAACACACCTTGCACAGGCAATCGGTATACTTGTCAAGGAAAAACATCCCGATAAGGTAGTCCTGTACGTAAATGCAAATAAATTCCAGACACAGTTTGTGGAGTCTGTCAGGAACAATAATAAAAATGATTTCCTGCATTTCTACCAGATGATCGATGTCCTGATCCTTGATGATGTCCATGAATTTGCAGGAAAGGAAAAGACCCAGGACACCTTCTTCCATATTTTCAATCATATTCATCAATCGGGGAAACAGCTGATCCTTACATGCGACAGGCCGCCTGTCGAACTTCAGGGTATGGAACAACGGCTTCTGTCGAGGTTCAAATGGGGCTTACAGGCCGATCTTCAGAGACCTGATTATGAAACAAGGCTGGCGATTCTCAAAAAGAAAGCATACAATGACGGAATTGAACTGCCTGATGAAATATTCGAATATCTTGCAGCAAACATTTCAAACAATATTCGGGAACTTGAAGCTGTACTGATTTCGCTGTATGCGCAATCGACACTTAACAGGAAAGAGATCACACTTGACCTTGCACACCAGATGGTCGAAAAGCTTGTCAGCACTTCACGACGTGAGATCACAATTGAATATATTCAGAAAATTGTCTGCGACTATTACAAGATACCTATCGAAATGATCCAGGGAAAAACCAGAAAAAGAGAGATCGTACAAGCCCGCCAGGTATCAATGTATTTTTCGAAAAGCCTCACTAAAGCCTCATTAGCCAGCATCGGCTCACATATCGGAGGTAAGGATCATGCAACTGTCCTTCATGCATGCAAAACCGTCAACAACCTTATCGACACAGATAAGCATTTCAGGAATCAGATAAATGAGATTGAGAAGAAACTGAAGGTATAAACTATCTTTTGCCTCTGAAATTCCGACCATCTATATCCTTAACACATCTGAACCCCACTGTTGCATTCCGGTCATAACCCTGCGAAACCATCAGCATTATCTGGGTTTTATCAAGCGGCTGAGGCCCTCCCTGAATATACCACCAGCTTGAGTCGGGCTTGTAGTAACTTCCACCCCTTATTACATTGAAATAATACGACCCGTTAAAGTACTGATCATTTGTCATCTGCCATACATTTCC
>DOTV01000231.1:0-4872 GCA_003520925.1 Bacteroidales bacterium | reverse complement strand
TTTTTCCAAATGCATTATTGCAGAGGGTTCCATGAAATTCATTTCCCCAGGGCCATTTTCGCTTATCGGTACCCTGTGCCGCAAGCTGCCATTCAGTCTGTGTGGGGAGTCGTTTACCTGCCCATCTGGAATAAGCTTTCATATCCTCGCAGCTAAGAAAAACAACCGGGTATCTTTCCTGACCCTGTTTGTAAATGCCCCTTTCCCAGTGTCTTAAATATCTTGCTGTATCGGTTGTCCTGTAACCTGAACTCTGAAGAAACTCATAATATTGGGCATTTGTGACAGGGTACTTGTCAATAAGAAAGCTGTCCACCTTTGTGGTAATCCCGCTGACTTCAGGATACGGAATAAAGTCCTCCGCTGTGCTCACATCAAAGGTGAATTCAGTTCCGGGGATAAGCACCATATCGGGGGCAATACCCGTAGCCCTTACAGTGTGGACCACCGAGCTGATAAGCCATGGCTTACCTCCTTTAAAGAAATGGATATCCTCATCAAGGAGATGATTGTTGCTCAACAGCTGAACAACTATTTTCCCTTCATAGTATCCAAAAATATCTTTTATTCTGACAATTGAATCCTTTGAAAGATTGAATTCCCGGGAAATAGTTTTATATGAAGGATTTCCCTTCCATAAAATTATTTTGTTCTTTTCATGAGCTTTTAAGAAAATTGAATCTCCTTTAAGTTCAGATCGTAACAGAACAGGCAGTTCAGCGATACAATCGACTGACCCTTCTTTCCTTGTTCCGGACCAGGAAACCGGCCAGCCTTCAACACTTACTGAAGCATAAGTAGTTCCATTTTCCACTATGGGAACAATGTTTTCGTGATTCCATAACGAAACATAGTGCTTCCGGCTGTCATTTTTTATCTTGAAAAGTCTGCCTTCCATTCCCTCTGACTTCATATTAAGTATTGTAAAAACTGTCTTTGTACCAGATGTCCATTGGTTAACAAAAACACTATCGGTCCTGGTGTCAATCAAAGGTGTCCAATCCTTATCCAGAAAAGCGTCATTATTCTGCCTGAGGATAAAGGTTGTCCTGGCAAGAAATTCCAGATCCTCCCTGTAATTGTCATCCCTTCCTCCGGGACGGAACATATTCAGTTCAGTTCCATATCCGTTGAAGAATGCTATTGCTATCTCACGGTGAATTATATCCTCCCCGACATCGCAAACCCTGAAAATTGAAAAATCGGGTTTTATAAGCTTGTTGAGGTTGAGTTCAGGGCTGAAATAAATCGCATTATGAACCCTTCCTGAAATGATCCCGGGCATATCTTTTACTACAGCCATCCCTTCAGAAAACATAATGACCCCTTTGCGGACACTATCGGCCGCCGCCTGTAGTTTATGGCTTGAACCTCCCTGGGTATCAAGAACTACCCCGTCAGCTTCAGTTTCTTTTATCAGCTGGGCCATACCCCTTAAATGATCCTCTTTTCTGGTGCTGTTATCCCATGGATTATAGGCTATAAAGAACTTTGTATTGTTAAGTCTCGCCAGGCGGCCGAAACTTTTCAGCTGTGAAGTTCCGCCAGGAAGGTCCCTGTAAAGATCCCATTGATTCCGTTCGTCGAGGCCCAGGCGCGGCCAGGTCGGCCATATACCCCAGACATCAATGTTTTCAAATAGTTCATTTCCCTTTCTGATCAGGTCAGGGAAGGTATATTTTGCTGTTGTCCTGTCAAAAAACTCCCTGTCCCAGGCCATCTGGAGAATGATAATGTAGCTTTCTTTGATCCAGGCAAGATCGGCCCGTTCATAAAGTGAATTGTCAAATTTTTCAAGATCATACAAATATCTGTCCCTGAACATATACCGCAGTCCGTTTTGCCATTCCCCCCTGAATATACCGGCATACATATTATAATAGACTTTTGCTTTGGGAGGAAGCAGGGTCTGATACCGCTGCTTCTGCCCCCCCACTGTTTGCTGGCGCCTTGTTATAGCACAGACTGAAATTCCACCCTCTGACTTAAAAGAGGTATAACCCATTTCCCAGGCATTATCAGGCAGTATTACTCTGACAGGACGGTAACCCGGACGAAACAGCCAGGCGCGGGCAAGGTCCCATGGGCCACTTCCTGTAATATTCACCGATTCATTATCCGAATCAAACGGAATGACATTACTTATTGAAACAGTATCCCCGGAGATATTTTCAAATTCCAAACTGCATTGCCAGTCCGGGCCTGCTGATCCAACATCTACAAGAACAAGCCTGACCTTTTTATCAAACTCAAGTTCAAAGTTATTTCCTGATCTTACAGCAGGAACATCGGCTGTGGTTAATATTTTTTCATCAAGATGGAAACTTAAAACCGGTTTTTTACGTTTATAGAGAAAATTCGTATTGTCAGATAAAGTCATACTGTCGGCAGAAAGGCCGTTCTGAACAGATAGATGAACTTTGGAAAGTGACTGCGAACTTAAATTTACGGGAATCAGAAAAACAAAAAAAACAACAATCCGGATAAGAAATCTATTGAGGATCATTTAACAGCTTTTTAGAATTGCAATTAAAATTTTTATGCAATTTAGAATTTACAGGAGACTAAAAAAACTGTTTTATAAAGTATTAAGGATATAATGCAAAATATGGCACCCCTAAAAAAGATATCGAAACTGCTGTTCCTGCTTCTTATTTCTATATTCTTGATTACAGGTTGTGCTTCCTCAAAAAAGAATCCTTACTATGAAAAAAGGATTAAAGCTTCAAAAAACAATACAAAGCAACTTGGCAGAAACAGGTATTACTTTTCAAATGATTATCAGAAGAAACTGTCAAAAAGCTATAAGAGAAAGGTCCAGTATTAGTCACTCATCACAAACAAAGCTCAGACCATCATAAGCAAGCATTATTCCGGATGGCAGGTTTGAACAAACCTCTTCATGCAATCCCATCTGATGACTAATATGTGTTATGAATGCCTTTCTTGGGGAGATTTCCCTTACAAGATCAACAGCTTCCCTAAGGCTGAAATGAGAAATATGTTTCTCTTTTCTTAAAGCATTTATAACTAAATATTTAATCCCGAAAAGTTTTTCTTTAGTCTCTTCAGGGATATAGTTGGCATCGGTTATGTAGGCAAAATTCCCTGTCCTGAATCCATAGACAGGAAGCCTGTAGTGAAATACTCTTAATGGCATTAATGCTATACCGTTTATCTCAAATCCATATTCATTGATCGGATTAAGTCTCATCTTTGGAATTCCCGGATACTGGTACTCTGCAAATACATACGAATACTCTTTCCTGACAGCTTTCTGAACCCTTTCTTCTGCATATATGTCAATGGCATCCTGACTTTTATAATTAAATGCCCTGACATCATCCATACCGGCAATATGGTCCTTGTGCTCATGCGTCAGTATTATTGCATCCAGACGTCTCACATTTTCCCTTAACATCTGCTGGCGAAAATCGGGTCCGGCATCAATGACAACGTTGGTTCCATCCTTTTCAATAAGAATGGATGTCCTTAGACGCTTATCATGAACATCACCTGAATGACAGGTTTCACAATCACATGCAATAACCGGTACACCCTGGGAGGTGCCGGTACCCAGAAATGTAATTTTCACTTCGGAATATTTTCGGAGTAAACCTAAATCAAAATTCCTTAACTTTCAACAGGTAATACATATTTTATGGTTACATAATACGTACCCAACCATAATTACTAAATTTACTGTTTATACTCTGACTATGGCAGCCGGAAAAATTTATATGATTCCTGTAACGTTGGGAGATGAGGACTACCGCAAGGTTATTCCGGAAAAGGTACTTGAAATTACCAGGTCATTAAGATTGTTCACGGTCGAGGATATAAGAAGCGCCAGGAGGTACCTCAGGCTCATAGATAAGGATTTTCCGATAAATGATACAGTTTTCAATGAACTTAACGAACACACAAACGAATCGGAGATCGGAGAATATATTGAACCTGTTCTGAAAGGATCTGACATGGGGATTATGAGTGAGGCAGGACTTCCAGGAATAGCTGACCCCGGAGCTAAGCTGATTACTATTGCACATCGGAAACGTATAAGGGTAATTCCTTTGGCAGGACCCTCATCGATATTGCTTGCATTAATTTCATCAGGGCTGAACGGTCAGAGTTTCTGTTTCAACGGATACCTTCCCGTTAAACCGTCCGACAGGGCATCAAGGCTCAGGGAACTCGAAAAAAATGCCCGTGAAGGCTATGCACAGATATTCATGGAGACACCATACCGCAATCAGAGGATGTTTGAGTCGGTTCTTTCAGTCTGCAGTGACAGCACGGTGCTTTGCATCGCTGTGGACATTACACTTCCCGGCGAAAACATAAGGACAATGACAATTTCGGATTGGAAGAAAAACCAACCTTCAATAAATGACCGGCTGGCAATATTCATTATTCAGTGAGGCTCATCTACCCTTAATGTTTTTTTAGTTTTACAAGGTAGATCTGGAAAATAAATGGCGTAAAAGGTGAAACATAAAGGTTTCCCTGAGTACCGAAGGCAAGATTCGAAGGAGCAATTATTATTGACTTGCCGCCCTCATTCATATAAGTAATACCTTCATCAAATCCGGGAAGCGTTTTTCCCTCATTGACAAATACTTTAAGGGTATCGGTTGTACCGAAATTAGTTTCAAAAATCTGGGTGGTAAGGTACTGTAAAGCATAAAAAACATAAGCAGTATCATGAGTTTCAGCCCTGGCTCCTGTACCGGTAACAAGGTCAAAGTAATATAATCCGCTGCTCTTTTTCACAAAATCAATCGTATCATTACTTGCAAGGAAATTCGAAATATCTTGTTTTTCCTTCGCTTCAAGGTCATCAGTTTTAATTCCAGGATCGCAGGACACCAA
>DOTV01000110.1:17532-20984 GCA_003520925.1 Bacteroidales bacterium | reverse complement strand
TTTCAATTGCAAATCGGGCAAGATCCGATAAGCTGTCAATGTTTTCTTTATCAACAACCATTCGTAGGTTAACATTGATACCATCTTTCAGACAGGCATCGACCCCTTTCACAATTTTGTTAAATGTACCCCCTCCTCCTTTCAGGAACCTTCTCTCATCATGGACAGATTCAGTTCCATCAAGAGTAACCTGTATTTCCCTGATTTCCCCTTTTCTTAAAGCAGGAATATACTCTTCGAGGTAGTATCCGTTGGTTACAAAACAAAGTGAAAGATCCGCATCATTTGCCCTGTTGATGATGTAAGATATTAATTCCTTCTGCCTTGGGCTGTTGAGCAGGGGTTCACCGCCGAATATTGTAATATATTTCCGGCGTAAAGCGAACTCTTTTTTTACATAACCGAAAAAGGCATCAATTACATCCTTATTAAGCTCAGCGGCGGGATTATTATATTGATCCTGATAACAATAAGAACAGGAAAAATTACAGCTGTAGTTTGTTACAAAGAATATCTGTACTTCATCCTTTTCACGTGAATCAATAAAATCGAGATATCTTCTCCGGTATTCCTTCTTTTCTTCCGATTCATCACTTATATAACCTTTCTCCTCAAGCTCACCCAGGAATTCCTTGTTACCAGGGTCTTCTCCCCTTCGTATTGCATCGATTTTTTCGGCATCACTAATGTTCAAAATATCAGCATTACCCGAAAGAAGGTTAACGATGAAATAATTTTCAGAATCTCTGATTTTTGAAAAGATGTTGTATCTGGAATATTTCATTTAACCTTTTAGTCGTGACAACCGGCAATGGTCTTTGATATTTTTGCACAGCACTGGGCAACTTTGGCTTTTACTTTATTTGCTTTGTTCTTGATAAGACTTTTCATATTACTTTTTAATTATTTGATTAATAATATTTCGTTTATTGCCTTCACCAGACTCTCTTTAGGAATAGCTCCCATTGTAGTTTGCGGTTTGCCTTGTGCCGGAATAAACAGCAGAGTTGGCAAATTTGTTATCCCAAGTGCCTGTGCAAGAGTAGTTTCCTTATCAGTATCGACCTTGTAAACATCGATCCTGCCTGAATATTCCTTTGCGATTTCTTCGACAAGCGGAGATAGCTGCCTGCAGGGAGGGCACCAGTCGGCATAAAAATCAATAATTGCAGGTTTACTCCCCTCAAATTTCCATTCTTTGTTTACTTCATAATTAAAAACGACTTTTTTGAAAGTCGCGTTTGTCATCGGAATAACGCTATTCTCTTTTGAATTTGTTTTTAAAGAAGACACAGGGTTATCTGCCCTGCATTCGTTAAACATCAAAGGAAGAATAATTATTAAAAACAGAAAACTTCTTTTCATTTTTTATCAGATTTTTTTGAATTAATCATTGCATTTACAGTTGCATTTTCCTGAAGGTTTAACACCAGTAACTGTCCAGCTCGAAACCATTATTTCTGCTTTTTTATATGGCGCCGATTCCTCTAAAATATTTATTTGCTTAAACCCGGCGTAACTGAGCTGTTCCAGGTATTCATTTCTGGTTACCGAACCTGCCCAGCATTCCGATACTGCAACAGGATCATTCCTGTATTGCTCAGGAACAATATCCAGTGAATAAATATCACTTACTGCAAACCTGCCGCCTTCCTTCAGAATCCGGAATATTTCATTCCAGACTGCCTGTTTGTCAGCTGAGTGATTGATAGTGCAGTTTGAAATCACAAGATTAGCACTGCAATCCCCGAGAGGGACCTTTTCAAGAGGGCTTTTGATAAACCTGACATTTTTAACCCCAAGACGATCAGCAGTACCTGCTGCCTTTTGAAGCATCCCCTCAGAAATATCAATGCCGTAGACAAAACCTGAATCGCCAACAACTTCTGCGAGCCTTATAGCATCCGTACCTCTACCGCTTCCAAAATCAACACAAACTTCACCTTCTGCTGCCTCCGAATAATTTATTGCACCTCCACATGAGAGACTGCATGATGATTTTGCAAGTGTGCTGTATCTGTTGTTAATTTCCTTATAATCCATATTCTATTTGCATCTTGTGCATGGCGAGCTAGTCAGTAAGAATCCGAATAAACCACCCATAATTATGCTGCCATAAGGAGTGCTGGTTATGGGACAAGTCCCGGTAGTACATCCTATAAAAAAATAATAAAGGAAGCCTGCCAGTCCGCCAATTGCAATACCAAGGAATGGTCTCCAGAAATACCACGATTTAAAAAACTCCTTAAGTGACTTTGGTTTGGGTGTTACTGTACAATTTGTTTCCATGCAGTCCATAATTACATTTCGCTGCAAATATAAAAACAAAAAATAATAAATCGCAATAGTATCACCTAAATCTTTTTAATATCACTAATAATAATGCTTTCTTACCCCTAAATCCCCCAAGGGGGACTTACTGATTTATTAATATTTATAAAGCCCCCCTTGGGGGGTTGGGGGTAGTTCTTCCTTTTCGACTCGCCCACAGATCGGTCCGGATCCGGGAACTAAATCACAGGATAACAGTTTTCACTATTTCAAATGTCTCGTCCGATGCTGCTTTCATAACATTTGCTATTTTGACGGCTTGTCCGGCCGCCATTTCAGCACCATCAACAAGCGCTGTATATGTATTCCCGTCTTCCTTGATGTAAACAGAAATCCTGCAAGGCATCATAACAGACATGATCCGTTCGTCGTTGAGTTCAAGCATCTGACCTGAATATGCAGGTTTGCATATTTCTATTACCTTTACGGGGTTAACTGATTTACCCGATTTTGCAAGTGACTGCTGAAGATCATGGATTGCCGGGATTTTCCACTCCCTGCGTTCAGCTTCGGCGATGAGGAGATCAACTGTTTTATCAAAGTTGTATTTACTTTGATATTCAATTACATACTTGTTTTTTGACATATTAAATGATTTGGATATAATTCACTTTACTTTACAGTATCAATACCAAAGGTAGGTAATCGTCAACAAAACTTTATAATTATTCATAAATATGAACAAGACTGCTCTATTTGCAATTTGTATCATGTTGTTTGTCTCTTGTAAACAAAGAGTAGATACTGATGCTGCCAGAAATGAAATACTTCAGACAGAAAAGGCATTTGAGAAAATGGCATCTGAAAAAGGTACGGCGGAAGCATTTTACTTTTTTGCAGATCAGAATGCCGTAATCAGGAGAGGTAATGATTCTCTTATTATTGGTAAGGATGGCATTAAACGATATTATGAAACAAATTTCAACCCCAAAGCAAAGCTAAGCTGGACTCCGGATTTTGTAGGTGTTTCCGATTGTGGTACACTTGGTTACACCTATGGCAAATATACACATACAATCACTGACAGCACTGGCAGTGTTATCGAAAACAGAGGAATATTCCATACAGTCTGGAAAAAACAAAACAATGTCTGGCGGTATGTCTGGGATTGATAACCTGAC
>DOTV01000110.1:6386-17166 GCA_003520925.1 Bacteroidales bacterium | reverse complement strand
AAGAATTTGTAAAGAGAAACCATGAACGAAAAAAAAATTCTTTATCTCGACAGGAATGAAAATCAGTATGGTCCTTCTCCTTCCTGCATAAAGGAATTCATTACTACTGATATTAAGGAACTTAGTGAATACTCCCGCGATTATATGAAGGGATTCAAAAGTCGTCTTTCGGATAGACTGGCTGCAGAGTATGGTGTTAGTGAAAAAAATATAATTCTGGGTTATGGAGGAGAAGACCTCCTGAAACAGGCAGTACATTGCTATGTCCACAAAGGAGATAAGATAATGATCCCGTCATATTCATGGTGGTATTATAAAAAAATTGCCGATGAGATTGAGGGTGTTAAGGTAGAATACCCAATTGTGGAGGGTGGCGATACTTTTTACTACGATATTGAGGGGATGTTCCGGGTCTATAATAAGCATAAACCAAAACTTGTGCTTATCAGTTCACCAAATAATCCTACCGGGAACAGATTGGAACCTCAGCAGCTGGGACAGGTGCTTGAAGTGATGAAAGATACTGTCGTTGTGCTCGATGAAGCTTATTCACTTTTCTTTAACGGCGATAAATCACACCTTGGAGAACTGATCACAATATTCCCTAATTTATTGATTATCAGGACATTCTCAAAATATCATGCCCTGGCTGGTTTAAGGATAGGTTTTGCACTTATCGGAGAAAATCATGTCCGCTTTTCTCTTTTCAGCTCCCGCTACCTGGGCTTCAACTCCCTTTCGGAAAGAATTGCAATCGCGGCTCTTGATTCTGAGGAATATTACGCGGAAGTAAGGGAAAAAATGGCTAGTGATATGGAGATGTTTTTTAATGAGTTCAATAATTTACCGGGATTTAAAGCATACAGATCATACGCGAATTTTATTCTGGTGAAGATTCCCGCTGAAATAAAAGTTGAACTTGAGAGCTTTTTAAAAGAAAATGGCATAATAATCAAATTCATGTCAGAAGACGGATTAAACAATCATATCAGAATAACAATAGGACGACAGGAACAGAACTGCCTTTTGATGGATTTAATCAGATCTTTCCTGAAGGCGGGCAGCTTGCTATGAACTGGATCGGGGAGTATAAGAAATCTTTGAAGATGAAAGAGGTTGAAGAAATCTTTGACCTGTTTTTTTACAGACCCATTGCTTTTCTTTTCGTAAGAACAGTTTATAATACCAGAATTACACCCAATAGCATATCATTGGTTGCCATACTTATGGGAATAACGGCCGGAATATTTTATTCAATTGGAGAACCGTTATATTTCAAAGCAGGAGCCTTTTTTTATCTTGTATTTAACATACTTGATTGCAGCGACGGTCAGCTTGCCCGTCTTAAAAAAACCGGCACACCAGTCGGACGGATAATTGACGGAATTTCGGATTATATAGCTACAATTGCGGTCTATCTCGGGATAGCAGCAGGCTTTGCGGCCAGAAGTCCCAAACCCTGGTTCTGGTTATTAATGCTCCTTATTGCCGGAGCAAGCAATATTATTCATGCAATTCTTGTTGATTACTACAGGAGCAGGTTTCTTTTTTATGTTAACGGAGGAGGGAGCAATTTTGAGAAAGAATTTGAGGAGTTCAGAAAAGAGTATGAATTGATCAGAAATCAGAAAGGTAAATGGTTCGACAGAGTGGTTCTGCTTATTTATTTCAAATACTCGGCACTACAAAGATTGCTGGTGGCTAAAAGAAAGAAAACAAAGTTATTCATTACAACGCCTGAGGAGTATTTTAAGAAAAATAAAACCATTATCCGTCTATGGCTGCTTATTGGAGCTACAACCGAGATAACCACACTGATAATCTGTTCATTTTTTAATCGCTTTGATCTTTTTGTCTGGATTATAATTTTTGGATTCAACAGCCTGGCATTGATCTTGTGGCCGGTACAGCAGATAATTGACAAAACCTTTAATAAAGAGCCTTAAATGAAAGCCGTCATACTGGCAGCCGGTGTAGCTTCACGGTTGAGACCACTTACAAATAATACTCCCAAATGTTTGTTGAAAGTAGGGCCAAAAAACATTCTCGAGCTTGCACTTGAAAATCTGGTTGAAAATAAAATATCCGATATTGTTATTGTTACAGGTTATCTTGAAAACCGGATCAGGGATTTTCTTAAAATCAGATTTCCGGAATTGAATATTACATTCTGTTATAACGAACTCTACAACTCAACAAATAATATTTATTCTTTGTGGCTGGCCCGAAATGCTTTGCAGGGAGAAGAAATGCTGTTGATGGACAGTGATATAGTTTTTGATTCCCGTATAATTACAAGACTGATCAGTTCTGGTTTTAAGAGCTGCCTTGCTTTAAAACGTCATGAGGTTCATGATGAAGAGATAAAGGTCAGGACCGATATGAATGGCAGGATTCTTGAGATAAGCAAAGAAGTCAATCCGGCAGAAGCAGCCGGGGAATCAGTGGGGATTGAATTATTTGGCAAGGATCTGCTCAGTGAACTATTCAGAGTGATTGACCGCAAGGTAAATATTGATAAAAATGTAAACCAGTTTTATGAAGCTGCTTTCCAGGAGTTGATTGATAATAATCACGATATTTACGCAGTTGACGTAACTGAATATTTTTGTACTGAAATCGATACTGAAGAAGATTTAAGAAATGCTGGTGATCTCTATAATAAGCAGGGTGGAGCATAGATCAAACTCATTATGTCGGAAAGTCTTATTACCATATCAATTGCAGGGTTAATCGCCGGTTTTATCTTTTCCATGCCCATTGCCGGACCAATAAGCATTCTTGTCACCTCGAATGCCTTGAAAGGGAGATTGAAATACTGTAACCTTCTGACTATAGGAGCCTCATTTGCTGACCTGGTTTATGTATTCATTGCCGTGTACGGACTCACCAGGTTTTATTCATGGTATAAGCCGGCAATTCCTTATTTAATGGGCGTTTGTTCCATATTTATATTTTTTATCGGGTACACTATTCTCAGAACAAAAATTGACCCGGAGAAACTTGATGATAAAATACATCTTCCCGAAAGAATCAATAAAGAACGTAAAGGTGGTTTTTATACAGGACTCCTGGTTAACATTCTCAATCCGACTATATTTTTCGGCTGGCTTACAACTTCCTTTATAATAATATCAGTCGTTTCTTCTCTTGGTTTTAATACCGGAGGCCTGAATTTAATGATTGATCAGAATATTACTGAAATTAATAACATTGGCGGGAAAGTTATTGAAAAACCAAGTTTACCAGGTTATCTCACTTTTGATACTCTGGAGATTTTCAGGAAGGGTATCCCGGCTCAGAATCCACAGATAGCCACCACAAAGAATTTTCACATTTTATCAAGCTTATGTTTCGCTATTTCTCTATCGCTTGGGAGCATAATATGGTTTTATCTGCTAGCTTTATTTATTTTCAGGTTCCGCAATAAAATAAGCATCAAAATACTAAATCTGATTATAAATGGTCTGGGGCTGTTTTTGTGCCTCTTCGGAATGTTTATTGTTTACAAGACAATAAACATGATTCTCTGAGAATTACGTTTTAAATAAATCCATTATGATTATCCCAAATAAAAAGGGTGTCGAAATTGCTGTAAAGAAAGTATTCAGGCATCTATTTCCCTTTGATGAAAGGTTAACACAATTGGAGATTGAACAACCCGGGAAGGGGGTAACTGATCACTTGGACCTCATGTTCAAAAGTCTGACTCCGGAAAGCGATTCATATACTCGACTATTTCTGAATGCACTGCAATCAATAAAAAAAACACTTTTAGATGATGCTGTTTTTATTTTTGATTCTGATCCTGCAGCTAAGAATCTCGAGGAAGTAATAGCGATCTATCCGGGATTCTTTGCAATTTATTGTCATCGTATAGCGTGTACCCTCAACAGGCTTTCAATACCTTTGCTGCCAAGGATGATAACAGAATATGCGCATAAAGTAACCGGTATTGACATACATCCCGGAGCGACTATTGGCACTCCTTTTTCAATCGACCATGGAACAGGAATTGTCATTGGGGAAACCGCTGTTATAGGAAATCATGTAAAAATATATCAGGGTGTAACCCTTGGGGCATTAAGTGTTGATAAAAGCAAGGCCTCAAAAAAGCGACATCCCACTATTGAGGATAATGTCATTTTGTATGCTGGCTGCACAATACTTGGGGGAGAGACTATTGTCGGCAGGAATAGTATTATTGGCGGTAATGTATGGCTTACAGAGAGCGTCTCTCCATTTTCAGTTGTATATCATAAAAGTGAAATTATCATCAGGAACCAAAATGAATTTCAGGAACCTATAAATTTTGTCATCTGAATCTGGTTATAAAACTCAGTTATTATGAAAGTAGATTCCATACTTGAAACAATTGGTAATACTCCTCATGTTAAAATCAACAGGCTTTTCAATCCTGATTATAAAGTCTGGATAAAGCTGGAGAAAGCCAATCCGGGTGCCAGTATAAAAGACCGTATCGCATTTTCAATGGTTGATGATGCTGAAAAAAAGGGAATTCTCAAACCACATAGTGTAATCATTGAACCAACTTCAGGTAATACAGGTATCGGACTGGCAATGGTAGCTGCGGTAAAAGGGTACAGGATTATTCTTGTAATGCCTGAATCGATGTCAGTTGAGAGACGCAGAATAATGAGTGCATTTGGAGCTGAATTCGATCTGACTCCGAGAGAGAAAGGTATGAAGGGAGCTATTGAACGTGCGAATCAGTTGCATTCTGAAATCTCTGATTCATGGGTCCCGATGCAGTTTGACAATCCGGCAAACACTGAAATTCACAGGAACACCACAGCGCAGGAGATCATCGATGATTTCCCCGACGGAATTGATTATCTGATCACAGGTGTTGGTACCGGCGGACATATTACCGGTTGTGCCGAAATCTTAAAAAAGAAATTTCCGGACCTTAAAGTTTATGCAGTTGAGCCAGAATTATCCCCTGTATTGAGCGGCGGAAAACCAGGACCTCATCCTTTGCAGGGAATAGGTGCCGGGTTTGTGCCCACTATATTGAATACAAAGATTTTAGACGGAGTGATTACCGTAAGTAAAGACGATGCATTTGCTTTTACAAAAAGGGCGGCAAGGGAAGAGGGATTGTTTTTGGGGATCTCTTCGGGTGCTTCACTGGCTGCTGTTAATCAAAAACTGGTTGATATTCCGAAAGGATCAATAATCCTTACATTCTGCTATGATACTGGTGAAAGATATTTATCGGTTGATGGATTGTTCTAACGCTGAATAAGTGTTTCCAGTGTTGCTTTTTTAAGAATGCTGTCGGTGTTTAAATGTATTTCCTTAAAGACTTTCCTGATCTGACACGTTGTCTCATCCCTGCAGAATTCGCAGGGACGATAAGCTTTCTCCGAAACACAATATAAGAGAGATAATGTCCCTTCAAAATGATCTATTATCTCCGCCAGATTGACATCGACCGGTTTTCTTAATAAAAAGTACCCTCCGGATTTTCCAAGCTGGCTGCCCAGGATACCCATTTTTCGCAACTCGAGTAGAATATTTTCGAGAAAGCTGCGGGGAATACTTTCTTCTTCAGAAATCTCTTTTATCTGCACAGGTCCCTTTCCGTAATCCCTTGCCAGCCTTGCAAGAGCAACCATTGCATACCTTGTTTTTTTCGAAAGAATCATCCCTGGATATTTATCTTCTGCCGAAAGTTAAGTATTTATACCTAATCCTTTTTGGTTTTTATGCCAATTAAACATAACAAATAAGAGTTTACATTTGTTCACCTAATCGGTAGACATTATGAGATATCCATTTTTTGTTTTAGTTTTTCTGATACTTCAGGTGGAGTTATACTCTCAGACAGCAAATGATATTTTGAATGTTCTGGTTCAACAGAATACGATATCCCAGGACAAGGCTGATTCACTAAGGGCTGAATATTCGATAAATCAACAGACTTCGCTTCCTGATAAAAAACTACGTATCGATGCTGAGTTCAGACCAAGGACTGAGCTCCGGAACGGATATCAGCAACTAAGAAACGACTCATCTACAGGAGCATTCTTTACTAACCAGCGTCTCAGAATAAGCGCCAATTATGCCTTCAATAACCGGCTGGTAATGCAGGTTTCGGTTCAGGATCTGAGGGTCTGGGGTCAGCAGGATCCAAGATCGACATCGGCTACCCTTCAGTTGTTTGAGGGATGGGCTGAGGCATATTTAACAGACAGGTTTTCAATCAGGGCGGGAAGGCAACGGCTTGTTTATGACAACCAGAGATTATTTGCTGAAAATGACTGGAGACTGAGTGCCGCAGTTCATGATGCCTTAAATTTCAGATTCAACTCTCCAAAATTATCTTCCGAACTTGCACTTGCCTTTAATCAGTCATCCGAACGCTTTTTTGGAACCGATTATGCTCCTTCGGGCTTTTCAAATTATAAATTTCTGGCCGTTAATTACTTCCGCTACAAAATCAACAATCGTTTTATACTGACCGGTATTAACAGTACTGATGGCTATCAGGACAAAACAGATCCGGAAAAAATTAATTTCCGGTATACTCTTGGCGGCCGGCTTGAATGGGAAATGAATGGCTTCTATTCTACTTTCAGTGCATATTACCAGGGAGGAAAGAATAATTCAGGTAAAGGTTTATCAGCGTGGTATGTTCAGCCTGAACTCCGGTACACCTCTCCCAGGAACTTCGTTGCAAGAATCGGAGCGGAAATTTTCAGCGGGAACAACAACGGAACCACTAATATTACCGACCACTGTTTTGTACCATTATATGGAGTTGCCCACCGGTTTAACGGATCAATGGACCTTATAACCAAATTTCCAGCTGATGTGGCAGGAGCAGGTCTGGTGAATCCTTACCTTTTTTTGATACAACCTCTTTCTGCCAAACTTGATGTCAGGGCTGATTTTCACACCTTCCATCTTCAGCAGAACTATTTTACTGTTAATGATATAAAGATTGACCGTTATCTGGGATTTGAAAATGATTTCCTGATTACATATAAGCCAAATGCAGTCACAAAGGTTGATCTTGGGATTTCCTATATGATGCCCACAAAAAGCTTTGAAATAGTGAAAGGCGGCGGCAGCAGTCAATATAATCTTACCTGGGTTTACCTGAGCCTTACCTTCAGACCGCAATTACTTGGTCTAAATTTTAAATGATACTAATCTATGAATAAGAAAATTATCATGTGTCTCCTGCTGATACTGGTCCTGGTTTTCAGCATCAACCCGAAACCTGCCTTTGCTCAGGAAAAACTCAAAGGTACGATCTCTCTTTCAGGCGCATGGGCTCTGTATCCGATGGCTGTAAGATGGGCTGAGGAATTCAGGAAAATAAATCCGGAGGTAAGGATCGATCTGTCGGCCGGTGGAGCCGGTAAAGGGATTACCGATGCCCTGAATGATATGGTCGATTTAGGCATGGTCTCCCGTGAGATTTATAAGGAAGAGCTCACCAAAGGAGCATATCCTGTTGCTGTAACAAAAGATGCAGTTGTACCCGTCATTAATGCCTCAAATCCATACCTGGATATTTTACTTGGCAAGGGGCTGAAGAAAGAGGGTGGCAGCAATATATGGGTTACCGGAATGTATAAAACCTGGGCACAGGCTTTTGGAATTAAAAGCACATCCCCGATACATGTTTATACAAGGTCAGATGCCTGCGGTGCTGCGGAAGTATGGGCCAAATATTTCGGTAAAAAACAGGAGGATCTTCTGGGCAGCGGCGTTTACGGAGATCCGGGACTGGCTTTGGCTGTAAAAAAGGATGCCCTTGGTATTGGTTATAATAATATAGGTTACGCATACGACAGTAAAACCAAAAAGCAATTAGCTGGTATCAGAGTACTTCCAATCGATATAAACAATGACGGGAAGATAACTCCTGATGAAAACTTTTATGATTCTATGGATGATCTTATAAATGCAATTGCAAATGGGAAATATCCTTCACCTCCGGCACGTGAACTATATTTTGTTTCACATGGAAAGCCGCAAAAAGAGGTGGTGACTAAATTTCTTGAATGGGTTTTGACTGATGGTCAGAAATATGTCAACGAATCAGGGTATATAACATTATCAAAAGAAAAAGTTGCGGGAGAACTGAAAAAAATCCAATAGAGCCTATGCGAAAGATCCGTCTGGTTAAAGATAAAATTGCCCGGCATTTTATGCTGGGCATTGCTGTTTTTACTATCCTGTTTCTTTTGGTGATCGGGTTTAGTCTCTTATTCAAGGCTTTACCAATAATGAAAGAGAAAAACCTGTGGGTATTACTGACCTCCGCCAACTGGAGGCCATTTAAAGGTGACTTTGGTTTCCTTCCGTACATTATAAGCACTGTTTATGTTTCTCTCATTGCTATAATTATTGCCCTTCCGTTTTCAATCCTGACGAGTATTTATCTTAATTCCTATGCCTCAAGGAGTATCCGCCGTATTTTTGAACCGGTTGTCGATCTTCTTTCAGGTATTCCGCCAGTCATATACGGAGTATGGGGTACCATTACAATTGTGCCGCTTATTTCAAATAAGATTGCACCACGATTTGTTGAGTTTTCAACGGGTTATACGGTTCTTGCCGGAGGAATAGTTCTTGCGATTATGATAGTCCCGCTGCTGATAAGCATTCTGGTGGAAGTATTCCGCTCCATACCTAAAGAAATTACTGATGCTTCACTGAGCATGGGGGCAACAAAATGGCAGACAGTAAAAAAAGTCATTCTCAGGAAATCGTTCCCCGGAATAATTGCTGCTGCTATTCTTGCCTTATCAAGGGCTTTCGGTGAAACGATGGCTGTGCTTATGGTCTGCGGTAATATTGCCCAGATACCTCATTCATTCTTTGATGCGTGTTATCCCCTCCCTGCTTTGATTGCAAATAACTATGGGGAAATGCTTTCAATGCCAGATTATGAGTCGGCGTTGATGTTTGCTGCATTTCTTTTATTCATAATAGTAGTTCTGTTTAACGGGCTTTCAAGGTTTACCCTTAACCAGATTGAGAAGAAATATCAGTTTTCATGAATTGTAATTGGACTATATAATAAAAATGAAATACCTGGAAGAAAAAATATTCAGGATCATAATGATCGGGGCAGCAGCTATTATAATGGGTGTTCTGATATATATAATCGGTACGATCTTTTACAAAGGAATACCTTCCCTTACATTGGATATGATAACAAAGATCCCTGGAGGAGGTTTTTATCTTGGTAAGGAAGGCGGTGTCTTAAATGCAATCGCCGGTTCAGTATTCATTATTGCCGGAGCTCTGATCATAAGTATGCTGATCAGTGTTCCCCTTGTAATGTATATTAATTTCTACCTCCCCGGCAAGTCGCTCTTTTCCGGCATAATCCGCTTTTCGCTGGATATTCTTTTCGGGGTTCCCTCCATAGTTTACGGCGCTTTCGGATTTGCTCTCATGGTCTATATGGGAGTAAAAGCATCACTGCTGGGTGGAATTATTACAGTGGCTATGTTGATAATGCCGATTATGATGCGTTCGCTTGACGAGGTTACACGGCTTCTTCCACGCGACCTACCCGATGCACTGTTATCGCTTGGTTCAACCAAATATGAAATGTCAAAAGTATTGCTCAGGCAATTAATGCCTGGGCTAATGACAGCAACTCTTCTTGCAATTGGCCGGGGTATAGGAGACGCTGCCACTGTCCTTTTTACTGCAGGATACACTGACAATATCCCGACATCGCTCGGGCAGCCTGCTGCAACATTGCCCCTGTCGATTTTCTTCCAGCTTGGAAGCCCGGTTGAGGAGGTCCAGAACCGTGCCTATGCGTCTGCTGTAATCTTAACGGTTATTATATTGATACTGAGTTTTTCAGCACGGTATTTCAGTTCGAAATTCTTAAAAAACAAATCATGATAAGTGCAAAACAACAATTGTCAGAAATGACTTTTGATCCGGTAACGGTAATTGAAAGAACAACTCCGTTAAAAAAGGTGTTATATAATAACCCTATCAGAATTGAGAACCTCGACGTTTACATCGAGGAGCAGCATATTCTGCAGGACATTAATCTTACAATACCTGAAAAAAGCATTACCTGTATAATCGGCCCGTCAGGTTGCGGAAAAACAACTTTTCTTAAAACCCTCAACCGAATGCATGATGAAACACCTGAGGTGAAAATAACAGGCAGAGTGTTCGTGGACGGTGAGAATATCTATGATAAAAGAATTAATGTCATCAATACCCGTAAAAAAATGGGATTGCTGGCACAGCGTCCCTGCCCACTGCCGATGTCAATTTTTGATAATGTCGCCTATGGCCCGCGGATCCACGGAATAAGAAGAAGGAAAAAAATCAATCAGACTGTAATCCAGTATCTGCAGTACGTCGGTTTATGGGATGAAGTCAGAGGCAGGGTACGTTCATCTGCAAACCGATTGTCGATAGGTCAGCAGCAGAGACTATGCCTTGCACGGGGTCTGGCGATTGAACCCGAATACATCCTGGGCGACGAAGCCACCTCAGCCCTCGACCCTCTTTCAACAAAAAAAATAGAGGAGCTTTTTATAAAGCTCAAAGAGAAATATACTGTTATCCTTGTGACCCACACACTAAGACAGGCAAAAAGAATTGCTGATAATATAGTTTTTATGTATCTGGGGAAAGTTGTGGAATCAGGCCCGACTGAAGAGTTTTTCAGTAATCCGAAAAAGCAATTGACAAAAGATTATCTGTCGGGGAGTTTTAGTTGAAAATTGATAAAGAGAAATGAATGGAGATAAAT
>DOTV01000110.1:0-6114 GCA_003520925.1 Bacteroidales bacterium | reverse complement strand
TGGAGATAAATTGAGATATAGATATTTAAGAAATAAGTTGATATAGAAAGCATTTATGGGAATAGATGAAATAAGGAAAAGGATAGAGAACAAACCGGTTGAAGATCAGCTGAAAGCTCTTTCTGAGATCTTCCCGGAAAAGGTTGTTTTTACTTCCAGCTTCGGAATTGAAGATCAGGTTATTTCTCATTTTATTTTTGAAAATAATATTCAGATCGATATTGCCACTCTCGATACAGGAAGACTCTTTCCGCAGACCTACAAGGTATTCAGTGAGACAATAAAAAGATACGGTAGGAAAATAAATACTTATTTCCCTGATTATGTATCTGTTGAAAAGATGGTGACAGAAAAGGGACCTTTCAGCTTTTACCATTCGCGGGAGAACAGGCTGGAGTGCTGCAGGGTAAGAAAACTTGAACCTTTAAACAGAGTCCTTAAGAATAAAGAGTGCTGGATATCAGGCATCAGGGCGGATCAGTCGGATAACCGCCGCCAAATGGACTGGATAGAGTATGACGAAGAAAAGTTTCTATTTAAGTTTTACCCTCTTTTCACCTGGACCCTTGAGGATGTTGAAAGGTTCATCAAACAAAATAATATTCCATACAATGTTTTGCACGACAAAGGTTTTGTCAGCATCGGGTGTGAGCCATGTACAAGAGCGGTGGAAAAAGGGGCCGATTTCCGGTCGGGACGATGGTGGTGGGAAGAAGGGGGCCAGAAGGAATGCGGACTGCATATTAAGTAGAACTCGATACAACGAAAAAGATTGCTCCTCCGCCGGTTGGCGGATCGCAATGACGGTAAATATCATTAAGTCCCACTTGGAAGAGCCTGCCCCGCTTCGGCGGGGGGTCAGGGGTGGGTAAAAAAAAGATAAAGACACATTAAATATGAAGATAAACAATGAACATCTGAAGGAGCTTGAAGACGAGGCCATTTTTGTAATGAGGGAGGTAGCTGCCCAGTTCGAGAAAAAAGTTATCCTTTTTTCAGGTGGTAAAGATTCGATCGTATTGGTACATCTTGCAAAAAAGGCTTTCTGGCCTGCTAAAATGCCTTTCAGCCTGTTGCATATCGATACCGGGCATAACTTTGAAGAGACACTTACGTTCAGGGATAACCTTGCAAAGGAACTTGGAGTAGAGCTGGTTGTAAAGCTTGTGCAAGATTCTATCGACCGGGGAAGGGTCGCAGAGGAGACCGGGATCAATGCCAGCAGAAACAAGGCCCAGTCGGTCACTCTCCTTGATGCAATCGATGAATTAAAAATAGATGTGGCAATTGGCGGAGGACGACGTGATGAAGAGAAAGCCAGAGCAAAGGAAAGATTTTTTTCGCACCGGAATGAATTCGGACAGTGGGATCCAAAGAATCAGAGGCCTGAACTCTGGAACATATTTAACGGTCATAAGAATTTCGGAGAACACTTCAGGGTGTTCCCGATCAGTAACTGGACAGAGCTTGATGTCTGGCAGTATATTATGAGTGAAAACATCATCTTACCGCACCTTTACTATACGCACCGGCGGAAGATTTTTCAGCGGAACGGAGTCTACCTTGCTTGGGCGCCTTTCATGCAGACAAAACCATCTGAAAGGGTTTTTGAGGCCGATGTACGGTGCCGGACAATCGGGGATATAACATGTACCGGGGTTACACTTTCAAAAGCAGAATCGCTGGAAGAAATAGTTAGCGAGATTGCTGCAACAAGGGTGACCGAAAGAGGTGGACGATATGATGACAGAAGATCGGAAGCGGCTATGGAAGACCGGAAGAAAGAGGGTTATTTTTAATGGTATAAGTATGGAAAGCAAAATAAACGGTACTAAAAGCCTCCTGAGGTTCACAACAGCCGGCAGTGTCGATGATGGAAAGAGTACTTTGATAGGAAGGCTTCTTTATGACAGCAAATCGATCTTTGAGGATCAGATGGATCACATTGTCGAATCCAGTAAACGTCTTGGCAAAGAGGGGATCGATCTTTCACTTCTGACCGACGGACTCAGGGCAGAAAGAGAACAGGGGATAACAATTGATGTGGCATACAGGTATTTCGCCACACCTGCAAGGAAGTTTATAATTGCAGATACTCCCGGTCATATTCAATATACAAGGAATATGGTTACAGGAGCAAGCACTGCCGACCTTGCTGTAATACTTATCGATGCAAGAAAAGGGGTTCTTGAACAGACTCTTCGCCATTCATATATAGCATCTTTACTTGATATAAGACACATAGTCTTCTGTATCAACAAAATGGATATGGTAAATTTCGCTGAAGAAGTATTTGTAAATATCAGAAATGAACTTGCAGCGCTTGCCGGAAAACTCGAAATAGAAAATGTATATTATATTCCGATCAGTGCAAAATTCGGGGACAATGTAGTTGAACCCTCTGAGAATATGAGATGGTATGAAGGCAGAACCTTCCTTCGGTTTATTGAAACTATTGAAATAAAAAAAATAAAAAACTCTTACGAATCGAGACTTCCTGTGCAGACAATTATTCGGCCATTATCCGATGAATATCATGATTACCGTGGTTATGCAGGCAGAATTGCAGGCGGAATATTCAGAAAAGGAGATTATGTTACAGTTCTGCCTTCAATGTTAAGATCAAGGATTACTGGTATCGATGTGATGGGGAAATCGTTATCTGAAGCTTCAGCAGGGGATTCTGTTTCAATTGCACTTGAAGATCAGATTGATATCGGCAGAGGAGATCTGATTGTCAGTAACGGTAAACTCCCGCAGTCTGGCCAGGAGATTAATCTTATGGTTTGCTGGTTCAATGAAAAGCCACTGAAAACCGGCGGCAGGTTTCTTGTCCGGCTAAATACAAATGAAGTCGAATGTATAATAAAATCAATCAATTACAGAATGAATATCGATTCTCTTGAACGAGATTATGAAAATATTACAATCAAGATGAACGATATAGCAAATATAAATATCAGGACCTCGAAGCCGGTATTTTTTGATCCTTATAAGAAGAACAATATTACCGGAAGCCTGATATTTATTGATTCCGGTACAAAAGAGACAGTTGCCGCGGGAATGATTCAGGATCAGTAAATGTTTGCCATTATACCAAAATCGTATAGCTTTGTAAAACAAAATGAACGGTTATCTGTTTAATTACTGGTGAAAAAGGGAGCTTCAATATTATTTGCATTTGTGATTATCGCCGCAATGTTCCGCTTTTCGGTGGCGATACACTATTGTGGTGGTCATATAGCAGCCTCTAAAATCTCTCTTACCGGAAAGCTGGCAAGCTGCGGTATGGAGGATTCACAAAAGAAGTCGACTCCACCCGGAATATTCTTCTCCAGACACTGCTGTGAAGATGCTGTAACTTCCTTTTCGACAGATAATAATTATGTCCCCTCGTTTTTTAATGTCACTCCTCCGGTTCAAATTGATTTTCAGACAGCAGGATTATCTTCTGAATCCACGATCAGCCTTGCTGAAGTATTCAAAATACAATATTCAGACAAAAGCCCTCCCGGGGCAATAATGTCCACAAATGTGGACCTCTCTGAAATTTGCATTTTCCGCATCTGATCAATTTATTTCTTTCTATTCTACAAATTAGAATAATATCTCATTTGTAAATTTCTATTTATTTCAAATCTATCTTCTAGTATTTACAATTAAAGAATTTCAAGCAATGAAAAAGAATCTGATAATTTTTGGTTTTGTTATGCTTTCCGGTTTGATGTTCAGCTCGTGCGGTAACAATTCATCCAAAGAAAAGCAAACCACCACAAAGGAGGTAGCAAAAGTTCAGTATACCTGCCCCATGCATCCAGAAGTTGTAAGCGATAAACCAGGCGATTGTCCCAAATGCGGAATGGCCCTGGTTGAAAAAAAATAAACCGCAATGTTTAACCGGCTAGTCAGGTATTTTCTCGAGAACAGGCTGATAACTTTCATCTTCCTGATCGCTTTTTTGATCATGGGATTGGTAACTATGCCATTCAATCTGAAATCGGATCTTTTACCAAGGGACCCGGTTCCGGTGGATGCCATTCCTGATATTGGTGAAAACCAGCAGATTGTTGCAACCGAATGGATGGGCCGTTCACCAAAAGACATTCAGGACCAGATAACCTATCCATTGACCACAGCATTATCAGGTATTCCGGGTGTACAGACAATCAGAAGCACCTCGATGTTCGGAATGTCGTTCATCTACATCATTTTTAAAGATAATACAGAGTTTTACTGGAGCAGGTCAAGGATCCTTGAAAAACTAAATTCGTTACCACCAGGGACAATACCTGCCGGAGTTCAACCGACACTTGGTCCTGACGCAACGGCCCTTGGTCAGATTTTCTGGTATACCCTTGAAGGCCGGGATCCCAAAACGGGAATGGCTAATGGTGGATGGGACCCGTCGGAGCTTAAAACCATCCAGGATTTTTATGTCAAATACAGCCTTTCCTCTGCCGAAGGTGTATCAGAAGTTGCATCTGTAGGTGGATTTGTCAGGGAGTATCAGGTTGATCTCAATCCTGGTGCTCTGAAAGCTTACAATGTATCCGTTATGGATGTGATGAATGCTGTTAAAAACAGCAACCTGGATATCGGGGCGGAAACAATTGAATTGAATAGTGTTGAGTACATCATTCGCGGACTGGGTTATATAAAGAGCCTTAACGATCTTGAATTATCCGTTGTCGCCGTTAGGAATAACGTTCCTGTGCGGATTAAAGATGTGGCGCATGTAAATTTTGGCCCGGCAACACGCCGGGGAGGTCTTGATAAAGCCGGTTCAGAGGCAGTGGGAGCCGTAGTAGTCGCCCGTTATGGGTCCAACCCGATGGAGGTAATCAATAATGTCAAAGAGAAGATTCAGGAACTAGAAGCCGGACTACCCCAAAAAACATTGCCTGACGGATCTGTTTCAAAGGTAACTGTCATCCCATTCTATGACAGGACAGGGCTCATCAGGGAAACAATCGGAACACTCGAATCGGCACTTTCCCATGAAATCCTGATCAGTATTATCGTGATAATTGTTCTGGTAATGAATCTCAGAGCTTCTCTGATCGTTGCCGGGTTATTACCTCTAGGAGTGCTCATCACATTTATACTGATGCGGTTCTTCGGAATTGATGCCAATATTGTAGCGTTATCAGGTAT
Source organism: Bacteroidales bacterium (assembly GCA_003520925.1). Lineage (GTDB taxonomy): Bacteria > Bacteroidota > Bacteroidia > Bacteroidales > VadinHA17 > LD21. The sequence continues at coordinate 960 of DOTV01000110.1, read as the reverse complement.
TGCAATAGCTATCGGTGTAATGGTGGATATAGGTATTGTGGACGTAGAGAATATTCTCCGTCATCTCGAAATGCCTGAAAACAGGGGAATCCGCGGTAAAAAATTAATGAAGGTAATTTACAGTGCAACAACAGAAGTGAGAGCTGCTGTAGTTACCTCAATTGCTACGACAATTGTAAGTTTTCTTCCTGTCTTCGCCATGCAGGCTCAGGAAGGTAAAATGTTCCATCCGCTGGCATGGACCAAGACTTTTGCTCTTCTTGCAGCATTTATTCTTGGAATAGTAGCGCTTCCGACACTGGTACATATCTTATTTCATATCCGGTTCGATACAAAGAAAATCAGAAAGATTTGGAACGGGGCACTGATCCTGGCAGGTATATTTTTTGCTATTGTCTGGCATACCTGGCCAGTTCTTGCCTTAACCGCTCTGGGTATAAATAACCTGTTTGATTACAGATGGTCTGAAACGCGTAGGGAATTTCCAAATTATATAAACATTGGGATAACAGTGCTTGTGGCAACCTGGTATCTTTCAATTGAATGGCTGCCACTGGGAGCACATAACAATGAGTTTGTCAATTTTCTTTTTGTTGCCGGAATTGTAACTGTTATTCTGATTGCCCTGATGTCGATGGTACATTTTTACGAAAAGATTCTTCGGTGGGCTTTGCTCAATAAATGGAAGTTTTTAATGATCCCTGCTTTTACCTTGTTTTTTGGCTTATTAGTCTGGCAGGGATTTGATAGAATTTTTGGAATTATTGCTTCAGGGGCAGAAAAAGCAGGCTGGAAAAATTTTCGCAATACAGCATTCTGGAAGGCTCCCGTCAAAACATTCCCTGGTACTGGCAAGGAGTTTATGCCCACGCTGGACGAGGGTTCATTTTTGCTGATGCCATCCAGTATGCCTCATTCAGGAATTGAAAAAAATCTTGAATATATAGAGACTCTCGATAA
>DOTV01000215.1 GCA_003520925.1 Bacteroidales bacterium | reverse complement strand
GCTTTATGTGCCAGGTCGAGATCTTTCATTTCCTGGAATATTATCCTTGTTGTGTTCCTCGACACTTTATCAGTCTCGCTTTCGAAGTAGTAAACCTTGAGCAGCTTATCCCTTACAGTATATGGCGATTTGAAATAAGCCCTGGCTGCAGGTATAAGCTCTTCTCCCGCACATACCGAAGCTTCGGTTATGCTTACAAAATTGTGGTAAAGCGACTCGGGGATATCAGGCATTTCAATACTAAATTCATTCAGGGATGATTTTATTGTATCGATTATTTCGTCGAGCGAGTCAATAAGTGAACTTACCTCACTCCTGTGCTGGGGAAGAATTGAGTGGGTTATCATCTCATTTTCGATCGATCGCTGAAGCTTATCTGCATTACTCTCAAGCATCTCCACCTTCTGAATATGCCTGTTAAATGTATCAAAGTCTTTATCGAGATAAGCTTTCACGCCCTCCCTGAAGACAAGCAGTCCAAGATCGATGTTATCAAAAAACTCATCAATCTTTAAGATGAGATTCTTTGTGGTCCTCGTAAATAATGCCATATGCTTCCAGCTTATTTTAACAAATATAGTTCTTGCTTATCAGAATTCAATGATCTTTTCAATTTTGAATCCCCTAAGATATTGTTTTAAAATAGTATGAATATCGCGGTTATCAGCGGACGATTGAATGCAGTCGTGAACAGCTGTCAGACCGAATCCCATTTCATTGATATTAAAATAACCATATCCTGAGTATTTACCGTTTACAATCTTTATTGCGCTCCTCTCTTCTTTATCTCTTCCCTTGTCGATTATGAAAAAGTTACGGTGTGTAAAGACGAACTCATCGGCTGCTTTACGGGCTCGTTCATTGTAGGAATCTGCCGGTTCCTTACCGCAGCAGGCTCCCCTGCAGATGCCTACATGATAATGAAAGCAGGGACCATTGGTTTCATAAAGACCTGTTAGCTTCTGGCACAATCCGTATTTCTCAGCAAGTGATATCAGTGTCGCTTTTGCTCTCTCTTTACCTGTGAAGACCGATACAGGGTTATCTTCAATGCCTATCCTTCCGAAACTAAAATTCAGATATCCGTTGCAATCGAAAAAGCTGAAAATTCCCCATTGATAACCTGTCTGGCGCTGAGCTCTGTTATAAACGGGTTTGTTTTTCTTGATTTCCGACGACTCCATAAGAAGTGCAATCAATTCACTCCCGGTTACCTGCCAGTCGATGTCTGCAATTAAATCGCGCATCTCCATTGCACGGTTTGTAGAGTTATTTGAAAGATGTGTCCTGATCCTTTGCTGAAGATTCCTGCTCTTTCCGATATAGATCAGATCGCCCTTTTCATTATAAAAATAATATACCCCTGGTTCATCCGGAACAGAATCCAGCTTTGAGATATCAAGTTTTGGATTCAACTTTGAAAGTCTTGTATTTCTGATCTGTTCCGAATAACGTCCGTTGATATCCCTGTCTTTTTCCATCAGTAATTCAAAAAGCCTGACGGTTGCCAGTGCATCGCCTGCTGCTCTGTGCCTTCCGTTGATCATTATCCCAAGGTCATTGCAGATATTACCGAGGCTGTAAGATCTGTGCCCGGGCATCAGTTTCCTTCCGAGGGTAACAGTATCCAGGAGGCTTCTTCTGAAATTATAGCCCAGTGATTTGAATTCCTGTCTTAGAAAAGAATAATCAAATTTTGCGTTATGAGCTACTAAAGTGCGGCCTTCCGTCATATCAATAATCATTCTGGCTACCTCAAAGAACCTTGGGGCATTCTCTACCATCTCATTTGTTATTCCGGTAAGATTTGTTATAAAGTAGGGAATATTCCTTTCTGGATTTACGAGCGTTACAAATTCACCGGTGATCTTCTCTCCATCATGTTGAAATATAGCAATCTCAGTGATTTTCTCAATTCTGGAACTTCCTCCTGTGGTTTCGATATCAACTATTGCGTACATCAAATACAGTAATCTGTTAAGGCCAATGCGAATATATGCAGATTTGCTGGCTGATAGCCGTATTGTTTGTATTTTTGTATCGAAAATGCATCAGATCATGAACGAATGTTATGGAAAAAAATTCATTCTAAACGGAGAATTGAATCCCTGTGATAATTTTGACAATTCTCTTGTTTATGAAGGCGATTCTATCTATGAGGTAATAAGGATGATTAAGGGCAGTCCTGTCTTTTTTCATGATCATATGGAACGCCTTGAACTGAGTATGAAGATCAGGCAGAAAGCCCCGATTACAAAGATCAGTGATCTGAGAAAAGACATAATAAACCTGGTTAAAACTGAAAAACGCAAGGATATAAATCTGAAGATAGTCTTTAATTATAACCAGGTTTCAGCAAATTACCTCGTTTATTTTGTTGAACCTATCTATCCATCCGAAGAGCAGTACAGGAAAGGTGTCAGGGGTATACTATTTTATGCCGAAAGAAAAGATCCTGAGTCAAAAGTTATTAATCATAAGCTGCGTTCGTCGATCTACCATAAACTTATTCTTGAAAGCGGATATGAAGCGCTTCTTGTAAACGAAGAGGATAAGATAACAGAGGGCAGCAGATCAAACATTTTTTTTGTGAAGGGAGATACTCTTACAACTGCGCCCGATGATAAGGTACTCAACGGGATAACACGGAAATATATCCTTGACATTTGCCATGATAACAATATCAAAGTGAATTTCATGTGTGTCCCTGTAGGGTCAATCCGGGATTATGACGCTGTTTTCATGACTGGAACATCGCCCATGGTATTGCAGTTTTATTGCATCGGGGATATCTGTTTCAGTGTCCGGAAAGAATTGATTGAGAATCTCCGGAAACTATATATCGAAAAAGCAGAGGAGAGCATTAAGAGGTTTATGGCAGATAAATGAGTTCATTCTGATTTATTTACTACATTTGCACCATATTAACTAATCCCTTGTCATGCCAAGCATAAGAAAGCTCAAGAAGAGTATCGATTACCTTATTTTCGAAGTTATCTCCGATTGTTTTACCTTTGGCACAATTCATCCTGAGGATCATGCAGAGGAGGTTTCCGGCATTATTGCTGATGCCGTCTCGTTGCGGAATGACCTCATCAGGCGGGCAAACAATCCCGAAAAGAATGATCTGAAATCTGTGAGAACTCATTTTCAACTTGTTGAAAAGGATCTCTTCGTTGGCACCGATAAACTCTGCACAAGGCTCAGCGATCTTCACGGGAAGGTAAAATAAAATACCTGTAAACCTGGTTCCCGCATTCCGTACACCTGCCAGCCTGGTCAAGGTTCATTAATCGGGTACTGTAGCCTATCCTTTTCGTAACAATTATACCACACCGGCTGCAATGTGTGATTTGACCGTTGTCACCCGGAGTGTTACCCATATAGACGTATTTCAGATTCACCGAAGCTGTTTCGAACAGCCTTGTAAGGGTCGCCTGAGGAGTGGGGGGGTCATTCCTTTTGTACATTGGAAAATACCTGCTGAGGTGAAAGGGAGTCTCATTCCCGAGCTCATCTGATATCCATTTCGATTCTGCTTCCATCTCATCGATAGAATCATTCCTGCCAGGTATTATGAGCGAGGTTATCTCAAGATGTTTTCCGGCTTTTGCGATTTGCCTGAGAGATTCTTTTACAGGCCCCAGTTCAGCACCTGTCATTTTCTTATAGAAGGGGTCGTTAAAAGCCTTCAAGTCAATATTGAATGCATCAATAAAACTTATGATTTCATTTAATGGTTCCCTGTTTACAAATCCGTTGCTGA
>DOTV01000084.1:12173-12760 GCA_003520925.1 Bacteroidales bacterium | reverse complement strand
CAGAACGACATGAAAATCATTCTTGCAGATCCTTCGACCGGAGATTTTGCTTCGGTCTACAATGAAATACAGAAAGCCTGGCTTGATTTCTACAAGGATATTTATGTAATGAACAACGGAACAGGTTTCATTATTAACAGCGTCAGAAACGGGTGGGAAAACCTTTATTATTATAGCTGGGATAACAGGCTGATAGCCCAGCTCACAAATCTGAACTTCAGGGTTACAAGCCTCGACAGGGTTGATGAAGAGCAAAAGGTCGTCTATTTCTCGGCAACAGGAACAGAATCGACTGACAGTCATTGTTTCCGTGTCGGACTTGATGGTAAAAACCTTATTCAGATAACCAACGGACCTGGTACTCATATGGTAAGTATCTCACCCAAAGGTACCTGGTTCATTGATACATGGAACAGTATAATAAGCCCCGGATCGATAATTGCCATTGATAAAAAAGGAAAGCAGGTTAAGGAGATTCATAAATTTGAACAGGAGACTTTTATTGCGACAAAGCATTCAAAATCCGAGTTGATCAAAATAATGACTTCTGACGGACTCTTCAATATGCCGGCAATAATCACATATCC
>DOTV01000084.1:0-11843 GCA_003520925.1 Bacteroidales bacterium | reverse complement strand
AACGTATATAACAGATGGCAGGGCAATTCTCCTTCGTGGGATTCGCAGAACGGGATTATTACTTTTACTGTTGATCACAGGGGCTCCGGACAGTTCGGGAAGAGAGGTCTCGATTATCTTCATCGCAGTCTTGGGAAATGGGAGATCCTTGATTATGAAGATGCGGTTAAATGGCTTCGGACAAAGCCCTATGTCGACGGAACGCGAATGGGTATAACCGGCAGCTCATACGGCGGCTACATGACCTGTCTGGCAATGACCAAAGGTGCTGATTTCTGGACTCATGGATTTGCCGGATCATCAGTTACAGACTGGCGTCTTTATGATGATATTTATACTGAAAGGTATATGGACACCCCACAAAATAATCCTGAGGGGTATAAAGATGCATCAACACTGACATTTGCCGAGAACTACAAGGGGAAGCTCTATATGACCCATGGAGATCTTGATGATAATGTACATATGCAGAACTCAATTTATCTTATATCAAGGCTTCAGGATAAAGGCAAGTCATTTCAGTTCATGCTTTACCCTAACGGCCGTCATGGGTGGGGTGGGGCCAAAGCAATCCATTCCAGAACCGAGGCAAACAAATTCTGGCTCAAGAGTTTCTTTGGTAAAGAATAAATAATCGTTATTTTGGTGTTAATTTTTTAACAGAAAAATCCAGACTCCAAATTCTAAACTCCAAACTTGAATAAAATGGTTATTGGCATACTTAAAGAATCCGGGGCAGAAAAAAGAGTGGCAATGCTTCCGGGTGAAGTTGCCGTAACTAAAAAGCTGGGTGTTGATATCATAGTCGAAAACGGGGCAGGTGACAAAGCCTGGGCCTCGGACGCTGATTATATTGCGGCCGGTGCATCATTAGCCAGTAGAGTGGATTTGATATCAAAGTCATCTTTTTTGTTATGTGTAAACCCACCGCTTGAAGAAAAAGCGGATTCATTTAGTGAAGGACAGGTGATCTGCTCTGTCGTCAATCCTGTAGATAACAGCAAATGGCTTGAAAATGCAAGGGTAAGGGGACTGACAGTCCTTGCACTCGATCTGATCCCAAGGACTACCCGGGCACAGTCGATGGATATACTTTCGTCGATGGCAACAGTTGCAGGATATAAAGCTGTCCTTACTGCAGCATCCTCCCTTCCTAAATTCTTTCCTATGTTCATGTCAGCCTCAGGAACTATCAAACCCTCAAAAGTTCTGATTCTGGGAGCTGGCGTTGCCGGACTCCAGGCAATTGCAATTGCCCGTAAGCTTGGAGCTGTCGTTGAGGTTTTTGATGTCAGATCAGCAGTCAGGGAAGAGGTAAAGAGCCTTGGCGGAAAATTCATTGAGGTTGAAGGAGCAAAGGAAGACTCATCAGCCGGTGGCTATGCAGTTGAACAGACTGAGGAGTTCAGAAAGAAACAGCAGGAGCTTATCCAGAAAAAAGCAATTGCCGCTGATGTGGTTATTGCAACTGCACAGATTCCGGGTAAAAAAGCTCCGGTCCTGATCCTTGGTGATACTGTGAGGTCAATGAGACCAGGATCAATTATTGTTGACCTTGCAGCATCGAGCGGCGGTAATTGTGAGCTTACTGAAAACAACAAAACTATTTCAGTCAATGGGATTACTATTGTCGGAAAATCGGACTTTGCTTCCGAGATGCCGTCAGATGCAAGCAAGATGTTCGGTTCAAATGTTATTAATCTGCTGAAGATTATGATCGGTAAAGATGGAAGTCTTCAGCTTAACTTACAGGATGACATAATCAATGGCACGACAGCAATTCATAACCGAGAATACGTAAGTCAGAGAGTCAAACAGATGCTGGGTATTAAATAGTCAATTATGGAACAGTTTTCAGAATTCTTTTTACAGCACAGGGAGGCAATTTTCATTGTTATCCTTTCAATCTTTCTTGGCATTGAAGTGATAAGCCATGTACCTGCAATACTGCATACACCTCTTATGTCGGGGGCTAATGCGATCCATGGAGTAGTAATTATAGGTGCCATCATTGTTATGGGACATGCCGCCACAACAGGCTCAATGATTCTTGGATTCCTGGCAGTCGTTCTGGGAACGTTGAACGTCGTTGGAGGCTTTGTTGTGACCGACAGGATGCTTGAAATGTTCAAAAAGAAGAAGTAATCAGAAATCGTCAAATTCTAAACTATTTAAAGATGAGCGGAATATCTCAGTTTACAGGTGGAATAACGATACTGGAGATTACTTATATTATTGCCTCCGTTTTGTTTGTCATAGGTTTAAAAATGCTTAGCCATCCTCTTACGGCGCGACGGGGGAATACTCTGGCTGCCTTCGGGATGGGTTTTGCAATTATTGCCACGATACTTTTTCATAAAAAAGATGGTGAACCAATCGGCAATATTCCATATATCCTCACAGCCATAGCGATCGGGACAGCAATTGGGTGGGTGATTGCCAAAAAAGTCAGGATGACAGCAATGCCTCAGCTTGTATCATTTTTTAACGGGATGGGAGGAGCTGCCGCTGCCCTTATCTCCATGATGGAATTCCCTCATGTTGATCCGGAACTGATAGCAAGATCGGGGATGGCAAACGGTCATGTTCTGGCAATACTTCTCGGGCTTGTGATTGGAACGGTTTCCTGGGCAGGCAGCATGATAGCATTCGGGAAGCTTGACGGCTGGATAGGGGATATGAGAATAAAAGCAATGAAATACGTTAATCTTTCAATACTGACTGTTCTCATTGGATTCATAGTCTTCATAATGACGCGGAATGTTCAGGCAAGTGCTGAGCTTACTACCTATATTTATGTAATGTTTGCAGTTGCCGTAATTTACGGAGTCCTTTTTGTAATGCCAATCGGAGGAGCAGATATGCCGGTGGTGATATCACTTCTTAACTCATTCACAGGTGTTGCAGCGGCAATGGGAGGATTTCTGTATAACAACCAGGCAATGCTGACAGGCGGGATCCTTGTCGGCTCTGCCGGTACCATTCTTACGGTTCTTATGTGCAAGGCAATGAACCGGTCTTTGCTGAATGTAATTGTTGGTGTTTTTGGCGGAGGTGGGAAATCGAATGCCGCCGAAGCCGGCACTGTAAAAGAGATTTCACTTTCAGATGCCGCAGTACTCCTGAGTTATTCAAAGAAAGTTGTAATTGTTCCTGGATACGGCCTTGCAGTTGCACAGGCTCAGCATATATGCCATGAACTTGATAAACTTCTCGAAGAAAAAGGTGTTGAGGTGAAATATGCAATTCACCCCGTTGCCGGCAGGATGCCGGGGCACATGAATGTGCTTCTTGCCGAAGCAGATGTGCCTTATGAACAGCTTATTGAAAGCGATGAGATTAATCCTGATCTGCCAAATACTGATGTTCTGATAGTTATTGGTGCAAATGATGTTGTCAATCCGGCAGCTGAGGATGATCCTTCAAGCCCGATATATGGCATGCCGATTATCAAAGCACGTGATGCAAGAAACATCATTGTAATGAAACGTGGGATGGGTAAAGGTTACGCGGCCATTGAAAATATGCTGTTCTTTAACAACAAGACCAGAATGCTTTTCGGCGATGCAAAAAGCACCCTGCAGAACCTGGTAAATGAGATCAAGAACTTGTAAGCAAACTCAAAGACGATAGCACGGCTCTGTGATCAGTGCTGATCAATAAATGGATAATAACCAGAAGAAAGGAATGGTTCATAATTCCGCGTCAGCGGAGAATCTAAAACATATCAGGGCTGCTTTGAAACAGAACAGCCTGGACTTTTATATAATTCCCTTTGCCGACCCTCACCTAGGGGAATATGTTCCCGATCACTGGCAGATAATCAAATGGCTTACAGGATTTACCGGCTCTGCTGCAACAGTGGTTTTAACAGATACTTTCGCAGGTTTGTGGACCGATTCCAGATACTTTATCCAGGCTGAAAAACAGCTTGCCGGTTCAGGCTATGAATTTGTCGCGCCAGGTGCATTTCAGAGAAATGACTACATGGATTATATTTCCGAAAATGCAAAAAAAGGAGATAAAATCGGCCTTGACGGGCGTATCTTTTCAGCTGCCGCTTTCAGAAGACTTGAAAAGAGCCTCGACGGTAAAATGGTTTCGTTTGATGTTAAGAGTGACCTTATTTCCCCTATATGGACCAACCGGCCTCAATTACCTTTTTCACAGGCTTTTGATCATTCTGTTGAGTATTCAGGAAAGGGAAGGTCAGCCAAGATCAGTGAAGTGAGGGATCAAATGAATAAACAGGGTGCTGACTTTCATCTTCTCACCTCGACCGATGATATAATGTGGCTTCTCAATATTCGGGGAGGTGATCTTAAATACAGTCCTTTACTCTTGTCATTTTCACTTATTGGGGCAAAACAGATATTACTGTTTATTGATGAAAATAAAATTCCGGTAAAGCTTGCATCTGAATTTGACAGGCTTGGCGTTGTAATTCTTCCTTATGAAGAGATAACTGGGGTATTATCATCCGTTACCGAAGGCCATTCTGTATTGTTAAATCCGCAAAGCACTTCAGTTGAACTTTTAAATTCAATTCCGGGGAATTCAAAACTTATAGAAGATTTAAGTATCCCTGCAAGGCTTAAATCAATAAAGAACAAAACTGAAATAGCGAACATCTCCGGGGTAATGATCCGTGACGGAGTGGCGCTAACGAAATTCTTTCACTGGTTCGAAAGTAATCATGGCAGGGAGCTGATGACTGAATACTCTCTTTCTGAGAAACTTCTGGAGCTGAGATCGAAGCAAAAGGACTTTTTAGGATTATCCTTTACGGCAATTGTTGCTTTTAATGAAAACAGTGCCCTGCCGCATTACAATCCTGAGGAAAGCCCGGGAGTGGTGATAGGAGAAAGAGGATTGCTTCTTGTTGATTCGGGAGGCCAGTACCTGGGCGGAACGACCGATATTACAAGAACAATAACTGTAGGAATCCCTTCTTCACAGCAGAAACGGGATTTTACACTTATCCTTAAAGGGCATATCAACCTTGCACTTGCAAAATTCCCTAATGGGACAAGGGGATACCAGCTTGACTTTATTGCCAGAAGAGCTATGTGGGGATCGGGAATGAACTATGCCCATGGAACAGGTCATGGAGTGGGATACTGCCTTAATGTTCATGAAGGTCCGCAAAGCATAAGTCCGGCCGATAATAAAACTACGATAGAGGCAGGAATGCTGACCTCAAATGAACCAGCAATTTACAGGGAAGGAGAGTACGGGATAAGGATTGAGAACCTAATTATATGTTACGAGGATGAAGAGACTGAATTTGGTCAGTTCCTAAAATTTGACACCGTTTCGTTGTGCTATATCGAAAAATCGCTTATTGATAAGTCTCTGCTCGATCAGAAAGAAATCGGTTGGCTAAATTCATACCATACAGAGGTTTATGATAAACTCAGCCCACACCTGACAGCTGAAGAAAAGAGCTGGCTTAAAGAAAAAACGAAACCTATTAGTTAGTCCTGCATATAAGTTTAATAAACCCATCCCCAAACGGGGCTGTTGAAAACGTCCGACTCTGTCTTTTTACCCCTAAATCCCCCAGGGGGGACTTATTGATTTACTGATATTTATAAAGCCCCCCTTGGGAGGTTGGGGGGTAAACCTCATTTTATTCAACAACCCCCAGGGGTTGGGTTATGATATGGTAAGAAAAAGAAGTTACACTGAGATCCACAGAGAATACACTGAGAGACACAGAGGTTCTTTAACGGATGACATCAACCACCTTAGTCAGATCAATCACAGGAAATTCAGTAATCCTGAGCCTCGCACTACCGTATGGCACAAGCTGTATTACCTCTGCTGAAGCCCCTGGTTTTACAGGACTTAGAGGAGGTATATCTACTGAATTCTCCTTCAATCCCCACTCCGGTATTTTCATCCCCCTCGTCGTAATAACCACCGGAGGATCCTTTTCCCATGTAATGTATCTGGCCGAATCAGAAGACCAGATCATATCTCCCTTATCAGCAAACGGATACCTGGTCAACTCATTCTCTGCAATTTTTAAACCTCGTGCCAGATTATTTTTGTCGATCATCAGACCGTAATTCCATGGACTCTTCGGATATATCTCCCAGTCGACACTGCCTTTGTAGCTGAAATTATCATAATTGATCTTAACACTTTTATATTCCTTATCTATCCTGAGTGAAAAGTAAAGAGGACCTTTCAAAACTGACAATGAATTATTATATCTTTTTTCAACCCTTAAATCCATGGGTATCGCCATTGTTACAACCTCACCGGGATCCCACCTGGCAAAAATCTTAACTGTAGAGCCCCCGGCTCCTGAGATAGTTTTGTCTTTGTATTTTATTTCTGCTTTTTGAGCCCAGCCAGGGATCCTCAGGTAAAGAGAAAATCTGACAGGCTTTTCTGTTTTGATCGTGAACCTGACAGATCCTTTAAAAGGATAATCGGTATCTTCAGTAATAGTTACCTCCTTCTGGTTCGCGACTTTTGCTTTTACCGTTGAAGGTGCATATGCAACAGCAATCAGACCGTTGTCGGTAGTCGCCATCCAGAGACTCTGGGTAAATTTCGGCCATCCCTGATGCATATTTGCCAGGCAGCATGCGAAATTTGGCATCAGTCCGTAAATATTTGAAAAGTTACCGTTTGTGCTCCATGCCCGTTTTTCCCCGTTGACAATTACCTGGTTTGATTGCTGATCGTATTGATGAGCCCACATATCAGGTGTTGTGGTACCGGGCAATGAATTGAAAGCGAGAAGTTCGAGCCTGTCGGCCAGCTTATTGTCACCAAAAATTGCATAGAGTTCTTCAAGAGAAAACATGTACTCAACTACAGAACATAGTTCCGTTCCCCTGTCGGGAGATTTTCCCGAAAGATGCTCATCACCCGAAAACCTGCCCCCTGCCTGCCCGTGATTCAGGTCGTACTTCGCGATCCCGTCAAAGACAGCATTCTTAAACCTCGCATCTCCTGATTGCTGGAACCAAAGTCCGGGATATTTAATTGCCATTGCATTGTTGACAACATGAGCGGTCAATCCATCGGGTCCCCAGTTCAATGGGATCTTCTTTTCAGCGGATGCTGCTGAGTCCCACGGGAACTTCTCATAATATGTTGTCCAGTCGGAACTATTTTTCTGGATTGACTCAATTACATCAAGTATCCATGACTCTTTTGTTTGCCTGTACAGCCAGTAGCCAGTTACAGCATTTTCCATCGCTCTTACTCCACGCCAGTCCTTATCGGGCCAGTCAGGAGGAGAATCATGAAGATACCTGAAATATTTTATCAGGATTTCAATTGCACGGTTATCATTTGTTGCTTCATAATACTGCATCAGAACCTTATTTGCAACTGCCAGCGGCCACCGGTCCCTGTTTTTAGCAGGACCGTACCAGCCTGTGTCGCGGCTGCTGGCAATGATGGGTTCTATCCAACTGATTACTTTCTTTTTAAGCTTCTCATCGTCAAGAAGATATGCAAGCGGTACAAGTCCGTCGAGGTAGTAAGGACCTCTTTCCCAGGCTTCACCATCACCGCCCCTCCATGATGAGTTGACAAGGTCGGGCCAAAAGTCGTCGACATTGCCTGTAAGACCCTCCGCCTGGGCTTCAAGTTGTGCTTTCAACCACCCTTCAGGTTTTATTGATCCCAGGGGCAGTTTGATGTACGCATTCTTTTTCATGGGTGCAGGATTACCGTTATAGTTTATGTTCTCTTCTTTTGTTGTACAACCATACAATGCAGAAACAAGGACAATGAATACTGCAAAAATTAATCTTTTCATTTATTGATAATTGGTGATTTGTAATTATTTTTTTTTAACACAGAGTTGCACAGAGTTATACGGAGTTTCACTGTGTAAAGACCGAGTCACTCAGCGATAACTCCGTGTCACTCCGTGGTTTAATATAAAGATTTCCAGAGATTTCCTATCTCCGGGTTAATACTTCTTTTTATATCAACAGCCTTAAATACCTGTATCATATCGAACCATATTGTCCCCTTTGCCGGGACCCGGAGAATCACATTTGCCCTTGGTGAAGGAATTGTATCTCGCGGAATTGTAACAGATGTTACAAATTGCTGCCATTCATCGCCCGGATAAAACGTTTTCCTTCCAAATTCTCCAAGGCCTATTTCGAAATATGGTACATTTTCCTTTTCATTTAAGCTGGGTTCTGTTTTTGCCCAGACAGTAAGCATGTAGGTCCTTCCCTTTTCAACCGGGACAGGGAAGAATCTAAGCCTGGTTCCTTTGTTTACTTGTGGAGTTACAAGTCTCAGGGAATGATTCCCTTCCATATGATCCCTTGAATCGGTAAAAAAGGTCGAACCCCTGTCGCCTTCGTTCCAGGCATAACATGAGGAAGGGACGCCAGTACTTGAAACATCTTCAAAACCGGAGTCCTTTAAAAGATTATCCTTAAAGGGCTTTACCTCCTGTTTTTTTGTTTTTGTATTAACAAGGTAAACCTGTGATCCGAAAGGTGGCAGGTAATCAGAAATTCCGCCGGAATAAAGCGGCAACGACCGGTTTTCATAAAGGACTTTGGCCAGGCCCGATGAAGAGCCTGAAATATTTATTTCAACCTTTTGAGGTGAATTCACCTTGTTTACAGCAATTATAAGAAGTTGTCCGTTGTGGAGCGCTGAAGTAACCAGAACATTAGCCGAGGAGGACCTGACGGGCAAAGGTTTCTCGTCTGACAGCAGCCATGGAGTTATCTCTGCAACCTCAAGTGCCATCCTGCCGCATTCGTTCCAGGCCGAAGTAGATTTAGGGAAGGAGTTCATACCGTGCCTTATAAAATACTGTATTCCCCGGGCGCCGTTAACAATTGACTGGTATGTCATGCTCCTCATTTCCTGGTAGGTTGGTTCTCGTTCCCACCATTCGCCTCCGCCAAAAGCCTGCGGGACAATCCATACTGGCCTTTTACCCTCAAATTCAGATCTAAGCTGTTTTGAAACATCTCCCGTCTGTGAAACTGAACCATTTGGTACCGGATAGGGATCGGCCATCACTATGTCAACGACATTTTTATATTTCTTTGAAGAAAGAAACGGAGCAGTAAATACCATTGAGACCGGATGCCAGGGATCGATTTCCTTAAGTGTTTTGTAGACTCCTTCAAGTTCTTCAGGAGGGATTTTAAATCCATTGGGTTCATCAGAAATAAACCATGCAAGGAGGGCCGGGTGATCCATAAAAGTCCTGATTTCGGAAACGAGTCTTTCCCTTTTCTCCAATTCGGAGATACCTTCTATTTTTGAGGAGACACCTCCTCCCCCGGAAACCGACAGGAGATTGTAATGCACTTTCATCCCGATCATAGCGCATCTGTCCATATATGCAATTCTCTCTTTAAGAGTTTCAGGCAATATTTTCTGGTACGGTGAGATCATATTGAATCCTTTCACTACCTCTTCTTCAGGCAGTGTCGGGTAAACGGGGGAATAACAATAAAATCCGAATGGAAAGAATTTTTTTCTGTTAACTATCAACCCTCCGGTAAGCCGGTCGGTCTTTACCTCGTTTGCCTTATAATCCAGGATGATTAAAACGGCAGATGTTTTATACAAGGATCCATTTGCTGATTTTATTGCCGCTTCAACATTGTAGATTGCAGAAGGCATATCAATATCTATTGGAATAGTAAGGAGTTTGGCTCCACTGATACCTTTCCAGTCAGATATTTCATTTTTGTTTATTTTCAGAACAATTTCCAGCCGACTCCACATAAGTGACTGAGGGATGTGAATGATCATTTCACCGCTTTTTTCATAAGAATAAAAGCTGAGTCTTGAATTCATCTCAAATGATGTGCTATCAATCTTCTGACCGAATGAATTCAGGCTTATTGATAAAGCAAAAAACAGCAACAGGTAACGGGTCTTTATCGGCATAGAATATGACAAAAACTAAATAGCCAAAATCAAAGCGAATAAATGTAATGACTTTTGATAACTGAAAAAAGTAATTTGAAGTCTTTTCACCTTAGTGATCCTTTGTGGTGTACTTTGTGTACTTAGGGGTTAATGGAATTTCTATTTAACCACTAAGGACTTAAAGGTATCACAAAGTTTCACAAAGGACTTTTCGACAAAATCGATAGATACATTTAAAATTTAGAACCTCTTTAAATATAGGGCGTAACTATCTGTTCAACCTAAAATGAGTTTGGATCACTTAAATACAATTCTGATCCTAACTTCGTCGTTAATTGCCTTGCCATTTTCTTCAGCCGGTTTCCATTCTGGTCCCTCCCTGATAAGACGGATCGCTTCATCGGAAAAGCTCTTTCCGGGACTTCTTATAATTCTGATGCTGTCAATTTTACCTTCAGTATTAACTTTGAAATTAATGACTACAACCACTCTCTGCCCTGCAGATGTAGTATCAGGTCTTCTTATGTTTTCTTTGACGTATTTGTCAAAAGCAGGTTTGCCGCCATTCGGAAAAGGCGGATTATATTGATTAACATCTTCTTCAGCTTCATTGCCTGCTTTCCTTGCTCCATAGCCTACCACAACTACTTCATTTAAACTTATATCCGAAGTGTCTGGCATAAATATTGAAATGGTGTCTGATGTTTTTATGATCCGTGCTGATTTTGCCTGCATGGCATTATTTGCAGCTAAAACCCGGTTTGGCTCAGCAGCCTTAGCCGCCTCCATTATTTCTATTTTCTCAACAGAGACATCAGTCCTCACCTTTTCACGCTTTACATCAGATTTAATTTCATCTTTTATTGTCTCCGATTGTGCTTTAATGATTCTTTCCGTACCAGATGGAGATGGAAGCTTCTTTTCAACAGCAGGTGTTTGTACATAGGTCTCGGTTACCGGTTGCTCCTTCAGGGTCTGAAGATCATTTGATTGCTCTGTTACAGGTGCATATGATAATTGTCCTGATGGACCTCGTTTGTTCAATAGGAAAATGATTGATGATATTATCATCAGTGCAGCCACAGATGCTGCAATCCGATACCAGACAACTCTTTGCTTCCGGCCGGTGCTTTTATTAATCTGTTTTCTGAGCCGGGATAAATCTTTCCTGGCAAGTAACGGATCAATATTTTCCAGACCTTCTGATGCCTCCATGGAAAAAGGATCTTTCTGAAGGTTCCTTTCGAAAGTGTTTCTCTCCCTTGCAGTCATTTTATTTTTCCTGTAACGGAAGAAATCAGAGTGCCTTTTATTCCCCTTTTTATTTTCTTCTGACATTTTTCTCTTCAAGACAAATTTTAAGATTCCTTTTCCCGTTCTGTAGATGACTCTTCACCTTTTTCTCATCCAGACCAAGGTTTCCCGAGATCTCATTGTAGCATCTGTTTTCATAGTAAAACTGTCTTATGCAGATCCTCTGCTCTTCTTTCAGCCTTTCAATGCAATCTTCAAGATCTCCTTCAATTGACTCAGAGTAATCTTCATCATCTAAAGGATGCATATCAGTACCTGTTTCCATAAAAACTGTAGGATCATTTATCCATTCACTGAATTTCTCCTTTTCCGATTTTTCTAACCGGAGTTGCATCAGGCAATAGTTTTTTGTTACAACATGCAACCAGCTTCGGAAGTTTAAAATATTATGTTTCGGTATTTCAACAGAAAGTTTTTCAAAAATCTGCATCACACCATCCATTGCTTCCTCACGGTTCTTCAGATATTTAAGGCATACGCCATATATCAGGTGAACATATCTCAAATACAGTTCTCCAAGTACCACCAGCTCGCCTGCTGTCCTGAAATCAGCAAGAAGTTCCTCATCTGATCTGTTCTGATGTCTTTTACCTTTTATTTTAAACAACATTTTATCACTTTTTGCCCCCAACCCC
>DOTV01000004.1:8161-18895 GCA_003520925.1 Bacteroidales bacterium | reverse complement strand
ATGTCTGAAGAGATATCTTGAAAAACCCTGTTGCTTTTGAAGCATTGATCTGGAATTTCCACGCCCCTGCCTTATCCTTGTTCTCCTCTTCAGTTACCGGAAATGATTTCCTCCAGTTTAGATTCCCAAACTCATCAATCATAATATCAGAATAGGCCTTTCCATTCGGCATTATTATCTTAATCTTGATCTCACCTGTCTTGCACTCGCCGCTTACCGACATTACAACAGTACTCATAAGATCAACATCAAATACATAATCGCGCGAAAAAGAGCTCTCTTTTACTGATTTTGAGAAATCCCAGGAAGTTCTCTGGTTGTCCCCGCTATGTGAAAACCAGTTAAACCCTTCCATACCTGGTGTAAACATAAATTGCTCACCCGGAATAGGTTCGATATTGAAGCGTGACCTGTCGCCCGTACCTCTGTAGACCCTTACAATATCCTTAAGCTTGTCTGTAGCCTCGAGCTTATCCTGAGCTTCCTTCATTGCTTCGTCAACCTCAATCTGGCTCTCCTGCAATGCTTTCTGAACCTCATACTCGGCTTTCTTCTGCTCCGAAATCGCTTTCTTCTGTGCATCGATCTCTTCCTGCATTCTTAATTCCTTTTCCTTGTCTGCTTTGTTCTTTTCCTGGGCCGCTGCCGGACCTGAAACAGCACAAAATGTAACAACGGAAACTGCTAATAATATAAACCTGATCTTTTTCATGACTGCCCTGTTTTTAATTCTAATGTCAAAGATAGTGCCCGATTTCCTGTTCTATTGTTAACGCCGGGTTAACGCAGGGTTAATGTTTGGGGAAGAAACCTGTTATATTGATAATTTAAATACTTTTGAAAAGGCAATTGGCAAAATATGAAAAAAAGAAATACTATTCTACTTCTTGGGATCTTTTCAATAATCATTCTTATTACTGCCCAGCTCATCATTATTAGAGGTGTATGGAAACAAAAGGATGAAATGTTCAACCTCAGGTACAGGCTCTATTCGCAGGATGCGCTGGATGTTATGAACAGACAATGGGCTACTGATGGTTTTGATACAGCAAGAATCCTGATAAGTGTGAAATCTGAACAGGTACTTCGAAACCTGGCCGCCAATAAAGCCGATTCACTGACTGCAAAAGAAAAGAATGACCTCATTGAGTATATTACACTCGTATTAAATAAGGAGCAGGATCTCTCGCAGTTCCTTTCAAGGTTTTTTGAAAGAAGGGGAATTGACAGGAACTTCAACAGCAAAATTGTGATCAACCGTTTTGAGCTTATTAATTTCGACCAGAGAATTCCGGTATTCTTAAGCGAGGAATATGCAAACCGGAGGTCTCCTCAGCAAAACGACACCCTTCGAAGAACAGGCCCTCCTCCCGGAATGATGAGACAACCCAGACGTTCGTCGGAAATACTTGTGAAACGACCCTTTTATGAAACGAATTCTTACAGACTCGATTTTGAATATTTAATTGATTTCTCGGATAAGCAGAAAATAATCCTGCGGGAAACAGCTGCCTCGTTAGCCTTAAGCATCTTTAGTATCCTTCTGGTTGTTACCCTTTTCCTGATCACCTTTAAAAACCTTATGGAGGAAAAAAGATTGTCAAACCTGAAGACCGACTTCATCAATAATATGACCCACGAGCTCAAGACGCCATTATCCACAATAACCGTTGCAGGTAAAACGCTTGAACTCCCCATGATCAGAACAAATGAAGCCAAGATACTTGAAACGGCAAAGCTTATCGGAAAGCAGAGCGTCCATCTTAATCAGCTGATAAATATGATACTTGAAATAAGTATGTGGGAAAGGACTCAATTTCAGCTTGACAAAAAGAAAGTCAGGATTGAGGAGTTTATGAACGATATAGTGGACAGCTTCAGATCGGGTGGCGGAAATGGAGCCACCATAACCCAGAAATACAATTTTAAGGATCTTGATGTTGATGTCGACACAATTTACTTTACTACCCTTATAAATAATCTTCTTTCAAATGCAGTGAAGTATTCCGATCAGGATCCTGTGATACAAATTGAAGGGTTTACTGAAGAGAACAATGTATGCATAAAAGTCTCCGACAACGGAATAGGTATCAATAAAAATGATCAGAAACATGTTTTTGACAAGTTTTACCGTGCTTCGACCGGTAACATACATAAATACAAGGGTCTGGGTCTTGGGCTTTATTATGTTAAAAAAATCGCCGAAGCCCATGGAGGAGACGTGACGGTTAGCAGTAAACCGGGAAAAGGTAGTATATTTACTGTAACATTACCTTATTAACATAATTTGTCAGGTTATGAAAGTTTTATTGGCAGAAGATGACAGGGATTTTGGGAACATCCTGTCGCAGTATATATCAATCAGTGGATTTGATGTAACCCTCGCCCGCGACGGTAAGGAGGCCTGGGAACTATTCAGCAAAGACAAGCCCGACATGTGTGTTCTTGATGTTATGATGCCCGAAATGGATGGATTTACTCTTGGTGAAAAGATAAAGGAGCTCCGGCCTGAGATCCCAATTATTTTCCTTACAGCCAAAAGTCTTAAAGAGGATATCGTAAGAGGTCTGAAAATAGGAGCTGATGATTATATAACAAAACCCTTCGACCCGGAGGTTCTTATTCTGCGGATCAGCAATATTCTTAAAAGGGCATACTCTTCGACTAATGATGAATATAAAATTTCAGATACAATATTGAAGTTCAATTCTCTTGAACTTATTAGCGGAATAACAAAGGAAAAACTCACTTTGAAAGAAGCACAACTTCTGAGGTATTTTATTATCAACAAAAATAAGATCCTTGCCAGGGAAGATATTCTCACAGAGATCTGGGGGGAGGATGATTATTTCCTTGGGCGTAGTATGGATGTTTTTATATCACGACTTAGAAAATATATCTCGGAAGATAAGAACATAGATATTCGTACGGTGCGGGGAACCGGCTTTATTCTTGAAGAGGTGAAACCTGGTGAGGAATTCAAGACAGAGGAATAGAAAAAATCCACAACCTTTCTTCCCTTTACTAACTCATACCAAACCTTATCTTATCCCCTATACTCACCCCTAAATCCCCTCTCTGCTTTGCAAAGAGGGGACTTTAACAAGCTTTAAAATAAATTCCCCCTCTTTACGAAGTAGAGAGGGGGAATAAAAGTGGGTGAGTACGTTATCTCGCAAGGTAAGGAATGAAAACTTCAGGTGACGCTTAATTTCCCAGAACTTCCTTAACCTTATTATACAAAACTTCTCCTCTGAGATTTCTTCCGATTATCACACCTTTTTCATCGAGCAGAAAATTTGCCGGGATGGCAGAGACACCATACAATTGTGCTGCCGCACTATTCCAGTATTGCAGGTCTGAAACATGTGTCCAGGTAAGCTTATCATTGGCAATTGCTTTCACCCAGTCATCCTTTGTACGGTCGAGAGAGACACCGAAAACATCAAATCCCTTCTTATTATATTCATTAAATACTTTGACGACATTCGGGTTTTCCTGACGGCAGGGTCCGCACCAGGCAGCCCAGAAATCGACGAGCAGAAGTTTTGCTCCTACTTTCGAATAGAGGCTCACCGGATTCCCTTCAGGATCGTTCAGCGTAAAGTCAGGTGCTTTCTGTCCGATAGCTGATGCTTTCATTTTTTCAACCCTTGTCCTAAGGTTTTTGATAGTTTCAGTGTTCGCAACCGCTGTGTCCATGGCATTAATGTATGTCTCGATCTCTGAACCTTCCATATCATATGTAAGACCTGACAGAATTTGTGGGGCGGCAAAGGACGAAGGATTGTTCCTGACAAAGTCTTTCTGCATTTGGGTCATTTCCTTCTCTCCCTTTTCAATTTCCTTCATGAGCTGTGCAGCTTTTGCAGTATCTCCGGTCTGTTCGGCCATCTGATAATCATTGTAGATTGTATTGTACTTGTCACTGAAGGTACTGAGTGAATTGACAAAATTATTGTATTCATCCTGGGTTTTCGAACCGGTTATTTTTGCACCATAAAGGGAATCGAGTTTACCAGTAATTGTAATCTCAGTATTTTCAAGGAAAAACTGTGTTCTCATTCTTGTATTTCTGGCACTGAGTAAAACCAGATCGGGATACTTAATTGAGCCACCCTTCATCGTGAAGGATCCTTTTTCTGCAAATGCCGAGTCGATAGCAACGATCTTCCCGGCTTCAATCTTCTGAAGCAGAAAAGTAACACTGTCGGCACCTTCAATTTTAGCATTAATGACATAATGGGGCTCAGAAGAGCATGCAGCTATGGCCATAGCTATAAGAGGCAAAAAGAAATATTTCTTCATTTTAAATTAGAAAATTAATTAATAATTCAGATATTTTTTGTAAAAAAGCCGCGTAAAGATATGAATTAATGTTAATTCCGCTTACTTCTTAAAATATTTATTAATAAGGCTTAGAGCTGCCTTATAGGAGGTAATTGTTCCCTTATGAAGTTCTGTTTCAAGTTCAGGTACAAGAGATTTAATCTCTGAATGATTATAAAATGAATCTTCAAGGTACTCGGAAATTATATCATGCATCCGGATTACAGCCTGTTGTTTTCTCAATTCTTCGAAATAACCGGTCTTTTTTGCATAACCGGCATAATCCCCGATAACCTTCAGAATTTCGCTTATTCCTGTTTTTTCTCTTGCCGAGCATGTAAGTGCAAGTGGTTTCCAGCCCGACTGGGTTCGCGGGAAAAGGGAAAGTGCATTCTGAAACATGATCCTTGCATTTTCGGCCGGTATTTTATTTCCTCCGTCGGCCTTTGTAATTGCAACAGCATCAGCCATCTCAATTATTCCCCTCTTGATTCCCTGTATTTCATCTCCTGCGCCGGTCAGCATCAGCAGCAGGAAGAAATCGACCATTGCACGTACTGAAGTCTCCGACTGTCCGACTCCTACTGTTTCAACAATTATAGTATCAAATCCGGCTGCTTCGCAGAGTATTATTGATTCCCTGGTCTTCCTTGCAACTCCTCCCAGTGTGCCTGCAGATGGTGACGGTCTTACGAACGCATTTGGATGAACACTAAGCTTTTCCATTCTTGTCTTATCTCCAAGGATGCTGCCCTTAGTATTCTGACTGCTGGGATCAATTGCCAGTACAGCAATCTTTTTACCTGTCTCTGCCACAAGTAAACCAAAAGTTTCTATGAAAGTACTTTTACCTGCTCCAGGTACTCCGGTAATTCCAACTCTTACAGACCGGGAACTGTACGGGAGGCATTTTTCGATAATTGCCTGTGCACTTCTGAAATGCTCAGGAAGTGAGCTTTCAACAAGGGTTATTGCCTGACTGAGGATTGACCTGTTACCTGAAAGTATTCCATCGGTAAACTCATTTACGGAATATCTCTTCCTTCGTTTCCTTGAAATCCCGGTAAGAACATCAGGGTTTATGTTAGGAGGCTGTGGAACTCCTTCCTGAATTTTGAGGGAGACTTTATTGCGGTCTTTTTCCTCCATCATCAAATTAATTCTTCGGAGCTTCCTGATTTACGTCAGCATTCAGCATCAATACCACCTCTGAGTTTTTCGGATCGTTTGTATAAACATAAATTGCCTTTGTGACCTTACCTTTGTAGCTGCCCGAATTGAAAACGGCTTTTATTGAACCTGTTTCACCCGGTTTGATACCCTGTCCCTGAATGCCCTGCTGCACTGCGGTACATCCGCATGATGCTTTTATAAATCTGATAATAAGATCACTCTTTCCATCATTTGTAAATTTGAATTCAACATCTTTGGGTGCTGACCCAGGGATTGTTCCCAATTCAACAGTTTTTGTTTCGACATTAAATACCGGTGCGTTCGCCATTTCGTCCTTTGTCAGTCCCGAGAAGTCCTCCACAAGGTTGGCACTTACAGCATAATATACATTCTGATCGACAATATCGTTTATTTTAAGTCTAACAATATCTGTTGTATAGCCCCATGCCTGGTTCTTTGTAGCGTCGTATGTCCCTTCAATAATTCCTTTCTGTCCGGGTTTCAAAGTTGTCGGATTCGCTTTCATTGCAAGGTGGGGCGGCACATTGTCAAATTCTATTTTTGCGGGCTTGTCCGATGTGTTTATAACCTGCATTGTTCTGATCTTCTTTTCATTCTTCTTGATATTTGTGAATGCCAGATGGTTGCTTTCGAACCTTACAGGGCCGACAGGGAAAATAAAAAGTTCCTCAGTGGTTTTCTCATGAGGTATAACTTCACCCTTGATTACAAGTACTACTACTTCGGGTTTTGAATTTGTGTAAACAGATAGCGTCTTGTTAAACGGACCAGGCCTGTCCTTCGGATCATAAATAGCTGTTATTTTCCCTGTCCCCTTTGGAGGAATGGGGCCTTTTGTCCATTCCGGGGTAGTACATCCGCATGATGCAACAATATTCTGGATTACAAGAGGCTGATTTCCTGTGTTCTGAACAACAAAATCATATTTCTGACTGCCCGCCTCTTCCTTGAACTTCCCAAAATCATGTTCAGCGGATGAGATCTTAAGCATAGGCTGAGCCCAGATCATGGCTCCGTTTAATACCATTATTGTAAGTAAAAAGAACTTTTTCATATTGAAATTTGTTTGTTAATTTATTAACAGGTCTTTTACCTGCTCTTTTTTAATTCAAAATAAAACGATTAAACAATAAGTTTATTTGAAATTAAGGCATAATCTATTAACAAAGTTCAGACCAAAACTAACATACTGCATCAATATCACAAAATTAATAAAGTTTGATCTTGATGTTAATTTTATAAAAGAATATCTTTAGTTTTGTTCCCTGACCGGATTTATTTGGAACAGAATTTGAGGGTACAAAATCCGTTCTGTAAAGTGAGAGTATTGAAGATGAGGAATGCTTCCAGACTACTTATTGCAATAATCCTGAGTATGTTCTTTTACAATGCTCAGGGTCAGTTCTATAACGGTCATCAGATGTCGTTCGGGAAGAACAGGGTTCAGTATTTCAACTACTACTGGTCGTACTACAGATTTGATAATTTTGACTGTTACTTTAACGAGTACGGACGAGATCTCGCACAGTTCACCGCTGATTATGCGATGAAAAAACTTGATGAGATTGAAGATTACTTTGATTATACTCTTGAAAAGAGGCTGATATTTGTAATCTATAATAAGAATAACGAGTACAGACAGTCAAATATCGGTCTTGTAACATTTGATGAAGACACCTATAATACAGGAGGATTCAGCAGGATAATCAAGAACAAGGTAATGCTCTATTACGAGGGCGATCATGTAGCATACCAGAAACAGATAGCCTCGGCGATCACTGAATCGATAATCAATGAGATGCTGTACAATGCGGATTTCAAAGACAGGATCTCGAGCTCATCTGTAATTTATATGCCCGACTGGTATCTTAAAGGGCTTATTAACTATGTTTCCTCCGGATGGGATTATGATGTTGAAAACAGAGTCAAAGACGGTATTAAATCGGGAAAATACAAGAATATAAATCACCTTGAGTTTGATGATGCTATTTATGCAGGCCAGTCATTCTGGAGATTCATTGGCAGAAAATACGGAGAAGCAATAATTCCAAATATTATTTACCTGACAAAGGTATATAAGAACGTCGACGACGGATTTCTTTATGTTCTGGGAGTCAAACTGAAAGACCTTCTTGTTGAGTGGAAGCAATATTATACTGAGGAGTTTTCTACCGATCGCGACCTTCCTGCCGATGATGAAAAAACCTTGAAAAAATCGCGCAAGGAGCAGATCTACCAGCAGGTAAAAATCAGTCCCGACAAAAAGTATATTGCATACGTCACAAACGACTGGGGAAGAAAGAAGATATGGCTTTATGATCAGTCGACCGGAAAGACAAGGAATATTTTCAGAGCAGAACCCAAGTATGAGCATAAGACTGATAATAAATACCCTGTAATCGGATGGCATCCCAGCAGCAGGATACTGACATATCTAAATGAAGAGAAAGCTGGAATGGTTATATATTTCTTCAGAACCGTTGAGAAGAAGACTGAGCAGAAAAATTTCCTCTACTTTGATAAAGTACTTGATTTCTCTTACTCACCTGAAGGGTCAAGAATAGTTATGTCAGCGGTAAAGGATGGGATAACCGATATTTACATTCATACTGTATCTTCAGGAACCAATGAGCAGATAACCCGCGATATTGCAGATGATCTCAATCCGTCATTCCTTGGAAGCCAGGGAAAAGAAATAGTATTCTCTTCCAACAGGTTGTCAGACACACTTACAAACACAGGTGATCCGTTCGAAAAGCTTTCTCCCGTTTTTGATCTTTTCACTTATGATATTGAAAAGAAAAATAACCTGCTTACTAGGCTTTCTGAAGGAGAGTATTCAAGCAGATACCAGGCATCGGGAACAGCAGGAAACAGGATTTCTTATGTTGGTGACGGCAGTGGTGTACTTAACAGATATTCTGCAGTCTTTGACAGCTCTATAAGCTATATTGACACTGCAATGCATTACCGTTTCTTTATTAGATCCACACCGGAAACAAACTACGACAGAAATATACTGAACCAGTCACTGCCTGATGGTTCAGATCTTTTTGGCGAAGTCATCTTCAAAGATGGGAAATACAGGGTCAGAAGAGGAACCTCCGGAAGCCAGGCAAAAATAAACCAGAGTGATCTGATCAAAAGCAATTTCCGAAAGGAGCAAGACAAACTATTTCAAAAGGCTGACAGTATTGAGGAGATCCGAAAGTGGCTGATCGCTGAAGACAGGAGAAGAAGGGATACGCTTACAAAACCACTCTACGAATATTACATTAAGAATGAACCAATAAATATAAGCCATTATATTTTTGAAAAAGAGAAACAGAATTTCTATGAACAGCAATGGCGGAAAAAATACATGAATATAGATCTTGATACAGGAAAAATTAACCTCCCCCTGATAAGAATCTATGAGACATCTTTTTATAATAACTACATCGCCAATCAGGTTGACTTTACATTTCTGAACAATACTTACCAGGTATTTAACGGCGGATCAGGCTATTTCAATCCGGGGATCAATATGCTTACAAGGTTCGGGATCCTTGATCTTTTCGAAGATTACAGGCTGACCGCAGGTTTCAGGTTTTCAGGTAACTTCGACAGTAACGAATATCTTCTCAGTTTCGAGAGCCTGAAGGGAAAATTCGATAAGCAGTTTATCTTTCACCGTCAGGCTTATTTCAGCCGCGACGAAAACGGGTACCTTTACAAAACCCACACACACAACGTATATCTTACCCTGGCAAAACCTATAACTCCCGTCCTTGCACTGAGGGGAACCCTGTCTTACAGAAACGACCGCAATGTTATGCTTGCGCAGGATTTGAATTCCCTCAGTTCGGAAACTTTTTCACAGCATTGGGGAGGAGTAAAAGGTGAAGTGATCTTCGACAATACCCGAAAGAGAAATGTAAATATCTATTTTGGAACCAGGTTTAAAATATTCGGGGAATATTACAGGCAGATAACGACCAAAAAATCGGACATGTTTGTTCTCGGGGGCGATTTCAGGCACTACACCCGTATACACAGGGAACTTATCTGGGCCAACCGCTTTGCCGCCAGCACATCATTCGGTCCCACAAAACTTGTTTATTACCTTGGTGGAGTTGATAACTGGATGGGCTATCTATTTAGCAAATACGAAATGTTCGACACTTCAATACCAGTAAGTCCCAGACAGAATTACGGATTTCAGGCCCTTGCCACAAATATGAGAGGTTTTACCCAGAACGTCAGGAATGGAAATAATTTCGCCCTGATTAACAGTGAACTAAGATGGCCTTTTGTGCGGTATTTTGCCGGACATCCCTTAAGATCGAACTTTCTAAACAGTCTTCAGCTTGTTGGATTTGGAGATATCGGAACTGCCTGGACCGGATCGAGCCCCTGGTCGGGTGAAAATGGCTATGATACTGAAGTTTTCAAAAACGGACCAGTAACTGTAACCCTCGATTCAAACAGAAAACCTATTGTTGCCGGCTTCGGTGCCGGACTGCGTGCACAGCTAATGGGTTATTTTGTAAGAGCAGACTGGGCATGGGGAATAGAAGACGGATATATTCTGCCCAGAATCTTCTATCTCTCTTTCAGTCTCGACTTTTAGGACCTGATGCCGGCCATTGGTTTGGCATCATCTTTGCATCCCGAAACGAAATAAAAAACAAGTAAATAACAAAGATTCTTTTTCATTTGAGAAATTTAGAATATGTTTGCAGAATTGATGTAATAATTAACCAAAAAAAAGAATAAAATGGCTTACAAAATTAGTGAAGATTGTACTGCTTGCGGAACTTGTATTGATGAGTGTCCGGTTGAAGCAATTTCTGAAGGCGACATCTATAAAATCGATCCCGACGTATGCACTGACTGCGGCGCCTGCGCTGATGTATGCCCTGTAGAGGCAATTCATCCGGCAGAATAGTATTACGATCTTATGAAATTGAGGGGCTCAAATGGCCCCTTTTTTATTGCGGATCGTATTTTGCCTTCTCAAGAATTTCCTGGACATTAGTATTATTCATCAGCAACTCAAGGTCTCTTCCCCTGTTTTTATTCATAAACGATTCAACAATCCTGAACCCAAGCCAGACAGCAGCCCTTCCCGGCGATTCATTTGTAAAATAGCTCGTAAATGGAGCCTCTCCTACAAGCTTGCGTATTGTGAACTGATCGGTTTTGAAAATAAGATCATTCTCAATCAAA
>DOTV01000004.1:0-7839 GCA_003520925.1 Bacteroidales bacterium | reverse complement strand
ATCTCATCCTCAACGTCTGGCAGCATGCTCCTGGTAAAATAACGCAGCTTACCCTCGTGCAACATTTCTGCAAGAACATTATCAGCAGCGTAATTCATTGAGAGAAAGTCCCATTGTGAAGCACCCCAGCCATAAATACAATCGGGTACTATATATTCAGGCTTCATCCTTGCTGACATATAGGTATATATCCCTAACCCTGGATAGTATGCACAATCAGAACCCAGGTACTTGTCGAGACCTATCCCCAGAACCGGTTCACCTGACATTGTAAGAATACTTGCATTAAAGCCGGTTATACATGAAAAGACTTCCGGTACGGCCTTTCCCGGAAAATAATATTTATAATGCCGGAAACCATTTTCAAGATCCCGTTCAACAGATGAAAGATCAGGGTAGAGTTTCATCGTAAGGTCAAACACATCGTTGTTTTGCTTATCGGTACAAAACCTCACAAGGAAATCGCCGAATGACGGATCATTTATATCCCCTGTATTAACAGCATAGCTGAATACCTGCATAAGAGAACCATATTTAGCTTTAAGTTCAGGAAGCTTCGGGACTATCTCTTCAGGATTCATTGTAAAAAGATCCTTCTCCAGCCGCTTTATCTCAATATCGGCCCTTATTGATGAGATGTTTACTTTATAGGGATTCTTCCTGCAGGATGCAAAACAGAGCGACAATAACAATACGGAAAACAAGAATTTATACCCGGTTTTCATAATTTTCAGATAATACGGCTAAAATAGATACTTTCTATTTAAAAACAACAGACAAGACCTTTCTGATTCTTCAGTTTTTATTTGCTATTTTTGGGATAGTTTTGACATTGGAGAATCAATAGAAATTAAGGATTAAGATAATAATTCAATGTTACCGATAATCAAATCACCTGGAAAAAAGAAGATTTTTTTTATCTTCATAATTGCGCTTATCTCGTGCAGAGTTTCAGTTGCCCAGGATTACAGGTATGGTATTTATGCTGCTCCGGCTATCTCATGGTTCAAGACCGATGTGGATAATGTTAACAACAAAGGTGCCCGGACAGGTTTTCTCTTCAGCATTTCGGCTGAGAGGCATCTGACCGATAACTGGCATTTCAGTTCCGGACTTGCCTTTACTGCAGCAAGCGGCAGGCTTGTGAACTCTGATGCTTCTTTTTTCAGATTTCCTGAGTATACTGCCACAATTGCTGCAGGAGAACCTTTAATCTACCGGCTTCAGTATATCTCAATGCCCGTTGGGATAAAGATCAAAACCTCCGAAAAAGGCTATTTTACATATTTTGCCGAGTTCGGTCTTGACCCTAAAATTGTCATTAACGGAAGAGTTGATATCCCTTCAAATGATATTAAAGGAAAGTTCGCCATGAATGAAATACGAAGATTCAACGCAGGTTACCATCTGACAGCTGGCGCTGAATATTCGATTGACGGAAATACCTCCCTTATTCTCGGACTTGGCTATGAAACAAACATATTTGACATTACCAAAGATTTTGAAAGCCAGGGAACCGACCGCACAATTCATAAACTGCTGAAATTTATTTTCGGCCTTAATTTCTGACCTGACCTCTATGAAAATATCCATCGCTCAGCTAAACTATAAAATCGGGAACTTTGAAGGAAACAAGGATTTGATCTGCAAAGCTCTTGAGAAAGCAAAAAAAGAGGGATCCGATCTGGTAATTTTTTCCGAACTCTGCATTCCCGGGTATCCGCCTCTTGATCTGCTTGACCGCGTCGATTTTATTGAAAAATGCGACCAGACTGTCAGAGAAGTTGCAGGTTTTTGTACTGGAATAAATGCTATTGTTGGTTCCCCGACTTTCAATCCCGATCCTGAGGGTAAGAAGCTTAATAATTCGGCCCTAGTGCTTTCGGAAGGTAAAATCATTTTTAAAACCAACAAAGCCCTTCTGCCAACATATGATATTTTTGATGAATACCGCTATTTTGAACCCGAGAAAAACTTCTCGATATTTTCTATTAAAGGAATAAAAATTGCCCTGACAATCTGCGAGGACCTCTGGGATGAACAGCCTTTTGATAACAAGTTTGAAAAATCGAGGCTATATACCGTATCTCCAATGGATGAGCTCTCGAGGTATAATCCCGATCTTATTATTAATATATCAGCTTCCCCATTTTCATACACAAAAGTTGAAGCAAAAAAGAATATTTTTATTTCAAAGGCAGTCAAACATAAGATACCGGTTATTACTGCAAACCAGACTGGTGCAAATACTGAACTGATCTTTGACGGAGCTTCACTTATAATCAGTCCCGATGGTAAAATATTCCGGCAACTCGGATACTTTGAAGAGACTGTAGCAACATTTTCGCTCGAAGATGTCATTTCGGGGGCTACCACTTACAAAAACATTGTTTACGAACCTGTTTCCCTGGTACATAAAGCCCTCATTACAGGATTACGTGATTATTTTGCAAAAACAGGCTTCCGAAAGTGCATCGTAGGATTATCCGGAGGAATTGACTCTGCTGTTGTGATATGCCTGGCAAGCGAAGCGCTGGGTCATGAGAATGTTAAAGCACTGCTGATGCCCTCAAGGTACTCATCGGAACATTCAGTATCTGATTCGATTTCCCTGGCAGGTAATCTTAAAGCAGATTACGAAATCATCAGCATCGAAAAACCATTTTCAGCATTTCTCGAAACACTTGCTCCTTTCTTCAAAGAGAGAAAAACCGATGTCACAGAAGAGAATATCCAGGCACGAATCAGGGCTGTACTGCTTATGGCATTTGCAAATAAGTTCGGATATATCCTTCTTAACACTTCAAATAAAAGCGAAGCAGCCGTCGGATATGGTACTCTTTATGGTGACATGGCAGGCGGTTTGTCGGTTATCGGTGATGTATACAAAACTGATGTTTATAAACTGGCCAGATACATTAACAGAGAGAGTGAAATCATTCCTGAAAGCATTATCAGGAAACTACCCTCAGCCGAGCTGAAACCTGACCAGTTCGATACTGATTCATTGCCGGAATATAATATACTCGATTCAATCCTCTACCAGTACATAGAATTGCAAAAACCGGCTAATGAGATTGAACCTGACGGATTTGAAAAGCTGGATGTCGATAAGGTCCTCAGGCTCATTAATTATAACGAATACAAAAGGTATCAGGCTCCCCCGGTCCTGAGAATTTCATCAAAATCATTCGGTGACGGCAGAAAAATGCCCATCGTAGCAAAATATTAATATCATTTAATGCAGTATAAGGATCCTTATATAGAAATATGCATCGAAGGAGCATCTTCAGTCTTCAGGGGTTTAAGCCAGACTGACAAGGAGGCTCTCGATCAGCATCATCTTTCGGTTAATTTCAGTAAAGGCGAAACAATAATCAGCGAAGGCACCAAACCAAAAGGGTTGATTTGTCTTGTTTCGGGAAAGGCTAAATTATTCACTGTTGGGGCAGGAAACAGGGAACAGATCATAAAAATGATTCGGCCACACAGCTACCTGGCATACAGATCACTTTTTTCAGATGTCTCTTTTCCTTTTGATGTTGTCGCCATCGAAAATTCTGCAGTAGTTATTCTGGAAAAACACACAATGTCCAGAATTCTGAAGCAGAACTCTGAACTTGCGATCCGATTCATAAAGATCATCTCCGAAGATCTTCTTTCCGCCGATAGAAGACTGATTTCCCTGACACAAAAGCATGTCCGGGGACGGTTGTCTGAGTCGATTCTGATGTTAATTGAAACATATGGGCTGGAGGCAGACGGGAAGACCCTCAGGGTTCTTCTTTCGAGGGAAGATCTGGCTCACCTCTCAAGTATGACAACCTCCAATGCAATCAGGACGCTTTCACTGCTTGCTTCTGAGAATATTCTAGCTCTGGAGGGGAAGAAGATAGTGGTACTTGACTTTTCAAAACTTGAAGCGATGAGCAAATCGGGGCAATGACCCGTTCCTATTCCCTGAAAAAGACTCTTTTTACCCGTTGAGGAACTGATGTCAGTATCTCATAAGGTATTGTTTCACATTGCCTTGCAATCTCATTAATTGAGATATTCTGTCCGAATATCTCCGCCTCATCTCCTTCCGAGGCATTTATTCCCGTAATATCTGCCATACATGTATCCATGCATATATTTCCTGTAAGGGGCGCTCTTTTCCCTTTGATAAAAAGATTACCTTTCCTGTTGCCAAGCCCCCTGTCAAGTCCGTCAGCATATCCTACCGGCAGGATAGCTATCACCCTTTCAATATCCGAAACATCTGCACAACCATATCCGACAGGTTCACCGGCCGGTATCCTCTTTACCTGCGAGATACGGGTCTTAAACCTACTGGCTGGCCGGAGAGATATACCCTTAAATGAACCTGCTCCATAAATTCCGATGCCTGGTCTTACCATGTCAAACTGATACTGTGGAAACCTGAGTATTCCCGAAGTGTTCAGGATATGACGCAAAAAAGAGTATCCAACTGTTTCCCTTATTTTGCTTACAGCTGATAAATAGAGCTCAACCTGCTGGTGGGTAAATTTATCAAAAGCAGGATCTTCGCTGCTTGCCAGATGAGAAAAAACCGACATTATCCGGATGCACGAGAGCTCTTTCATCAATGAAGCCAGCTTCTGAATTTCATCAGTCATAAATCCAAGCCGATGCATTCCGGTATCAATCTTTAAATGAACAGGATAGCCAAAAAGCCCGTTTCTGGAGGCAGCTTCGGCAAATTTTTCCAGCGATGAGAAACTGTATATCTCCGGTTCAAGATTGTTCTGGATTATAACGTCAGCAGAAGTAAGATCAGGATTCATTACGATTACCGGAATTGATACTCCGGCTTTCCGCAGATCAGCACCTTCATCTGCATAAGCCACTCCAAGGTAGCTTACCTGATTGTATTCCATCAAACCGGCAATTTCCGCAGCACCTGCACCGTAACCGAAGGCTTTTACCATTGCCATAATGCGAGTCTCAGGATTGAGAAACTTCCTGAACTCGTTGAGATTATGAGAAATGGCATCCAGGTTTATTTCAAGCACAGTAATATGAACCTTTAGTTCAAGCAGCCGGCCGATCTTTTCAAGCTCAAAAACCCTTGCTCCCTTTAGCAATATCATCTCGTTCAGGAACTCATTGCCATTGAAGTGAGCGATGAAATCGTCAGTTGAATAGTAGAACCTTGCATCATCGTCGAATGAGGAGCTGTTCCTCATCAACGCTTTGCCAATGCCGATGAATTTATCAATTCCTGTTTTCCTCACCAGATCTGCAACCTCGCTGTAAAGTTCCTTTTCTTCGCGTCCGCTCTGGACAAAATCAGAAAGAATGAGAGTAGTTTTACGGTTGTTTTGTGACCTGAGATATTCAAGCGCCATACCAAGGGAACCCGGATCGGAATTATAAAAGTCTTCAATGAGCTGGCAATTGTTTATCCCGCTCTTCAACTCCATTCTCATTGCTACTGAAACGAGTTCAGCCAGACCCTTCCCTATGTCGGACGGCTTCATTCCGATTGCAAGACATGCGGATGCTGCTGTTATTGCATTTTCGATAGAGGCACGATCGCTGAACGGAATCCTGAAATCGTAAGTTTCATCATTATAACTGATTGTCAGGTCCGTATTATCGCCATGCCTGGTCCGTTTTTTTACGAATATTCTGGCGTCATGGTTATTGAATGACCAGTCGATAAGGTTTTTCCGGCTTAATATTTTATCATCCCAAATAAGTCGGGCTATAAGTGAATGATCTCTGCAGAATATTATGGTCGAAGCATTTACAAACAATTTCAGCTTTTCGCCAGCCTTTGTTTCAAGATCAGTGAAGTTTTCACTGTGCGCATCGCCAATATTGGTGAAAATCCCAATATCAGGATCAATGACTCTCTGAAGCTTTTCCATCTCGCCGGGGAATGATATGCCGGCTTCGAAAATCCCGTATTTGAATTTATCGTCAAGCTTCCATACTGAAAGAGGAACTCCAACCTGTGAATTATAACTTTTAGGGCTCCTTATTACAGGTGACGTTCTTCCGATCAGATCAGAGAGCCACTCTTTTACAATTGTTTTTCCTGCACTTCCTGTTACTGCTATAACCGGTGACTTAAAACAAGTTCTTTTTTTGGCAGCCAGCAGCTGCAAAGCTTCAATACTGTTCCGGGTTACAATAAAGGCCGCATCAGGATAAAAATCGACCTTTGACGGAAGAACTTCCACAATGAACACCCGCAATCCTCTTTTAAAGAGCGAATCAATGAATTTATGACCGTCATGGTTAACTCCCCTGATAGCAATGAATGCGGCATTCCCGGTGAAGCTTATCTGCCTGCTGTCGGTGACCAGATCCGAAACTGAAATATCTCCGGGGCCAGTCAGAGTTCCGGCGGTGATTCTAGCAATATCAGAAGATGTAAAAATCACTTTAGCTTTTCTTTAGTGCGTTGTTGTAACACTCCCTGCAGAGGGGCTCATATTTGTCCTTCTCGCCAAGAACAACCACCTGTTCCTCCTCTGATTTCCTGAAAGAGTATTGTGCAAGACTTCCACACCGCATGCATATAGCATGAACCTTTGTTATATACTCTGCAATTGAAAGAAGTGCAGGTATCGGACCAAAAGGATTTCCCATAAAATCCATATCCAGCCCGGCAATAACAATTCTCATCCCATTGTCAGCCAGCCTGTTGCAGACCTCCACAATTGAATTGTCAAAAAACTGGGCTTCATCAATCCCGACGACATCAACCTCGCCTGCAAGAAGAAGAATAGATGTTGCATTGTCGACAGGAGTGGAAATGATCGACTTGTCATCATGTGAAACAACCCGATTCTCAGAATACCGCTTATCGAGGGAGGGTTTGAAGATTTCCACTTTCAGACCGGCAAACTGAGCCCTGCGCAGCCTTCTGATAAGTTCCTCGGTCTTACCGGAAAACATCGATCCTGTTATTACCTCTATTGTTCCGCGTTTTCCGCTTACTCTTCCTGAATTTTCAAGAAAATCCATAATTAATTAATGTCCACTGCAAATGCTAAATGTAACTCAAATCCGTTAAGACTTGTGTAATAATATTTATTTTTGCAAAATAAGGAAAATGGTTTGTTATAAATATAACGTATGACATGGATTTAAACTCAACAATCGATATAATTATCAAAGATCTCAATGAAACCAGTGAAATTATTGATGATCTGAAAAAGTACCCGGGTGTTCCCGAACTGCAGATTGAGCTGGCAAAATCAAAATGCAAGAGTGCTGCTGAGGTTATTGCCCTGTTTAAAAATCTGCAGAATAAATCTGCTTCACCAGTGATGGAAAAACCCCTTGTTCCAGAGGAGCCAATCCGTGAAAAAGTCCCTGAGAAAACTGTGCAGACTATTGTCCATCCTGAGAAAGAGAGTAAAAGCATTGTCTCAAAAGTGATTCCGGAAGCAATCCCGGTACAAAAGGAAGAACCGGTCCGTACTGAAAAAAGGAGTGCCGAATCTATAATTGCTGATCAGTTCTCAAACAGATCGGAAAGTTTTAATGAGAAGCTTGGAGAACACAAGCACGAAGATGATATTCTTGAAATATTGAAAACTAAACCCCTTTTGAGTCTTGATGAAGCAATAGGTATCAACGACAAATTCTTATTTATCAGGGAGATATTTGACGGCAGTGCTGATTCTTATAACCAGGCGATCCAGAAGCTGGAGTCTGTCGGAAGTCTTTCCGATGCTATGGCAGTCATTATGAGTTACTCCGGAGAAAATACAGGAAATGAAGCCGTCAGGCAGCTGATTGATATAATAAAACGTAAGTTTCTTTCTCATGAGTAAGCTTTTCCTGGTTCCGACACCG
>DOTV01000247.1:54385-60967 GCA_003520925.1 Bacteroidales bacterium | reverse complement strand
TTTTACCTCTCCCGGCATATTCATACTTCACATTTAAAGGAAATTCAATACCAGTTTTCTGACTTATAAAGCTTAAGGCAGTGTAATCGACAAAGGCAGCTGCAACCATGTACCTTACGTTAGCCTGGTCCCCATAGCTTTTTATTGGTGGTAGTAATCCCTTACCACTGCCAATGAATTTGGTGAAAGAATCGGAAAAACCTTCAGGGATTGTCACAAACAGGTCTGCTTCCTTATTCTTAATCAGGTCTTTTGCCGTTGTTGTGTCAGAAATAAAATTGATTTTCAATACAGGATTTCCATTTTCTGCTTTCACCTTCAGGAATTCACCAATCAGTTCATCAACAAAGCCACCCTTTTTATCATTGTTGAGTATTGCAACGTTATAGCCTTCTGAGGCCGAATCACCTATATACATATACATCAGGTAGATAAAGAAAGGGGCAAAGACTATTGCAATGATCAGAATTTTCCAGTCCCTGATGTTCTCCTTTAAAGTCTTGATAAAGCAGGCAAGTGTTTTCATTCCCGTATACTCCTTCCTGTCAGGCTAATAAAAATATCTTCAAGGCTTTTCCTGCGCAACTGAAGACTATTTACTTTTAGGTTATGTTCCTTTATGGTCCTTAGCACATTGTCCATTGCAGCCAAAGGGTTTTTATTATTGAAAGATATCCTGGTACCTGATATGGCAATGTCTGAAATCAATTCGGGATCGAGAAAAGGTATCAGATCATGTGTAATGTCTCCTTCGATATCAGCTTCTATAAGGTCCTCATGACCAGCTGTTCTTATAATCTCATTTGCGGTTCCGGATATAAGAAGCTTACCCTTGTCAATTATACAGATCCTGTCGGAGAGCTTCTCGGCCTCTTCCATATCGTGAGTAGTAAGGACAACCGTTGTCAAATTTTTTATCGATCTGATATAATCACGAACAAGGATCCTGCTTTGCGGATCAAGGCCAGCCTGCGGTTCATCGAGGAACACTATTCCGGGTGAATGGATCAGGGCAAGAATGATATTTAGCCGTCTCTGCATACCTCCCGAAAGCTTCCTGGCAAGCCGGTCCTTATACTCATAAAGCCCCAGAGCTTCAAGAAGCGATCTCCCTCTTCTGTCAGATTCATAAGATGACAGATCATACATCCTGCCCATATATACTACCTGCTCAAGACATGTAAGATTTTCCCATAAAACAATATGTTGAGGACAGATTCCAATTGAGCTCCGGCTATCACTGCTGTCAATCGTAACACTGCCGCTATCGGCTTTCAGAAGACCGCTCATAATTTTGATGGCTGTGGTCTTCCCCGCCCCGTTTGGACCCAAAAATCCAAATATTTCTCCACGATTAATCTCAAAGGAGATGTCATTGACAGCCAGGATATCTCCATAACGTTTAACCAGGGAATCTGCTTTCAATAACGGTTTCATTCGGGCCTGCAAATATGACATGTAGTTATAAAAATAGTAAATTCATATCAAACAAAAAATAATAACTGCCTCATTGTAATATGAACTCGTACCAGTTATCTTTAAAAATATTTTATTTCGAACCTTTTCTTTGTGCCCCGTTTTTATATTTTTACAACGGATACCTGATTACATGATCTACGAGAACATTTCATTAAAGAAATTCAATTCCTTCGGCCTGAATGTCAGGGCAGATCATCTTGCCGCTTTCAAACTTGAAGAGAATGCTGTTCATTTCTTTAAGCAGCATAAGGGATCAGATAAGAACTATTTTGTTCTTGGACGGGGAAGTAATGTACTTTTTACAAGTGATTTTCATGGTACAATCATACACCCCGAGATGGACGGGATTACAATGGAGGGAAAAAAGGACAATGATATTATTGTTTCTGCTGGAGCTGGAGTGACATGGGATAAGCTTGTGGAATCGACTGTTAATAATGGACTTGGCGGACTTGAAAATCTTTCTCTTATACCAGGACTTGTGGGGGCAACACCTGTCCAGAATATTGGTGCCTACGGTGTAGAGGTAAAAGACACTATTGAAAAGGTCAGGGCAATTTCCCTCGAAGATGGTACCATCCGGGAGTTTACAAACAATGAATGCAGATTCGGTTACAGGACAAGTATTTTCAAAACAGAACTCAAAGGCAAATATCTTATCACGAAGGTATATTTCAGACTTTCGACTCATCCCAAACTCAGCCTCGAATATGGATCATTAAAGGAAGAGATAAATAAACTGGGTTCCACATCACTTGGAAACGTTCGGAAGATTGTGATCAGCACAAGACAGAGCAAGCTTCCGGATCCAGATCAGATCGGAAATGCCGGAAGTTTCTTTAAAAATCCTGTTGTAACCGTTTCCCTGGTAAATGATCTCAAAACAAAATTCCCGAAATTACCTGTATTCAGTGATCACTCGGGCGGAATGAAACTCGCTGCAGGCTGGCTGATTGAGCAGTGCGGATGGAAAGGGAAAAGGATCGGAGACGCTGCTGTACATGACAAGCAGGCACTTGTTCTTGTTAACTTCGCCAATGCCACCGGAAAAGAGCTTTTCGAACTTTCCGAGCAGGTCAGAAATTCGGTATTTGAAAAATTCGGCATTACACTCGAACGTGAGGTCGAAGTAGTCTGAGTTACCTGTAAATCCTTCTTTTATTCAGTTCTCTCTGATATTGGTTAGCATACCTGTTGTGCTCGGAAAGGGTTCTTGAAAAGTTATGGTACCCTGAAAAATCGGATTTAGCTGCAAAATAAATAAAATCATGTTTCTCAGCATTTAATACGGCATCGATACCATTAACTGACGGACATCCGATCGGACCAGGAGGCAGACCTGCATGTTTATAAGTATTATACGGTGATTCTACTTCCAGATGCTTATATAGGATACGGTTTACAGTAAAATTATTGATTGCATATTTTATTGTCGGATCTGCCTGCAATGGGATACCTCTTTTAAGCCGGTTCAGGTAAACCCCTGCAATCCGCGGCTTCTCGTCAGTTTTTAAGGCTTCTTCATCAATTATAGATGCCAGAGTTGAGACTTCAACAGGGGTTAGTCCGATCTCCTCACTTTTCTGAAGCCGTTCCCTGGTCCAGAATTTCCTGTATTCTCTGAGCATCCTGTTATATAATTTTCCTGCCCGGGTATTCCAGTAGAA
Source organism: Bacteroidales bacterium (assembly GCA_003520925.1). GTDB lineage: Bacteria > Bacteroidota > Bacteroidia > Bacteroidales > VadinHA17 > LD21. The sequence goes on along the minus strand of DOTV01000247.1, from coordinate 57,821 downwards.
TTCATAAGTATCAGGTATAAAAACTGATATAACATTCTCACGCTTAAAACCATCACTGTTGTAATTTTCAGGATCTGAGAAAAAATCCATTAACTCAGTTGAATCAGCTTCAATCAGGCCGCCGATCCTGCCAGCAATATCGTTTAATGTCCTTAAATTAATGAATGTAATTCTGACAGGGGTTTGTTTCCCTCCCCTTAAAATATTTATCAACTCATTGTAACTAAGAGACCTGTCAATGACATATTTCCCGGGTTTGACCAGTTTCTGATATTTCTTTTTTTCTGCAACCCACTCGAGTATTTTTTTGTTTTTGATAATCAGGTTGGCTTCAACGGAATCCATTGCCTGCCTAAAGGTTGCATCTTCGGGAATTAATAAGGTTGCTTTGCCTCCCTCAGGAGTGATACTTACGCCAAAAAACTGGTTGTAAATAAGATATATTGATATAGTCAGGACAGACATCAGCAGAAGAATTACATATTTCAGCCAGCTTTTATGCATTGTCTTTCATATAAGTTGCAAACTTAACGATAGGGTCTTTAATTGCCAAAACTTTGGTACTGATCATTTATCCGATTTAACCCTCAGGATTGATTTATTTGAAGTATTGAGGGTATTAATTTATAATTTTACCAATTGATAAATAATATCAATTTAATTCATATGAAAATGTCAACATCTGTTTTGCTCATCCTTATTGTGATTGGTATAATTACTGGTTTCATGGCAGGAATGCTTGGAATTGGAGGTGCAATAATCATGATACCGGCTCTTGTATTCCTTCTGGGGCTTACCCAGCAATCTGCACAGGGGACAAGTCTTGCTGTCATGCTTCCCCCGGTAGGTTTAATTGCAGCTTACAATTATTACAAAGCAGGTCATGTCAACATAAAGTTTGCCTTGATTCTTGCTGCAGCATTTATTGCCGGTTCTTACTTTGGATCTAAACTGGCAATTAATATTCCCCAGCCTGTTCTGAAAAAGATTTTCGGAATTTTATTGCTCCTTGTTGCTGCAAGGATGCTTTTCTCTAAATAAAAAGGAGGCTGTCACATAAACCCTCCGTGGGCCTCTGTGTATACTCTGTGGCCTCTGTGTAAGTTCTGAAAAAAAACTATAACACAGAGTGCCACTGAGAAGTCACAGAGAGACACAGAGAAAACAGTACCTAAATTTATGCCTTTAGGGACAGCCTGCCATATACTTTAAGAATTCTATTAAAACATCAGACCAACGCTTAACAGGAAAGCATTAGGCCTGTCGTCGAGTTTGAATTTGTCGCCGGCAACATTCTCAATTTGTGTCTGATATTTTTGCAGACTACCTTCATACCTGAGGTCGACAGTAAGTCTCTTTAGAAGATCAACTCCTATACCAGCCTGATAACCAAAAGTTAAGCTGTTGTACATCGTCTTATAATCAGGGTGGTCAATAAGATCTTTTGGAGAATTGATAAGCAGACGCGCAGATGGTCCCGCGTTAAGACGCACCGGGCCAGCTTTAAACCCGAGCATGACAGGAAGGTCGAGCTGATTAAACTGTTGTTTTACAACTACAGCTGGATTATCAAGTTCTGTAACACTATACTCGTCCGTTCTTGATGCAAATATAAGCTCAGGCTGGACATAAAATCCCAACATTGAAAACCTCACAAAAGCGCCGCCATGAAAACCATAGTTAGCACCTTTTATTGCATTTACGACATATTCAGTTTCACCTGATGTAAGAGTTTTAAGATCCGTCATTTTCAGGTTAGTAGTACTCAAACCTGCCTTAAGTCCGAATTTCACCTGTGAAAACGCCGGCAGCGCTATCAATACTGAGAATACGATTAAAATAAGTTTCTTCATCATTTTAAAATTTAGTTTTTACTTGTCGATTAGATAACCAATAAACACAAAACACACAGACATCGTTTTGTTGTATAACGGACATAACGAGCAAAAAGTTTCAGGAACCCTGGGTTTTTAATTCTTCAGGGTCACATTTAAAGTCGAAAAATATGGATTATTTTATGGCTAGTTCCGCGGATATTATCTTTTTCATCCGGTTAAATTCTTCGGTATCAAACAGCCTGGTGAGAAAAATAATCTTCCCATTTCGGTCAATTATTACATTCCTGGTAACTCCTGCTTCCTTAAGGGCATAAAGACCGAAAATGTCCGAACCGGGATCTAGTGCAAGCGGATATGAGACTCCTATGTCTTTTTTGAATTTCAGCACTTTATCAACAGGCTCGTCCCTGTCAATTCCTATTACAGCAAGACCTGATTCCTTCCCAGGTTTCCATATCTCCCTTTCAATAAATGGCATCTCCTGTCTGCAGACTGAACACCAGCTTGCAGTGAATTGCAGCATAACGACCTTACCGTGAAGATCTGATAGTTTATACGACTTACCACCTGCTTCGTTAATCATAAAGTCAGGTGCCTGGTCACCTGTCTTAACAAGGTAGCCATCTTTGTAAACCACCTTATCCTGGGCATTTATGAATGAATTTAAGAGAATAGCCGAAAGAAAAGCAACAAATATTTTTTTCATACAAGATTTTCTGCAAATATAAATTTTTAACTCCTGAATCCACCTGGTGGGACTTATTATTCATTTTACTGTAAACCGCCACTGCGGGTATGGACTAAATGTTAAATTTCATTAAGCATTTTTGACGATAAGCATCCTGAGCCAAATATTTAATTAATATTGATAAATGAATTCCAAAGTGTAATTTTAAAAATATGCATTAAATGAAAAAGTTTTTGTTTCTGACTTTCACGTCAGGTTTTCTCTTAACTACAATCTTAAACTCACAGTTATCTCCTAAAGAGAAAGGATTACAGGCAATTACAGCGGATGTAATAAAAGGGCAGCTTGAGTTTCTATCATCTGACTGGATGGAGGGAAGGGCAACAGGTGAAAAAGGTTCATACCTTGCTGCGGACTACGTTGCAAGCATGTTTAAGGTATTCGGAGCAGCTCCGGCAGGTGATGCGGGAAGTTTCGGGGGAAGAATGCAAAGGATGGCTCCCCCTTCAGGCCAGGGTGGCATGCGAGCCACTCTCCAGAAATCATATTTTCAGAATTTCACCCTGGTTGAAATCCAGCCATCCGGGGGCTCTGTTCTTTCATTAAAAAAAGGCGGCCAGGAGTTTGTTTTTGATGAGGGAGTTGATTTTTCAATTTCACGGGCGAATACAGACATTAAATTTGAGGCCCCTGTTGTTTTTGTGGGTTATGGCCTTGTTGACAAAGCCAATGGAATAGATGATTTTGCCGGTGTCGACATAAAAGGTAAGGTTATAATTCGTCTGACTGGTTTTCCCGGATATAACGATAACGCTTCGCCTATGTATAAGAAACTTATTGGCGACAATGTAAGAGCTCAGTTTGAGATGACAAGGAAGAAATCCGAAGCAATCAGTAACCTTGGCGTACT
>DOTV01000247.1:36825-54045 GCA_003520925.1 Bacteroidales bacterium | reverse complement strand
CTGAGAATGGTCCCCGGACGAACTGGTCATCGATGAGACTCGACGGAAAAGAGATTTCAACAAGCCCTGTAACAATATCGATAACTGAAAGGGTATCTAACCTGATTATCAAGGAGGGCGGGCTTGATATTGCCAGGTATGAAAAAGAAGCAGCCGCAGGCACACTGAAATTCAAGCCCGTAGTTATCCCGGGAATGAATGCAGCATTGGCGGTAAATATTAATTCCAGGAGAATCAACGCAAGAAATGTAATTGCATACATCGAGGGAGAGAATCCTGATGAATATGTCGTTGTAGGTGCTCACATGGATCATATGGGTATGGATAACGGAAAGATCTGGAACGGAGCGGATGATAATGCTTCCGGAACAGTTGGAGTGATGACTATTGCGAAAGCGTTTGCAGCCAGCGGAGTTAAACCAAAAAGGAGCATTCTGTTCTGTGCCTGGACAGGTGAGGAAAAGGGGCTTTATGGATCTGAGTATTTTACAATGTATCCCTCAATGGGGAAGATATCTGATTACAAATTCTATATGAATTTCGACATGATAGCAAGGGACGCAGCCAATGATACGGCAAAGAATATGGCTGGCATCACTTATACCAAAGCTTATCCCAGGCTTGAAGAGATAACCAAATCAATTGCAGCCCAGTACAAACTGAATCTGAAGCTTAATATCAGAAGCCAGGAGGCACCTACCGGAGGAAGCGACTACACAGCATTCACAGAAAATAAAATCCCTGTGATAGCCTGGATGGCAGCGATGCATCCCGACTATCATCAGCCTTCAGATGAGGTAAGTCTCGTCAACTGGAACAAGATGCTTGAAATAATAAAGCTGGGATACCTGCAATTGTGGGAGGCGGCAAACGGTGAAATAAAATAGCGGGATAACTGATGAGAGAAAAGTTTACCGTATTTTGTTCATTACTTTTAGTGGCCACATCAACGATCGGTCAGACCGGTGAGGAAAGCTTTACCAGATCGCTGAATAATATAAATCAATCTGCGCTTAAAGCCCAGTTAGGATTTCTGGCGTCTGACCAGACAGAAGGCAGGGAAGCCGGGGAAAAGGGTGAATATCTGGCTGCAGCCTACATTGCCAGCCTACTTCAGTTATACGGAGTTAATCCGGGCGGAGATTTTTCAAGGGAAAGGAATTCCTCAATTGATGCTGGCAGTGGCGTAAGGACCTATTTCCAGAATTTCTTTCTTATTAAAAATGCCCCCGGTGATGATCAGATTATGAAAGTCAGGGTAACAGACGGAAAAACAGTCAGAACCATAAGCTTTACCAGGAATATCGATTTTTCGACGGAATCTGTGGACCAGGACATTGAGATTGAAGCACCGGTTGTTTTTGCCGGATACGGATTCAAGAATGAAAAACTAACTTATGACGACTTCAGCAAGCTTGATCTGAAGGGGAAGTTTTTACTGCGGATTTCCGGAGTTCCAGGGTTTGCAAAAACGCAGCTTTCTGCAGCGGAATTGGCAGCATCTTCGAGAGAGACCGAGATCAACGCAAAAAAAATGGGGGCGGCAGGAATAATCGAGTTTGACCCTAATTCAACTGTTACAGGATTTCAGCCAGTAAAGGAATTCCAGAACATGTCACCATCAGAAGAGAATCCTGCTTATGGACGACCCTGGCCCGACTACTCATTACCTGGTAAAAAGAGTCAGGATAATTTCCTGAAAATTCACATTTCTGCAAAGAGTGCGAACGAAATCTTTCAAGGGACTGGTTTTGTGACAGAGGAATTTATTAAGAAGTCTGAATCAAATAATATAAGGTCTTTTCCTGATTTAAAAGACCGGACTATTTATCTTAAAACAACAGTTAAGAAAGAGACAGTTGGGGTAAGGAACGTGATAGGTATGATTCCAGGGAAGAATCCGGATAAGATCATAGTTCTTGGAGCCCATTATGACCACCTCGGAAAAGCAAATGGATTCATCTGGAACGGTGCGGATGATAATGGTTCCGGAACCGTTGGTGTAATGACGATCGCAAAAGCCATTATGGAAACCGGAATAAAACCAGAAAAGACAATAATAATAGCATTATGGACCGCTGAGGAGGAAGGATTACTAGGTTCAAGATACTTTGTTGATAATCTGACATATCCTTTGAAAGACATTATTCTGAATGTAAATTTTGATATGATCTCAAGGTATGTGTCGGAGAGTGAACCAAAAAAAGTAACAATGGTCTATACCGAATCATTCCCCGGATTCAGAACAATCACCGAGAAGAATATTCAAAAATATGGTATCGACCTGATCGTGGATTTCCAGCCTTCAAAGGATCCTCCCGGCGGAAGTGATCACAGGTCTTTTGTTGCTAAAGGTATTCCGGTGATGCGATTTAAGCCTGGTCACAGGGAACAATATCACACTCCGGCCGATGAAATCTCAACTTTAAACTGGGATATAATGGAAAAGATCGTTAAGATCAGCTTTGCAAATATATGGCAGCTTGCCAACAGTGAATGGTGATTTTTTCTTAAATTGGCAACTTAAATCTGAATATTATGAAAATACTGAAAAGTTTTGCCCTGATAACCATTATGCTTGGTGCTTTTGCTTCCCTGAACGGGCAGCAGGTTAAAACTGATAACAAACTTCATATAATTATTATCGGTGCACATCCCGACGATCCTGATGAGGTCGGAGGTACGGCATATAAATGGGCGAAAGCAGGTCATGATGTTCTGATGGTTTCACTTACAAACGGTGATGCCGGACATCAGACTTTGAGCTCAGAGGAGCTTGCAAAGGTAAGACGGGAGGAAGCCAGAAAGGCAGGTGAGGTGATCGGTGTAAAGTACATTACCCTTGATAATCACGACGGGCAGCTTATGCCGACCTATGAAAACAGATTACAGGTAATAAAGCTCATCCGTGAACAGAAAGCAGATATAGTAATTTTCCCGCGTCCGTATGATTATCATCCTGATCACCGGTATACCGGCCAACTTGTTCTGGATGCAGCATATATGGTAACGGTCCCGAAAATACTTCCTGAAGTTCCGTTCCTTGAAAAGAATCCTGTTTTTCTGTACACTTATGACCAGTTCGTTCACCCCGAAGCTTTCAAACCTGATGTTGTTATTGACATTGATGATGTAATTGAAAAAAAGATTGACATGTACCATCAGCATACTTCTCAGATGTACGAGTGGCTCCCATTCAACAGGGGAGAGCTTGATCAGGTTCCGGCCACAGAAAAAGAGAGAAGGGCATGGCTTGGAAAGATCTGGGGTTCCAGGTCAAATGCAGCACCTTTCAGGAATGAACTTATTAAACATTACGGAAAGGAAAAAGGATCAAAGATAAAGTACTGTGAACCTTTCCAGGATTCAGGATATGGAACGCGCCTGACTGAAAAGAATATCAAATTCTATTTCCCTTTTTATTGATATTCTATATACTGGCTGTTCTGTTTTAGCTCAATAAAGTCATTCCCGGTTTCCCTGTAACCATATTCGAAACAGTAATGGTATTTGGTGCCATCAGAAGTTTCGATAACATGAGTGAAGAAGCTGAAGTTATATCCCAGGGCAAACAGGGCATCCTTATGGATACTTCGTCGGCCTTCATCAAAGAGATCCGCAAGTATACGCCTGTTTTTCCTGAGTAACCCGTGAACATTCCGTACGAAATTGTTTGAGTCACGGTTCAGCCTGTTGTTGTAATTGTTTCTGCACTGGTCAGTGCAGAATTTCTTATCGGTGCGACCACGAATGGTGTCGCCACAATCGAGACATTTCTTTTCCACAGCACTAACGTTTTGATAAAGATAATAAAAAACGTTTTCAAATGACTTCAAACGACAATAAATGATTTCTAATCAGGTATAAGCGCTTAAGAACCGATTCATTTTTTATGGTTGGTTTATGTTTGCATCAGATAAGTAAATATGTCAAACTAAAATCTTAAAGTCATGAGCAATCTAAGAAACAGGGTTCTGCTGATTGGTAATCTCGGTCAGGATCCCGAAATCAAGAATCTCGAAAACGGAAAGAAGGTAGTACATTTCACTATCGCAACTAACGATTCTTTCAAAAGCAGTGATGGTCAGAAAGTCGAAGAGACAACCTGGCACAATATTGTCGCCTGGAACGGCCTCGCTGAAACAGCCGCCAAATACCTGAAGAAAGGCAAAGAAGTCGCTATTGACGGACGGCTTGTATACAGGAGCTACGAGGACAAGAAGGGTGTCACTAAGAACATAACCGAGATAGTTATGAATGAGATGCTTCTGCTCAGGTCATCACAAAAAAACGGTGAGGCAAAGGAAGAATAGCAACATTATACTCGCTGCATTTCCTGGAAAAGGGGCTGCACTTTCCGGCAGCCTCTTTTTTTTCCTGAGAAAACCTATTTGGTCTTCACGGGAATTATTGCCGAGGCAGTCCAGTTTCTAAAGAATCCAAGGACCTTCTGCTGGTTATAGCCTTTTCCTTCTTCCAACAGGGCACTGTCCTGTATGTGAAGAACTTTACCATTGCCATCCACTATAATAAAAACAGGAAATCCAAATCTCACAGGATTACCAAGATATGAATTGGCCGCTTCATTCTTGTTTTCCGGGCTGTAATTCAGCTTTACAGGGATGAAACTGGTGTTTATTACTTTCGTTATAGATGTATCGGCTTTACAAAACGCATCAAATTTTATACACCATGAACACCAGTTTCCGCCATACTGGATTAATACATGCTTACCCTGAGATTTAGCTTTGGAGACTGCCTCTTTTATCTGTTTCAGACCGTCAAGGGAAGGATCGTATAACTTAACCTTGTCCTGGGAAAACAGGTTGATTGCAAGGCTGAAAAAGATCAGAACCAGACCTGTTTTATTAATTAGTGTTTTCATTATCAGTTATATGTAGTAATTATATTAAAAATCAGTTAGTTCAACATTTGTCCTGTAGTCACCAAGGAGATGTTCTGAAAAATAATACCACATCATCCTGTCAAAATAAGCCGTAGCATTTCCGAATCCATGCCTCTGACCGGGGAGCATCATAAAGTCGAAACGTTTGTTGGCTTTTACAAGTGCATCAACCACCCTGAGGGAATTTCCGGGGTGAACATTATTATCGATATCTCCATGTACCAGGAGAAGATGTCCCTTCAGATTTTTCGCAAGATCCTGGTTCTTTGCTATTTCGGCTTTAAACGTTTTTTCGGTCTCCTTCTTTTTAACCAGGGTGATGGTGTCGTTTTTTAAGTTCTTGCTTAAAGTATCTTTTTTTGTTTCAACCTTTTGTTTGGCTTTCTTTTCCACCTCTGATACCCCGTCATGGGTTTCACCCCACCACTGATTATAAATATTGTTGTCGTGGTTACCTGCCGAAGATACTGCCACGTCATAAAAATCGGGATATGAAAGGATTGCGGCTGTGGACATGAATCCGCCTCCCGAATGGCCATAGATGCCGACCCTCTCGATATCGATGAACCTGTATTTCTCTGATAACTGTTCTAAGCCGTACTTGTCGTCAGCAAGAGCATAATCTCGCAGATTGTCATAACCATAGGTATGGTAATAATTGTTCCTCTGAGGACTTCCTCCCCGGTGTCCAAAATTAACGACTACGAAACCAAGTTGTGCCAGGGCAATATTTTTACCTCCGGTCACAGTGAACTGATAAGGTACTGATTCAGTCTGCGGACCTGGATATACATAGGAGATTACCGGATATTTTCTAGTGGAATCAAAATTAAATGGTTTATACATGACCCCGTAAAGATCTGTTACTCCGTCTTTTGCTTTAACCTTAATAGTTTCGGGCATTTTCCATCCCATCTGGTAAAGCTGGGTGAGATCTGCTTTTTCAAGTTTAATGATAACATTCCCGTTATTATCCCGGAGAACAGCTTCAGGCTCCTTATCAACAGTGGAAAATGTATCTACGAAGTATTTACAAGATTTTGACATTGATAGTGAGTGATTTGCAGGTTCTTTGGTAATAAGCGTCATCCCCGGCCTATCGAGAAAAGTTTTATACTTCATGCTGTAGTATGGATGAACTCCCTCTTCCTTCCCGAAAGCTTCAAAGTAGAGAACTCTGCCAAGGGTGTCAATCTGATTTATCCTTCCTGTAACAAAATAGCCATCAGTGATCTGTCTTTTCAGTTTACCGGTGCTGTCATATAGGTAGAGCTGACCCCAGCCGGTTTTCTCTGACCACCAGATAATATCATTACCCTCATTCAGCACCGATAGTCTTGAATACTCATTATTAAAATAGGGCCATGCCTCTTCGCTGAAAAGGACCGAAACTGCCCCGGTTTCGGCATCGACCGAACAAACATCAAGATTTTTAAGAGGCCTGTCTTTGCGAATGAGGATCAGTTTTTTTGCCTCTTCCTGAGATGACCAGGCTACATCAATTGTCTGATCCTTCCATTTAGTAAGGTCAACGTTTACACGGTTCTTCGAGGCAACGTCAAATATTATAAGTTCAGATTGGGGAACGAACTCCTCACCCGGCATAGAGTATCTGTATGTCTCAAGCTTCGGTCGCGGCTGGGCAAGAACATCAATCACGAAAAGATCCTTCACCTTACGTTCATCCTGCCGGATGACATACAATTTCTTTTCATTTTTAAACCATTCGACATTTGCCCTTGCTTTCTTATTCTTTACCGTATCTTCCGAATTGCCGTAACCAGCAAAACTATAGTATCTCTCCCCATCAGTTGTTAGCTGTATTTCAACACTGTCCTTGTCCTTTGTTTTCATAAGGTACAGGTTATGGTTTTTTGCATATGTTATCCAGGTGCTGTCGGGTGAATAGGAAGCCCAGGAGGGCTTCTTATCTTTCCTGATTGTGTCTTTTATGACAAGCTTGCGATTAGTCATGTCATAAAGGAATTTTATTGAATCGACCTTAAAAGTGAACCTGGAAGTGCTTTTCTTTTCAAATTTAAGTTCTGCCAATGGAAGATCAAGTTCATTATAGGGATGACGAGTGAGCTTTTTCAGCTCCGAAGCCATGAACCTGCTGTCGAACATAAGCTGTTTTATTCTTGAAGCGGCATTTACAAAGTAATAGTTCTTGCCGGCAGATGTTTTGAAGGAATACCAGAAAAGATCAGATTCTTCAATCCAGGTAGGATTAACAGAGAGGTCCCCATAACGGGATGTAAGATTATCACCCCTGAATTTTTCAGCTGCTTTGAAATCAGCTTTTTGTGAATACATGGCATTAAATATCAGGACAATAAACACAAATAGGACAGTTCGTTTCATAGAGAAAAAGTTATTAATATATTAGGGAATAAGAGAATCTTTGTACAGGAAATACGCAATTTCAATCATAAGAATAATAGAAAAAACAAGAAAAAAATCTGACATAAATATATAAATTATACATTTGCCCATCACACATTATCATTCTGTTGTCCCGGCAAAAAAATGAAAAAAATCCTTTCTGTAACAATTTTCCTGTTTCTGGGATGGCAGATACTTTATAATCAAACTATTAATTCGGCAGGGCATCCCACGACTGAAATATTTACCGATTTCCATCTTAATCTTAATGACACTTCAAAAACTACGGGTTTTGGACTTAACAGGGCCTATCTCGGTTACAATTTCACACCTGATGATCACTTTTCCGGATCTGTCATAATTAATGCAGGAAATCCGGAAGATCTTGCTCCCGGGTCAATACCAAAAAGATACACATACATTAGGGAAGCATCTTTAACCTATTCAAATGATAAGCTGAAGATCGCATTCGGTATAACTGGTACCAGGTTGTTTGAATTTCAGCAGAGATTCTGGGGGAAAAGATATGTAGCAAATACTTATCAGTCGCTTAACGGTTATGGATTTGTTGCCGACCTTGGAATTGTAATTGATTATCAGATCAGCGATATACTAAAAGCTGATTTTACTTTAATGAATGGTGAAGGATACAATAATTGCCAACTGGACAACAGTCTCAGGTCTTCAGCGGGATTGACGTTGACTCCAGATAATGGATTGGCATTCAGGATTTACGGTGATCTCACCAGGGATAATGGTTTATGGCAGCCAATGTTTTTGGGATTTGCCGGATTTAAAAACGAAAAGGTCACAATAGGAGGAGAAATAACATATAAGTCGAACCTCGATCTGAACCAGGGTCATAATGCCTGGGGCATTTCAGGTACCGGATCAGTCAGCCTTGCCGAAAAAACCGAAGTTTTTGCCAGATATGATTTTTCGAAGTCGGCTCTTGCCCGGGGAGATATTCAAAGGTGGAATCATTTCAGGGATGGCGACTTCCTGGTGTTAGGCATCCAGTATACTTTTAACAAATTTGTAAAAATCGCGCTCGATTACCAGGGTATTTATCCAGATGATCCGACTGTGTCACGATCGGAGCAGATTTTTATCAATGCTTTGTTTAAATTCTGAATCACCAAGACTTAAAAATTATTATTTGATTTTCAGGCATTGCGGCCTGCAATTAGAGCTTTTAGATTTACTGCCACTATGTCCTCCCCTTTCTTTTGAAATTGCTTCCTTACAGCATTCTGGAGACTTGAAAATGGAAGGTCAAGGTGAGGAGAGGCCGCTCCAAGAATGACCATATTTCCCGATCTTGCCGAACCTGACTCCTTTGCAATTCTATCTGCATCAATGATTCTATGATTCCTGACTTTCCTGACCTCCTTCAAAATCTCTTCAATCGGCGGATAATCGGTGATATTGATAAACGGGGTGGAATTTGTCACAAGCCATCCAGATTTTGAAAGCCATGGAAGATACCTAAGCGATTCCATAGGTTCCACGGAAATAATGAGGTCAGCTTTTCCATAAGGAATAAGATCGGAGTATATCGGTTTGTCGGAAAGCCTGAGATGAGACTGGACATCACCGCCTCTCTGACTCATTCCGTGAACCTCAGACTGTTTCAGAAAAAGCTTATTTTCAATTGCAGCAAGTCCTATAATTGCAGCGATTGAAAGGATACCCTGCCCTCCCACTCCGGCTAAAACTATATCGCTTTTCATAATTCTATTCTTTGATTTTGTTTTCTGATGACATCTCTTTTCTGTGCCGTGAGGCAGTCTGGATGCACTCCCTGGCCGAAATTATTACAGAAACTCCCCTGAAACCAAATTCCTCCTGCAAAATCCTCACGTTATCATCATGATTTTTCCGCAGCGGAATAATAGTTCTTATATGCTCAGATGCAACTCCAAGACCCTCGCAAATCTTTGCCAGTCGACCGGTTGCATGCGATTTCTGACCTCCGGTCATACCGGTTGTTGAATTATCAGTAATAATAATTGTAACTGGTGAGCTTTTCACCACAGCATCAAGAAGGCCGGTCATTCCCGAATGAGTGAAGGTTGAATCTCCAATTACAGCAACTGAAGGAGTCAGACCTGCATCTGATGCACCAATTGCCATTGTAACCGAAGCTCCCATATCCACACATGAATTAATTATGCTGTACGGCGGAAGAGCTGCAAGAGTATAACAGCCAATATCAGAGAATACACCATCGATTTTATATGGCTTAAGAGCATCGATAACAGCGTTAAATGTATCTGAATGTCCGCATCCATTGCAAAATGATGGAGGCCTTGTTTTGACAACATCAGGAACTACTGGAAATGGATCGGAAATTATTCCGACAGCTTTAGCAACAATTGAAGGGTTCAGTTCTCCTTCACGAGGCACAGCTCCATCAAGACGACCACTTATTTTAAGGTTATTGTCAAGTATTCCCCTTAAACCTTCTTCCACAACAGGGTATCCCTCTTCAAGAATAAGAACCTCTTCGCATCTTTCGGTCAGATCCTTTATAATATCTTTTGAAAACGGGTACGTTGTTATTTTGAGAACAGGGAAATCAGGTCCGCTTCCTGGAAAATTCTCCATAAGGTAATTATGTGCAATTCCGCATGTAATGACTCCGAGCTTTCTGTTGCTGCCATCCCTGAAAACATTATATTTTGATAACCTGTTTTCATATTTTAAGGATTCATAAGAGGCTAAGAGGGCTTTATATTTTCTTCTCGCGATTGCAGGAAGAAGGACAAACTGCCGGAGGTCGGACGGAAGATGAAATGGCTTTTCCGGCTCTGAAACCTTTCGTTCAACTGCTGCCCGTGAATGGGCCAGACGTGTTGTGATTCTGAACAGAACGGGTATTCTGTACTTTTCAGATAGTTCAAAAGCATCAAAAACCATATCGTAAGCCTCCTGCTGGTCAGATGGTTCAAAAACCGGAACAAATGAAAATTTCCCATAGAATCTGGAATCCTGCTCATTCTGTGATGAATGCATTGAGGGATCATCGGCCGCAACAACTATCAGTCCACCATTAACACCTGTAACGGCCGAATTTATGAAAGGGTCGGCTGCAACATTAAGTCCGACATGCTTCATTGCAGCCATTGCCCTTTTACCGGCATACGACATTCCAAGGGCAGTTTCGAGTGCAGTTTTTTCATTAGCCGACCATTCCCTTTGAATGCCCCTTTTAGCTGCTTCAGAAGAGGATTGTATATATTCCATGATTTCTGTGGAAGGCGTACCAGGATAGGCATACATCCCGCTTAACCCCGCATCAATCGCTCCTAAAGCAATAGCTTCATCTCCTAAAAGCATAAGTTTTTGCATAGACCTTAAAACAATTATTTCAAACGGCACAAAATTACCTGATTAAGTCCAGATTTGAAATTTATTTAAAAATAAGTTAAAAGTTTTATCGTTCCGTTCAATAATGCTTATTTTGCAGACTCGTTACGTTAACTGGGTTTGAATATTACAAAAATCAGATTGATCAGATCTCTTTATACTTTCATAATCTTCTTACTGCCACTCTGTTTATTGACTGGTCAGAATCAGGAAAAAGAAAGATTTTTCCAGGTAACCGGAATTATTACTGATGAGCAAAACAATGCTCTTCCAAATGTAGGTGTTATATCACTAAAGCTTAGAAGAGGTACTTTGAGTGAAAGAACAGGAATTTACAGCATAACAAGTACCCCCGGAGACACAATATTTTACAGGGCTCTTGGTTTTAAGAGGAAGCTTATTATTCTCCCTGAGGATTTTGAGGGACGAAATTTTAACCTCGATATTTCACTCAGTTTGGATACTATACCAATAGAAAACGTTGTGATTATGCCATGGAAGAGCTACAGCGATTTTATAAAGGATATGTCAAAGCCAGCACCTTTAGGGACAGAAATTGAAAACATGAACAGGAACATCGCTTCAATAGCAGAGGCTGTTGCAAACACCAAAGGTTACAAAATAACCCCCGAGGCAGCTTATCACAACGCAATGGAACAGAATTTCAGGATGACATCCACCAACCACCAGTATCCTGTCAATAATCTGCTTAATCCGTTTGCCTGGGCAAAATTTATTAACGGGCTAAAGAACGGGCTGTTTAAAAATCAGGACTCTGATAAGTCTTCCAGGGTAAAAGCAAAGAAACAGAAAAAGAAAAAATCGTGAAAAGGTTTGAAGGTAAGATAGTTGGCATTCTTGGAACTGTTATTGTCCACCTGATAGCTGGTATAATATTCATGTCTTTTCAGCTGCAATCTCTCAGAACTAAGGAAAAAAAGATAGAAAAATTTGAAATTGAGTTTGCGGCATTTGAAGAAAAGAAAAACGTTGTCAAACAGGTTGAACTGCCACCTACATCGGTCGAAAATATTCTTCACGACGATGCTGAAATGCTCAATATAGCCCGCAATCTTTCAAGCAAGAGCGAAGTAAAGATTGATCGTGACGATTATATCGATAAAGTTAAGGATGAACTGATTAAGAGCGGAAAACTCGGCACCGATAATTACCTTGACGCCCGGAAAGGAAACTACCAGGCAACTGAGGACGACCAGCTTTCTCTTGATGAGCAGGAGAAGAAAGAGGAAAAAGAAGAGAAGGCAACTGATTCACAAAAAATGGCTGCCAACTTTCAGGGACCTACCAGGATCTACTATGACCTGCAAGGGCGAAACCATACATACCTGCCGATACCTATTTACAAATGCGAGGGTTCAGGCAAGGTCGTACTGATAATAGATGTAAATCAGATGGGTAATGTTGAAAATGCCACTGTGGCTGAGGAGCTGAGCACTGCAAAAGATGAATGTCTGATGGAAACAGCCATTGGTGCAGCACTTGCTTCAAGGTTCGAAAGCGATATGAATGCACCAAAAATCCAGAAAGGGACTCTTACATATATTTTTGTTGCGCAGTAGGAAGGCGTAACGGTTTAAGGACGTTAAGGCTTAAAGGCTTTTTAGAAAGGTAAGGAACTGCCTGCCCGGTCAAAGGGTTGAATGACTTCAGGGGAATTTCTGTTTGCTGTTTTGCTGTTCGCCAGATTACTGACAGTGTGTGCCTTAAGTATCTCTGACGGACAAGGTCGGAGCATCTTAAGGGCTTCATCGGCCGTAGTATCCTGGCTTATCCATTTTTTTTCATTGAGCCTGTCAAGAATAACCGGCATTCTCTTCTTTGAGTTATGGATGACAACCATCAGGTCATTTGCATCAGTTGTCACGACAGAGAACGTATTTAATAATTCACCTGTACTTGTCTCAACCCATTGATCATACACTCCTGCCAGCGAAAATATTTCTTCATTACCATGATAGATATACCATGGAATCTTTTCATTACCAATATGCTGCCATTCAAAAAACCCCTTGACAGGTATAATACACCTTTTTGATTTAAAAGATTTTGAGAATGAAGGTTTTGAGTTTACGCTCTCTGCCCTCGCATTGAAAGTCTTATACCTTATTTCATTTGCATCTTCAGAATTCCTTGTCCAGGATGGGATAAGACCCCAGCGCAAAAGCTGGACCATTCCTGGGTAACCAGAACATATTGCTGGAAGTTCAGGGAGACCAAATGCGTGGTAATAATAACTTGGCTGGTATCTGTCGCGATCAGGGAAAGATACGCCGTACCTGTTTTCAAGTTCATCTTTGACCAGATTCACATTAACAGTAAAACACATGACTGTTTCAGCTTAAACCTGATAATTCAAGTCGTATGGGCATGGGTAAGGAATTCTCGAAAAGGTCATGGTCCGGCCATTCCTCAACCTTCAAAAGCACTTTTGCCATCATCCTGTTGATGTAGGAATGAATTTCAGGACCATTCCAGGCACTTGTATTCAGAAGTACAACCCATGATATTCCGTCAGGTTGCCTTTTCATCATGCCTGCTGTACCTGCAAATGATCCTGTTCGGATCCATGTTCCGTCAATATATGCTGTCTTCCATCCCACAGGGGCGAATTTATTATTAATATCTGTCATGAAATTAATGCTCTCCTGACAAAGCAGGTCCTCGTTGTAGTTTAAACCATCGACAGCCAGAAGAAGACGCATGAGGTCAGGAGCTGTGGCAAGCCAGGAACCAGCTGCGCCGAGGGTTTCAATATCATTTCCTCCGTATCTCACCGGAACCATTTCGCCTGTACCATAAATTGAAGGTCTCATTGGCATTCCTGAGGGCTCATAATAAGTTACCTCGAACGGTGCTTTCTGATCGGGCAGGTTTCTTGCCTGCATCATATCATAAATGCCCAATGGTTCAAAAATAGCTGTCCGGCAATATTCATTATAAGGCAATCCGGATATTTTCTCAACCACAAGCCCCAGGATACTGTACCCCAGATTCGAATAGGAGCGGCCCGTTCCGGGAGTAAAATGAAGCTTTTTGGTAAGGGCAAATCTGATTATTGTTTTTGTATCAACCGGCATCGTTGTTTTCATCTGGCTTGCAACTACCTGAGGCATGAACATCTGATCTCCATAACGCTGCGACCAACCCCCTTCATGACTTAACAGATGTGCTACTGTAATATTGAAGACCCTCTTATCTTTCGGGTAACTGTAGCATGAGTCGTTAAGTATCCCTTCAGGTCCAAATACCTTATCCTCAAGAGATAATTTTCCTTCTTCCTGAAGTTTCATAATTGCAACTGCTGTAACGAGTTTTGAAATACTTGCAATCCTGAATTTGCTGTACGGCTGGATTTCAATCCGGGCGGCAGTATCAGCATACCCGAATCCCCTTGCATAAACAAGCTTGCCGTCTTTTGCGATTGCGATTGAAGCACCCTCGATAGTCCATTTCTTCATGAATGAACCTACTATGTTTAAGCACTCATCAAATTCAGAACCTGAAGAATCGGAGTTTGTCAGCCGTACGCTCCCGGGAACCATTCTATCGGGGAATCCTTCAGATCTGTTAACAGCTCCGGGATTATACCTCACTATTAACAAAAGGAGTATTACTAATGCTATTTTTTTTGATCTGATCAAAATTTCAGTTTTTTCCGCGATAAAAATAAAAAGTTTTCTCATTAGGCCAGCAGTTCCAACAAAATATTTACATTTCTTAACTAACAGTTTATTCAAATATTGTTTTTTTGTATTGAAATATTGAACTACCTAAGACCAAAAAGCTAACTTTGTGAACATGTTGTCAACACGATTCTTTTTACTTATTATATTTTTTCTTTTATCGGCCTGCTTTTCAAATGGAAGTTTACACTGTCAGGAAATAACGGTTCCTGACACATCAGATTATATCCAAAACAACATTGAAGGTGCTCTCGAGAATAACCTTATGATTGCAGCATCCAGAGGTTTAGACAGTGAAATTGAAAGGCTTATCTATAAAGGAGCAGATATCGATGGAGAATCATATGAGGGTGCCACCCCCCTGGTTTTTGCTGTTGCAAATAACCAGCTCAGTTCGGTGAAAGTCCTTCTGTCCCACCGTCCAAATACTGATAAAATAACGTCTTCAGGTGAGACTCCCCTTATCATTTCCGTTAAAAACCAGAATCTTAAAATAGCAGAATCTCTGCTGAGGGGCGGCGCTAACATTGATCTTGGAGACAGAAACGGGGCTTCTGCGCTCCATTACGCTGCTTTGACAGGCAACTTTGAAATGGCTGATTTGCTCCTGTACTATGACGCCGATTGCAATAATAAAGCCATCGACGGCACCACACCTCTGATGGCTTCTATACTGGCGGGTTATCAGAACATCACAGATCTTCTCTTTCAGAACGGAGCGAACCTTGAAGCAAGGGACAATGACGGGTTTACGCCGCTTCTTATTGCCTCTCAGATTGGTGATACTATGGTTATGAGATTACTCATTAAGGAAGGTGTTGATTTGTATGAAAAGAATAACTTAAACTATAATGCTCTTGCCCTGGCAATTGAATCAAACAATATACCCGCGGTGGAGTTGCTGCTTGAAAAGGGTGACAAATGGACAACTCCTGACATAGAAGGAGCAAATCCATATACGGTGGCCTCTGCATTCGGGAGGAAAGATATTATCGAAATGCTGGAAAAGAAAAATATACCGGGAAGACAAGGGTTGAGAATTGACGGAATTTCAATAACAGCATCTACAAAATTTAATATCAGGGAATATTTCACAGGTTTATCACTATCATTCGAGGAACCGCTGATAAACGGGGGTTTTTTTGCAGGATTTGATCTGAAACCAATTTATTCGAAAGTTCTTGTTAAAAGCGGGGAAAATACTTTTTATCAATATTTTGATAAAAGTTCAATAGTGTATGCGGGTCTGTTTAAGGATTTCACATTGTCAGAAAAGGCAGGAGGTCAAAAGTTTAGTGTATCAACATCTTTATCAGCTGGTTATAAATTTGGTGGTGAATTCAAGGGAACCAATATGTCACCTGAAAACAAGTTGAGGATTATACCGTCTGCCGGATTAAAATTTGAGCGGAATCACCTCGCTATCAGAACAGACCTTGAATATATGAATTCGGGATTTTACCGTATCGGTCCATTATGGTTAAGAATAGGTATTTCTTACAACTATTTTTTAAGCAGAGTAAGATCTCAGGTGAAAACAATCAAATGGAACTGATTATGAATGCAATTTTGAAATTCCTCATATTTACTTTTCTCATTTTCTGCTTCTCATGTGAAGATACCACTTGTTATACATGTGAGGAAAACGGATGGCTGATAAATTGCCAGGAATGCATTTCAGAATTACCCATGGAAGCCACTCTGAAAATATCCCTTTCGGGTATTGAAGCTCCGGTGCTTATAACAGTATATGAGGGAGAGCTGGAGGATTCTGTAGAATATAAATCTGCACTATCAGGAGGTACTGTGTACAACTTTCAGGTTAAAATGAATAAGAAATACACAGTAACAGCTGAATATCAGATAGATGGCAAGATTTATATTGCGGTTGACACTGCTACTCCGCGGGTAAAATACACAAAGGATCAGTGTGAGGAGCCCTGTTATTTTGTTTATGACAGGAAGATTGATCTGCGGTTAAAATATACTGCAAACTGAATATATTACGAGGCAATTTACGTTAGGCTTTCCCTTCATATTTAAACAGCGGTAATCCGGCTGCAGCTTTTTCTTTTAAGCTGATTATCTCTGTCTTATTAAGAGGCTTAAGATCATTTCTTAAATTCAATGCAATCTTAAAAAGTTCAGATTCACCCGGAGTCACTGCTGCCGTCACCGGATGTGACAATGTAAACCTTAATCCCTGACGGATATCCTGGGGTGTTGTCAGCGGCTCATACCAGCACTTTGAATATTTCGACCGGTCAGCGTCTTTTGCCCATGGGCCTTTTGCCATAGCCTTGAGAGCAAGAATACCTATTTTTTTCTCCTGTGCCCTGGCCAGTACCTGTGGTCCAAAATTGCCTGCATACCATGTGGCATAGTTAAACGGGAATAATATGGTATCGAAATCAAAGCGATCCATAAGAGCCATCGCTGCTTCAACCGAATGAGCCGAAAAGCCAATGAATCTTATCTTTCCTTCTTTTCTTGCTTCCGTAAATGTTTCCATTGCCCCGTCCGGACCAAGTATCTTGTCGACATCTTCAAGAGTTGTTACAGCATGATGCTGATAAAGATCAAAATGATCAGTCCTGAGATTTTTAAGGGATTGCTCAAGTTCGGTTCGTGCTCCAGCTCTTGACCTTTGTCCTGTCTTGCAGGCCAGAAAAACATTCTTACGGTAAGGTTCAAGTGCCGGTCCGAGCTTGATTTCTGCATCTCCGTATGAAGGAGCGACATCAAAATAGTTGATTCCGGCATCGATGGCAAGCTTAACGTCCGCAGCCGCTTCCTGCGGAGTAGCGTCTTTAACTATAATTCCACCGAATCCGATAACTGAGAGCATTTCGC
>DOTV01000247.1:29377-36431 GCA_003520925.1 Bacteroidales bacterium | reverse complement strand
AGTTTATAAATTAAAAATTGGTTTTGTTGTGTAAACAATATCTGCCTCTTTATAATATACTCTTTCGAGGAAGAGTCCGCTTGGTGGTGCTGTAAGTTTTGCGGGAATATCCGACTTGTTCCTGAAAAATGAAGCTACATCCCGGGGATCCAGTTTTCCGCGTCCCGATTCAACAATTACACCAGCCATGCGGCGGACTTGTTTCCAGAGAAAATGGGAACCAACTACATGAAAAACAAGCATATCACCAAAATCGATAACTGATGCATGTTTGATTTCGACTTTTGTTGAGTTTTGTTCCTGGCTGTCGTCAGTGAACGACTTGTAGTTTTTCAGACCGGTAAAATGTCTTGCAGTTTCATTCATTTTATTTATATCGAGCTGATCTTTGATCCACCAGACATACTTTTTCCCGAATGAAGTCCTCCGCCGACTTATCTGGTAAATATAGCTCCGGGCAACTGCATCATGCCTTGCATGGAATGAAGGATCAGCATTTTCGACATTCAGTATGCAAATATCGGGGGGGAGCCTGTCGTTAATCCCATACCTGATCCTCAGCAGCGAAAGATCAGTGTGAATATCAAGGTGAGCCACCTGTCCTATGGCATGAACTCCGCTGTCCGTTCTTCCGGCCCCATACAAATCAATCGAATCACTTCCGAAAAGGTCCCTGCAGGCGTCAATGATCTCCCCCTGAACCGATTTGCCTCCTTTCTGCATCTGCCAGCCGGAGTATCGCGTACCGTCGTATTCGATCGTAAGTTTATATCTTGACATCGGAATCAGATTTATGGCACTAAGTTAATATTTAAAACGATCTCTGCCTTCCATCTCTGTGGGTACAGAAACAGATGTGAATTTTGGGATGTAATACATTTTGTTATTTTTGCCGGAAATACACATTCATCATAAAAGAACTCAATGATAAAAAAAGGTTATATGAATCCTTATATGGCAGGAACACTGCTGGGGATTGTTTTACTTGCATCCATGTACATTTCGGGCCGGGGTCTCGGGGCAAGCGGCGGGATAAAATACTGTGTTGTTTCTTTGGTTGGAGCCATTGACAAACCTCATGCTGAGAAATCGATATATTATTCAAAATATTTTGAGGAAGAAAAGAACCCGCTGTCAAACTGGCTGGTCCTTGAGATTTTAGGAATAGTTACAGGAGGTTTTATTTCAGGTGCTTTCTCTGGGAGGTTAAGGCTCAGAGTCGAAAAATCCCCGAGAATTTCTGTTCCTCGCAGGCTTATTTTTGCTTTTACCGGTGGAATCTTTTTTGTTTTTGGCGGTCAGCTGGCAAGAGGATGCACAAGCGGAGCCGCATTATCCGGGATGGCAGTACTTTCTCTTGCAGGATTTGTGACAATGATAGCAATTTTCGGTTCAGCTTACATTTTTGCGTGGTTTTTCAGGAAAAACTGGATTTAGGCGAAAAATGGAAATATGGAAATTAAGAAATAAGAAAATAGAGAAATAAAGAAATATAGACTAAACAATGGGACCAATTTCATCATATATTGCTTTTCCGGAATGGCTCAATATGTTAACTGCGTTTCTGATCGGGACTGGTTTTGGGTTTACTCTTGAGCAGGCAGGGTTTTCATCGAGCAGAAAACTGGCCGGGATGTTTTATGGTTATGATACCACAGTAATTAAGGTTTTTTTTACTGCCGCGATAGTTGCCCTGATAGGATCACAGATAATGAGCTATTTGGGATTATTGAATCTCAATCAGGTATATGTCAATGAGTTTTATATAACTGCATCAATTGTTGGAGGGGTCATTATGGGAGCAGGTTTTATTATGGGCGGATTTTGTCCCGGTACCGGACTATGTGCCATGTCGATCGGTAAGATTGATGCGATTGTTTTTTTTGCAGGCGGATTAACCGGAGCATTTCTATTCGCTGAAACCTACCCTTTTATCCAGAAAATGGCCAATGCAAATTTCAGAGGACCTGTGAAAATAAATGAATCCCTGGGACTCTCTCCCGGATTATTTACTTTTCTTTTAATAGTCGGGGCTGTTGTCATGTTCCGGATTGCCGAACTTGCTGAAAAAAAATATGCCCGTCCCGAAATAACAGAAGAGATCTGATTATAAGCCATGGAAACCAGAAGAAAACTTTCATTACTGTTCATTTTGTTTGGAATTCTGCTTGCCTTGATACCGCTTTCGGCCAACCGTTCCTTTACAGAAAATCCCGGCAGACTACTTCAGGAAGTACTCAGCAAAGAAACTTCATTTAGTGTTGACCAGGTTGCTGAGTTTATTGTCAGGGAAGACAGCACTGTTCAGCTTATTGACCTCAGATCGCCGGAAGAATCAAAGAGGATGACAATACCTGGTGCGATCAATTTACCCTACCCAGATTTTGTCAGGAAAGATCCTGAGATCTATCTTAACAACAAAACAATTAAGAATATTTTCTTCTCGACCGGTGATGTTCAGTCATCATATGCACTTGTATACGCCAGAGGACTGGGATATAAGAACAGTTATATCATGGAGGGCGGAGTTTCAGAATGGTTTAAAACTATAATTGAAGCGAAGTTCTCAGGAGACCGGATTACTGCACGGGAAAATTCTTTATTCGAAACAAGAAAACGTGCCGGAGATATGTTCACTGAGCTGAATTCACTTCCCGATAGTATGAAAACCAGATTTATGGAACTGAAACGGTTTTCGGCAAAAAAACTTGACGGCGGATGCGAATGAAATATTAGAATGTCGGAAAAAGCAATGAAATTATTTAAAAATTACTGGCTTGTTATATTAATATTCTCACTGGTGACATTGTTGGTCATATTGAGAACATTCAGTCAGAATAATTTCAGATATGATGCAGTGAAATGGGCAGCGCCATCAGTTCTGGGATCCAACATACTGACTGAAAACCAGGCAGTTTTGATGGAGGGGAAAAAACTTATTATTGTACTCGGCAGTGAAGTCACTGTTAGTAAACAGCTTCAAAGTAATGTTCTGAGAATGGAAGCAGAATCGATACTTGATAAAGACAACCTGGAAATCCTGCGAGGAAATAAAGGACCTGTCATTCTATATTCCGATCAGATTTCCGTATCTGCAAAAATCTGGATGGTACTAAGTGAAATGGGGCTGAAGAATATTTATATTATTTTACAAGAGCAAAATCATTTGATTCAGTAATAGAGAAAGGCAGCCACGACAGTGTACTTTTCTGTTTCACCATTTTATCAAACATAAAGCTGTTATTCCCATATTTCAATGTTCTTGCATCGTAACCTAATAATCTCAGGAAGGCAGTTGCAAAACCTGAATTATGTCCGGTCCCGCAATAAATTACAACAGTTTTATCAAACGGGATTGTCGACATCATATCTGTGAATCCCAGTGTTGATTCAGGCTTATACCTTATCGCGCCCGGTATATGACCATCGTCATATTTATCTTTTCTTTCAAGATTAATTATGAAGTATTTTTGAGGATTCTTAAAGACTTCTTCTGAAGTGACCAGAATATTGTGTGTTCCTTCTGCAAACAGAGCTTTGAATCTCGCATCACCAATTTCTCTTCCGGTCACAAATCCGGTTTTTATTTCCGGCATTCCTGTAGGAGGAGGAACCTCATTGGAACTTACTTCAAGACGATCTTCATAACTACCCGATAAACCTTTCATCCATTCCTCTTCTGCAATTGCTTTGTTCCAACCGCTCATACCCCATCTCATTGCAAATATATTACCATAGCCCATTAACCGAAGAAGGGATGTAGTATAGCTCGAAACCTGTCCGTCATCACACGTCAGGATTATTTTATCATATTCAAATGGCTTGATTCCAGTTTCAAGATACTCCGGAAGCTCTTCGAATTTTTTGTTAACGGCTCCTTTTATATGGCCTTTCGAAAATTTTTCCTTCGATCGCAGGTCAATAACAAGATCCTTTCCTCCCAGTTCTTCATATACGACAGAAGCTTTAATCAGACTGGGAAAGAACTGACTATTAACATAATCCCCGTTTTCCTCAAGATCCTTAAGCAATAACAGGGTCTCTTTCCCGATTTCAGGAGAATTGGTAGCAACTGCGGTAACTTTCGTTTCATTCTGCTTTTTCTCAACTTTCTTACCTGTACATCCAACAAAGAAAAAAAGGAAAAAAACTGGAATAAATGATAGGAATTTACGACGTGTCATAAACTTAATAAAGAATGGGGTTAAAGAGAAACAGGTTTTCTGTCTTTATCAAAATATAGCGTTTCAGTGCGGTTTCCCTTTTCATCGTACCTGTACTCAGTTATTGCAACTCCATTTTCCGGACTATTTATAACATTTCTGTCTTTGTCCATATTTGTGGTTTCGATCAAAGCACCATGTTTGTCATAAGAATTCCGGGTCACAGGAACACTCTTGCCTCCGACAAATTCATTATCCTGATCATAAACAGCAGTCTCAAGAACATAACCGTTATCATCATGTGTACTGACCCTTCGTGACCATCCCCAATAGAGATTTGACATTTGTCCGGTGACATTATAAACAGAAAAACTCTTAACATCCCCAAACTCATTTGGCTCAAAGGTAAAATACGAAACACCTATGTCTCCGCAGTTTTCGGCAGTGCAATTGTAAAGAGTATCACCGCTGTAATTAGCCATTCTTACGACATAACCCAGGTCGTTATATGAAAATCGGAGTTCATAAAAAGGACAAAAAGGATTCATAACAGTCTCTTCATTTGCCAGGTTAAATCTTCTCTCCTGAACCATCCCGTCATCAAGAACCTTCCATACATATGAGTGAATTTTATTACGGTTTTCGATCGGTTTTCCATCCCTGTCAAAAAATTTCAGCCCAGTCCTTGTACCATTGTCATCCAGGGTGTATTCATATGTAAAAGCTCCCTCAGAATCAACAGCCTGATTGTTTTTATCAAAAAAATGTTTAATCTGTTTATTGTCTGAATATTCATAAGTAACTTTGGCAGCTCCCCCCATTGAAGAATAGCCAAGCAATTCATCTCCCCTGACGAATTCAACAGAAATTAAACGACCCTGATTGTCCTGCGTAAATTTGTAGCTGTTAATTTCCCTGGCTTCTTCCGGAGTCAACTGGCGTGATCCTCTTTCGAGATCCCATGGAGATTCACTGAAAAGAAGACCCCTGTAATATGCAATACCAGTATCTGAACTTTTCTTTGAAGGTGACTGGTTACATGAGGATAATCCAATGATTACCAATACTACTACACTTAAGACCAGGGTTGTTTTTCTCAATTTCATACTTTTGTTTTTTAAATGTTTTATTAGATTTTTATATTTAAGATTATAGAATGACCTCATAAACCTTAATGGTTTATCAAATCAGGTACCTATGAATCAACAGACAAGTATAAAAAAAGTTTAGTACATAACAAATGTTATATTTGTTTTATAATATGTATTCGTTATGGAAACCTCATTTTTTAATTCGGATATAGTGAGCTATGTAATCATGCCTATCTTGATTTTTCTGGCCCGTATCTGTGATGTGTCAATAGGAACCCTCCGCATTATTTTTGTGTCTAAGGGGAAAAGAAATATTGCTCCTATACTTGGATTTTTTGAGGTTCTGATTTGGATAACCGCAATAAGCAAGATAATGCAAAATCTCGATGACTACATAAACTATGTTGCATACGCGGCAGGATTTGCGACCGGGAATCTGGTGGGAATGATTATTGAAGAAAAGCTTGCAATAGGAATTCAGATGATACGAATATTTATCAGTGAAAAGGGGATGGAACTCGTAACAATACTCAACAGTAACGGTTTTGGAGCCACTACCGTTGAGGCACATGGAGCGAAAGAGAAAGTACACCTGGTTTATACGATTGTCCACCGCAATGAAATGGAGAAGGCACTCGAGGTTATAAATGCTTTCAATCCCCGAGCCTTTTATACTATAGAAGATGTCAGGGCAGTAAATGAGGGAATTTTTAATCCGAGGAGACAGAATTCAGGATTCCCTTTTGCAGGTATCCTTAGGGAGTGGAGAAAAGGAAAGTAATGGCATGGAGCATGGGGCTGTGTGCAGGGAGCAGTACAACAAGTCAAATTAATTATTTTACTTTTAGACAATAATATTATTTTTAATAACTATGGAACCAATAAGCAGTCATCCCTTTTATAAAGCTCATACTATCGACAGTGCAATGAATTCAATTTGGGAGTTTTACACAAGAAAGTTCATCACACTTTTTTTGGTTTCATTTATAATGGGGCTTATAATTCAGTATATAACCTCACTGATCAGAATCGAAATCGGTGATTACCAGACTCTGAATTTTGAAGAGATGATGCTCAAGATCAGGGAATTTATGTGGCCGATGATCATTGTTTCGGTTTTAAGTCTTATTTTCACTGCAATTCTTCACTCATATGTGATTTTTAATCCGCTTGACAGTGAGAATAATATATTCAGATGCATATTAAAATCGTTCAGATATATAATTCCCTATCTTTTAATAATGATAATGCTTGCTGTTGCAGGGTCTTTTGCTTTATTTCTTGGACTTCTTGTTGTGGTTATCGGCGCCTTGTTTGCCGGGATCTACATTATGACAATTTATCTTTTCATACTTCCAATAATGATGGTGGAGGGACCAAACATAGCAAACACAATTGTCAGAACAATGAAACTTGCGCACCGGGGTTTCTGGTCAAATATAGGATGGACGGCAGTATTTGTTATTATTATACTGGTTGTTACAATGATTATGTCAGGCCTTATACTTCTTCCTTTTACTGGAAGTTTCTTTTCAGCAGTTAAGAACCCGGAAGCGGCTACAGCAGTATTGAATATTACCTCCAGGCCTCTTTATATAATCCTTTCAGCCGCACTCAACGGTCTGACTATGCCGCTTTTACCGATGTTTGCATGCATACTGTATTTTAACGGAAGAGCCCGCGAGGATGAGCTATTTTCAAACAGATCTGTTGAAAATGAATACCCGGGAAAAGTAAGAGTTGAAGACCTTTATGCAAAACCCTTGCCGGAGGATGATAAGAATTAGTCATGAGGTCATG
>DOTV01000247.1:15464-29109 GCA_003520925.1 Bacteroidales bacterium | reverse complement strand
GGTCATGCGGTCACTTATCCCTTAAGACTGCTGGAATGCAATAGCTATATATCGTTTTCACCTTTCACATAACCGAAATTGGCAAGGATACCGCCATCAACATAAAGAATGTGACCGTTTACAAAGTCACTTGCTTTTGAAGCGAGAAAAAGTGCCGCATTTGCCACATCTTCAGGTTCTCCCCACCTGCCGGCAGGAGTCCGGGTCATAACAAGATCATTGAAAGGATGACCATTTTCACGTATAGGTCCTGTTTGTGCGGTCACAATATATCCGGGACCTATTCCATTAATCTGCAAATTGTATTTCGCCCACTCACAGGTCATATTCTGTGTAAGCAGCTTCAATCCGCCTTTCGCAGATGCATATGCGGAAACAGTGTTTCTTCCGTAAACACTCATCATTGAACACATATTTATTATCTTACCGCTTCTCTTTGCGATCATACCGGGTGCAACCCTTTTTGAAACAATAAGGGGTGCAACAAGATCTACATCTATCACCTGCTTATAGTCGGCAACCGGCATATCGAGTATGGGTATTCTTTTAATAATCCCTGCATTATTGACAAGAATATCAATTGTTCCGACATTTTGCTCGATCTGTGTAATTCCTTTATCGACATCTGACTCATCGGTAACATTGAACTTTATTGTATAAACTTCCAATTTCTCTTTTTTGAAAGCTTCTTTACAAGAGAGAAGTTTCTCATCCTGAAGGTCATTTACACAAACCTTCGCTCCGGCTTTTCCGAGAATCAGTCCGATAGCCAGCCCTATACCATGAGTCCCCCCTGTTACAAGGGCAACTTTTCCGGTCAGATCAAACAGGTTTTTTATCATGCGGCACCGAGATTTATTTTATTTTAAACTATCAGGAAAACGTACATCCATATCGTTGTAATCGAGATTCTCGCCTGCCATTCCCCAGATAAAGGTATAGCTTGATGTACCTGCAGCGCTGTGAATACTCCATGATGGTGAAAATACAGCCTGTTCATTCTTCATCCATATATGGCGCGTCTCATCAGGATCACCGATAAAATGGCAAATCCCCTGCTTTTGCGGTACCTCAAAATAGAAATACACTTCCATCCTCCGGTTATGAGTATGCACCGGCATTGTATTCCATACGCTTCCCGGCTTAAGCTCAGTCATCCCCATCTGAAGCTGGCAGGTTGGAAGGACACTATTGATAAGCAATTTATTTATTATCCTGTTGTTGGAAGCTTCAGGAGAACCAAGTGTCGTAATTTCAGCTTCTTTTTTTGTAACCTTCTTCGATGGATAATTGTGATGAGCCGGCGCTGAGTTTATGTAAAGTTTGGCCGGATTCAGTTTGTCTGCTGACTTAAATACAACATCCTTAGTCCCTTTGCCGAGATACAGGGCTTCCTTAAACCCGATTTTGAAAACAGCACCTCCGGCTTCAATTTCAGCCTCACCTCCTATGTTGATAATACCCATTTCCCTTCGTTCCAGGAAATAGTCAGCCTTAAGATCATCGGATGTATCAAGCTGAAGAGACTTACCTGCAGGCATTGCCCCTCCGGCAATATACCTGTCGTACATCGAGTAAACAAGTGAAATCTCATCGGGAACAAAAATATTTTCAATCAGGAATTCCTTCCTGAGTTTAACAGTGTCATAATTTTTAAAATCTGCTGGATGCACTGCATACCTGATTTCAGTTTTCATATCATTGCATTTAAGTTGATCTGCTAATTACTCCCTCCGTCTTCAAAAATACAATCTTTGAGGAAAAGACAACAATATTAAAGCTTCAAATAATTTCTGCAATCAATAATGGTGATTAAATAATACTCTTTTATCTGAATGCCTTGGATTATTACGCTGGTATTGCTATTTTCGTGATCATACATTTTTCATAAGCCATTTGTCTTATTTCCTAATGTTTTTAGCTTTATGAACAAACCATTTATCAATGAAGATTTTCTTCTTGAGACAAAAACTGCAAGGAGATTGTATAATGAATTTTCAAAGAACCAGCCGATTATCGATTTTCATTGTCATCTGTCACCTGCCATGATAGCTGACGATACAATGTTTGATAACCTGGGACAGGCATGGCTTGAGGGAGATCATTACAAGTGGCGGGCTATGAGAATAAATGGCATTAAAGAGAAGTATTGTACAGGCAGTGCAATTCCCGTTGAGAAGTTTGACAAATGGGCTGAAACTGTACCTGCGACAATCGGAAATCCTTTGTACCACTGGACACACCTTGAACTTGCAAGATATTTTGGAATATACGATCTGCTGTCGCCTGCGACATCCGGAGCAATTTATAAAAAAGCTTCAGAAATGTTATGCACAAGAGATTTCAGCATACGATCACTTATCATGAAAATGAATGTAGAGGTGATCTGTACAACAGATGACCCTTCAGACTCCCTTGAATATCATAAAAGGCTTAAAGGATCATTCGCAACGAAGGTGCTTCCCACATTTCGCCCTGATAATGCTGTTAAAACTGATGACCCGGTCAAATTCAGGGAATATATCTTAAAACTTGAAAAAGCTTCGGGAACTTCAATAGACAATTTTGAGACTCTGATCAGAGCCCTTGACAAAAGGCATGAGTTTTTCCATAATATTGGCGGACGACTCTCTGATCACGGGCTCGACCGGTTTTATTTTGCCCAATTCACAGCTGATGAAGCTGACAGGATCTTTAGGAGTCTTATGAATAGAAAAAGGCTTTCGGCTGATGAGACAGAAAAATACAGGACCGCAGTGATGCTTGAACTCTGCAGGATGAACCATAAAAGAGGGTGGACCCAGCAGTTTCACGTAGGTGCGATGAGGAACAACAATTCAAGAATGTTCCGTCTTATGGGACCGGATACGGGATGGGATTCAATAGGTGTTCCCCAGGATGCATTAAAAATGTCGGGATTCCTCAGCACCCTTGATGATTCGGATCAGCTTGCAAAAACTATACTTTACAATCTTAATCCTGCCGACAATGAAATGATGGTGGCTATGGCAGGGAATTTCAATGACGGAACCAGGCCGGTTAAAGTTCAGTACGGTGCAGCATGGTGGTTCCTTGATCAGAAAACCGGAATGGAAAAGCATCTTAAAGATCTGGCTGCGCTGGGACTTCTGAGAAGGTTCGTGGGGATGGTCACTGATTCAAGAAGCTTTCTGTCGTATCCGCGACACGAGTATTTCAGAAGGATTGTCTGCAATTTTGTGGGCAGTGAAATCGAAAAAGGTTTTATACCAGACGAAGAAGAATTGGTGAAACCCCTGATTGAAGGGATATCATATAAGAATGCAAAAGAGTATTTCGGGTTTTAAAACTCTGTGTCATTCTGTGAAACCTCAGTGTCACTCTGTGTAAGTTTTATAGAATTAGTTACACAGAGATCCACAGAGAAGACACAGATAACCACAGAGATATAACAATTTTGAATATAAAGTAAAAATTATGAACGAACTTAATTTAAAAGATAAAATAGCTGTAATTACGGGTGGTGCCGGACTTATCTGTTCTGAAATGGCAAGGGCTCTTGCCTTTCAGGGAGTAAAGACAGTGATCATTGATCTTAATGAAGAGGCTGCCGAAAGAGTGGCAAAGGAGATAGAGCTTGAATTTAAAGCCCCATCGCTAGGACTTTCAGCAAGTGTTACAGATAAATCCTCTCTGGAGGCGTCTAAAAAGATCATTAATGAGAAGTTCGGGAGGATCGACATACTTATAAACGGAGCAGGAGGAAATTCGCCAGCGGCAACCACCAAAGTTGAAAAAATGGACGGTTCAGAGTCAGAGGATCCTGAAGATACTTTCTTTGGCCTGAAGCTTGAAGGGTTTGACAAAGTGTTCGATCTTAATTTCAAAGGAACGCTTTTGCCATCAATGGTCTACAGCACTGATATGGTAAAACAGAAGTCGGGAGTTATAGTAAATATTTCATCAATGAACTCATACCGGCCCTTGACAAAGATTGCAGCCTATTCGGCTGCAAAAGCTGCTGTTAATAATTTCACACAATGGCTGGCTGTCCATTTTTCGCAAACCGGGATCAGGGTCAATGCAATTGCTCCCGGATTCCTGCTTACGAATCAGAATAAGTTTCTTATGATTGATGAGAAGACAGGAGACCTCTCCCCCAGAGCCAAAAAGATCTTGAATGGAACTCCGATGAAGCGGTTCGGTACACCTGAAGAGCTGACAGGGACACTGCTTTACCTTGTTTCGGATCTTTCAAAATTTGTGACGGGAATCATCATACCAATTGATGGAGGGTTCAGTGCCTATTCAGGAGTATGATTGGCAGGGGGCTGGGGGCTATTAATTACACCTGACACCTGATGCCCGATGCCTGAAGCCTTTCGCTAATATGAATTAATTGTAATTTACAATATTATGATTTACTATCAATCAGGTTCTGAAAACAGTGTAATGAGCACAAATGATCTTGAGTATGGGGTCTTTTCTTCACTTGTGAAGCTTGGTCCACGGAAGAAGGTTCTTGCTGTTCCTCCTGATTTTACAAGGTTCCATTCCAGATCGGGTGATATTACAACCCTTATTTATAATTATTATAGGAAAAACCTTAAGGATGTACTTCCTGCTCTTGGCACTCATTCTCCAATGACAGGAAAAGAAATATCTGAAATGTACAAGGGCGTACCTGAGGATCTTTTCCGGATACATGACTGGAGGCGGGATGTCGTAACTGTGGGCACGGTGCCTGGTGAATTTGTTTCAGAAATAACCGAAGGAAAGCTTAGTTACTCCTGGCCGGCTCAGTTAAACAAGCTAGTGATCAACGGAGGGCATGATCTAATTCTCTCAATAGGGCAGGTGGTGCCTCATGAGGTGGTTGGTATGGCAAATTATAACAAGAACCTTTTCGTGGGAACCGGCGGCCCTGAAGGAATAAATAAAAGCCATTTCATAGGTGCAGTTTACGGTATGGAGAGAATGATGGGCAAGGCAGATACTCCTGTAAGGAAGCTTCTCAACTATGCCTCAGAGAACTTCACAACACATCTTCCGGTCGTTTATATTCAAACAGTTGTCGGACGCGACGAAACCGGAAAGCTTGTTATAAGAGGTCTGTTTATCGGCGATGACAATGAGGTATTCAGACTGGCTTCAGAGCTCTCTCTGAAAGTCAATTTCACTGTTCTGGACAAACCTCTTAAGAAGGTGGTAGTGTATCTTGATCCGGCTGAATTCAAGAGTACCTGGCTCGGGAACAAGAGCATTTACAGGACCAGGATGGCCATGGCCGATAATGGGGAGTTGATAATTCTTGCTCCGGGGATGAAAGAATTCGGTGAAGACAGGGAGATAGATCGGCTGATAAGGAAATATGGCTATAAGGGTACTCCTTCAATTTTAAAATCGACTGATGAGAATGACGAGCTTAAAAACAATCTCAGTGCAGCAGCACATCTTATTCATGGCAGCTCCGAGGGGAGGTTTTCAATTACCTATTGTCCGGGCTATCTGACAAAAGCCGAAATTGAATCTGTCAATTTTAAATATTCAGATATTAATACAATGATGAAGAAATATGATCCGGCAAAACTTAATGAAGGTTTTAATAAGCTTGCAGGAGGGGAAGAAATTTTTTTTATTTCAAATCCTGCAGTCGGACTTTGGTCGTCAAAAGAGAGGCTTAAATGATTAAATGGGGAATAATTGGGTGCGGGAAAGTTACTGAGGTAAAAAGCGGTCCGGCCTTCAATAAGGTTCAGGGTTCTCAGCTGGTTGCTGTAATGAGACGGAATGCGGAACTTGCACGTGACTATGCATCACGCCATAATGTCCCCCGATATTATGATAATGCCGACAGTCTTATTAATGACACAGAGGTTAATGCTGTTTATATTGCAACTCCCCCTGACAGCCATGCCGGGTACGCTATCAAAGTGCTTAATGCCGGAAAACCCGTATATATAGAGAAACCGATGGCCTTAAATTACGGGGAGTGTCTGAAGATAAATGAAACAGCTGAGAGGCTTGGATTGCAAGTCTTTGTTGCATACTACAGAAGAACTCTACCCGGATTTCTGAAAATTAAAGAACTTATCGAGGCGGGAGAAATAGGAAAACCAAGGTTTGCCAATCTTCAGATATTCAACTATCCATCAGAAGATGAAAAAGCAGGGAGGCTTCCATGGCGTGTGATACCGGAGATCGCTGGTGCCGGTCATTTTTTTGACCTTGCATCGCATCAACTTGATTACCTAGATTTTCTTTTCGGTCCGGTTCTGAAAGTATCATCACTGGTTATAAACCAGGCCGGTAATTACTCTGCTGAGGATTTTGTTTCAGCAAATTTTTTATTCAGGGATAATATTGTCGGATCAGGTTTATGGAGTTTTAGTACCAGCCGTGAGGGAAACAGGGATTATTTTGAGGTGGTTGGTGAAAAGGGAATAATAAAAACCTCTACATTTACTTACGAACCAATAGTCCTGGAAAACAGCAGCGGACGACAGGAATTTGTAAACGAGCGGCCGGAAAACATACAATTCTACCTTATTGAGCAGATAGTCAGAGCTCTTTCAAGAGACGCAGAAGTTGTCAGCACAGGGACTACTGCAGCCAGGACAAGCCGGGTGATGGATGAAGTGGTAAAGGAATATTACAGGAAGATATGAGGTATAGGGAAGAAATAGGGAAAAACAGAAATAGTGAAATAGGAAATAAGGATTACTTTTTACCGGTGAAGCTTAACATATTATGACTTTGATAACTTACTAATATATTTTTTCTATGAATACTAAATCGGATATAGGATTAATAGGTCTGGCAGTAATGGGCGAAAACCTCGTGCTCAACATGGAGAGCAAGGGCTTTCAGGTTACAGTTTATAACAGGACAATTCAGAAAGTCGATGATTTTCTTGGAGGCAGGGCAAAAGGCAAGAAAATCACAGGGGCCCATTCCATTGAGGAGCTTGTAAAATCGCTGAAAAGGCCTAGGAAGATTATGATAATGGTTAAGGCCGGAAGTGCGGTGGATGACATGATAAATACACTGATTCCTTATCTAGAAAATGGGGATATAATTATTGATGGTGGAAATACTCACTTCCCTGACACCAACCGCCGTACCTCCTGGGTTGAAAGCAAGGGTTTGCTTTATATCGGTACAGGAGTCTCGGGTGGAGAGGAAGGAGCCCTGCTTGGTCCCTCAATTATGCCAGGTGGATCGAAGGCGGCATGGCCTGAAATCAGGCCTATTTTTCAAGCAATTGCCGCAAAAGTTGAAGACGGGACACCTTGCTGCGACTGGGTAGGAGAAAATGGGGCCGGTCACTTCGTTAAAATGGTCCACAACGGTATTGAATACGGTGATATGCAGCTTATATGCGAAGCGTACCAG
Organism: Bacteroidales bacterium; assembly: GCA_003520925.1. Classification (GTDB taxonomy): domain Bacteria; phylum Bacteroidota; class Bacteroidia; order Bacteroidales; family VadinHA17; genus LD21. The sequence continues at coordinate 21,735 of DOTV01000247.1, read as the reverse complement.
ATAATGAGGGATCTGCTTCATATGAGTGCAGATGAAATGCATGAAGTGTTCAAAGAGTGGAATAAAGGTGATCTCGACAGCTACCTGATTGAGATTACAAGGGACATTCTCGCATTCAGAGACACAGATGGCAAACCGCTTGTAGATAAGATTCTAGACACTGCAGGGCAGAAAGGTACTGGCAAATGGACTGCTGTGGCAGCGCTTGATCAGGGAATTCCTCTCACTCTTATCGGTGAAGCTGTATTCTCGAGATGCCTGTCGGCTTTAAAGGAAGAAAGAGTAAAGGCATCTCAAGTTCTGTCTGGTCCCGCCTCTTTTGTTCCTGAGGATAAAAAAGAATTCATCGCCGACCTGAAAGATGCCTTGTACGCATCCAAGATAGTTTCATATGCACAGGGATACGCACTCATGAGATCTGCTGCAGAGGAGTATAAATGGGATCTGAATTATGGGGGGATTGCCCTGATGTGGAGGGGCGGCTGCATTATCAGATCAGTATTCCTTGGAAGGATAAAGGAAGCTTTTGTGAAAAATCCAGCAATCACAAACCTCCTCATCGACCCTTTCTTCAGTAATAAGGTCGGAAAGGCTCAGAAAGGATGGAGAAACGTTGTAGCTGCCGCTGCAATAAACGGCATACCGGTTCCTGCAATATCTTCAGCTCTCGGTTATTTCGACGGCTATCGTTGCGGGAGGCTTCCGGCAAATCTCCTTCAGGCCCAGAGAGATTACTTTGGGGCCCACACCTATGAGCGTATCGACAAACCAAGGGGTGAGTTCTTCCATACAAACTGGACCGGCCGAGGTGGAACAACAGCTTCAACAACATATAACGTCTAATTCACTAACTAACCTAAACAAAAATGGTCGACATCAATAAGAAGCTCGGGAAACACCGATGGACAATTTGTGCGTTGGTTTTCTTTGCAACAACAGTAAACTATCTTGATCGACAGGTACTTAGCCTGTTGAAAGATAATCTTGAAGTTCAGTTTAACTGGAGTGACTCCGATTATGCCAATATTGTTTCAGTATTTCAGTTTGTTTATGCCATTTCAATGCTTTTTGCCGGACGGCTTATTGACTGGCTGGGTACAAAAATGGGTTATGCATGGTCGTTAATTATTTGGTCATTCGCCGCCATGTCGCACGCTCTGGCGAGAGGTACCGGTGGCTTTATGATAGCCCGCGGATTACTGGGATTTGGTGAATCAGGTAACTTCCCGGCCGCTATCAAGACCGTTGCAGAGTGGTTTCCCAAGAAAGAAAGAGCGCTGGCCACAGGGATATTTAATTCAGGTACAAATGTAGGCGCTATTCTTGCCCCGCTGGTTGTTCCCTGGATCGTTCAGCATCTTGGATGGCAGGCAGCTTTTTTAATTATCGGGGCGATAGGGTTCTCATGGCTCATTTTCTGGTTCTGGCTATATGAGATACCTTCCAGAAGCAAGCGTCTGGCGAAAGCGGAATTTGACTACATCCACTCAGATAATACAGATGAAACAGAAAGTAAGGTTTCGGAGACAACCGAAAAGGTACCATGGTTTAAGCTGCTTAAATTCAGACAGACCTGGGCATTCAGCTTTGGGAAATTCATGACTGATGGTGTCTGGTGGTTTTATTTGTTTTGGCTGCCTGCTTATCTTAAAGCCCAGTACGGAATGACAGGGTTGCAGGTCGCATTTCCACTTGCTGTCCTCTATACATTGTCAACCGTCGGAAGTATTACCGGAGGATTGTTTCCCATTTACTTCATAAACAAGGGATATGAGCCTTATGCCGGACGTATGAAAGCCATGCTTCTGATTGCTCTGGCTCCCTTGCTTGTGCTTCTTGCACAGCCGCTTGGTGGAGTAAGCTACTGGATGCCGGTGTTTTTTATCGGAATCGGAACCGCGGCCCATCAGGCCTGGTCGGCTAATATCTTTACAACAGTATCGGATATGTTTCCCAAAAAGACTGTGGCAAGTGTTACAGGAATAGGGGGAATGGCAGGCGGATTCGGAGGTATTTTTGTAAATAAAATTTCAGGTTGGGTTTTCGATGGTTACCGCAGTGCTGGTATTGCCAAATCATGGGTTGAAGCTCAAGGGCAAAATCTGGGAGGTTATGTTGAAAAGATCAAATCGATGACATTGGTTAACAAATACGATGATATTATAAACCTTGATAAAGTTGAACTGCACAATCTGTCATCAGAAGTGGCTCAGCAGATACAATCGGTTGACCCTGTTATGTACGATCAGTTAAAAGCCATCCAGACACCAATCGTTCAGGGTAACATGATTACCGCTTATACCCTGGTTTTTGTTTTCTGTGCAATAGCATACCTTCTGGCCTGGGCAGTAATGCATTTTCTGGTCCCTAAATGGAAGAAAATCGAACTTTGATCATGAAAATCATCATTTAATATTTTAAGAATGAAGAAACTGGGGAAGTATTCAATAGGATTGGGTGACAGGTTCGGTCATCAGGGTCATGCCCAGCTCAAGGCAATAACCGAGGCAGGGAAAAAAGGTATTGACATTACACCTGTATGGAACAAGTCAAACAGAGAGCATCTTATAATAGGGACTCAGCCATCGGATGTAAGGATTGAAGCTGATTCTGCGGTTAGAAAAGCAGCCTTTAAGAAACCATATTTTATTGATGCGGACCATATTAACCTGGATACTGTTGACAAATTCATCCCCAGTTCCGACTTTTTTACTATTGATGTTGCTTCATATATCGGGAAACGCGCTTTTGATGGTGAAATAGCTACATACATAGATAATGCCGGTAAGTATATCGGTAAGTTGGAGGTTCCGGGGATCAAAAAATCATTGAAGTGCTCTTTGAAGCAACTGGCTGATATTGCTGAGAAATATCTTTTCGCAGCAAAGAAAGCAGGTGAGATTTACAGGAAGATAGAAAAATCGAAAGGTGCCGGTAATTTCATAACAGAAGTATCGATGGATGAGGTTGCACAGCCCCAGACACCGGTGGAGTTATTTTTTATCCTTGCCATGCTTGGTATTGAGGGAGTCCCTGTGCAAACGATTGCCCCAAAGTTTTCAGGCCGGTTCAATAAAGGTGTTGACTATGCCGGGGATCCATTGAGATTTGCATCTGAATTCGAAGAGGATCTAATGGTTGTGTCATTTGCCGCAAATGAATTCGGGCTGCCTGAAAACATCAAGATCAGTGTTCATTCAGGATCTGATAAGTTCGCAATATATCCGCATATCAGATCACTTCTTTTAAAGCATAATAAAGGTGTACACCTTAAGACTGCGGGTACAACCTGGCTTGAAGAAGTAACAGGGCTTGCAGAAGCAGGGGGCACAGCGCTCGAATTTGTAAAGGAGATATATGCTCATTCACTTGAGAAAATTGAGGAATTATGTGCACCCTATGCGGATGTTATAGATATTGATACTAATAAGCTGCCTTCAGCAGGGGAAGTTTCGGTCTGGAACGGTAGCAAATTTGCAGCTTCCCTGAGACATGACCAGGGTAACCCATATTATAATCCAAATATGAGGCAGCTTATACATGTGGCCTACAAACTGGCAGCTCAGAAAATGGATATTTACTTCAGGCTGCTTGAAGAACACGAAGAAGTTGTTTCACAATGTGTTTTCGATAATATCTACTACAGGCACATTCTCCGTCTATTTTGAATTTAGCCCCCTTCAGGGGGGTTGGGGGGTTAACGATCCAATTCTATGGCCGCAAGGATGAACGGTGCCACACCTTTGGTATCGTTATCCACGCGTTTTTCGTTTATATAGTATTCGTATGATCCATCCCTGTAAGGGTTTCCGCCAAGTCCGCATCCGCCGCATATATTATGCATAGTTAGAAATCCTTTTTCATCAGTCGTTATAAGCTCTCTGATTATATCATCAAAGGCTTTCCCGGCAATCCGGATGAATTTCTTGTCGAGGTAACCCTTACGGGCACCTCTTGCAAATACGTAAGAAAACATTGCTGAGCCTGAACCTTCAATGTAGTTACCTTCTCTCCCACCCTGATTAAGCACCTGGAACCACAGACCCGATTTCTTATCCTGTACTTTAAGGATAGCTTCGCAGGTTTTGTTAAGGATTTCTATCAGTTCATCGCGATCAGGATGATCCTGAGGAAGATATTCAAGGATATCAATAATAGCCATTGTGTACCAACCAGTTGCACGACTCCAGGGATAATGTGACTTCCCGGTTTCCGGGTCGCACCATTTCTGCTGCCTGCTCTCATCCCATGCATGCATTAGTAAACCTGTATTTTGGTCAAGGGTCTTTTCGTAAATCATTTTTACCTGGTTACATGCAATGTCATACCACTCAGGTGCATCAAACACTGAAGCACACTGAGCCATAAAGGTGGATCCCATAAAGATCCCGTCGAGCCACATTTGCCAGGGGTATATTTTTTTATGCCAGTAACCTCCCGACTTCGTCTTTGGGTGGTCTTTAAGCTGACCTAAAAGATTTCCAAGAGCATACCTATATCTGATGTCATTTGTTCTTTGGTACAGTGTCATTACATTCCTGCCGGGGAATAGTCTGTCGAGGTTGTATTCTTCTTTCCTGTAGTCAATTATAGAACCATCGGGTCCGACAAAATAATTTACCCAATCCTCCATATATTTTGAATACTTCGGATCGATATCTCCAAGCCTGTCGATTGCCATTCCAAGGAAGGCTACATCATATGCCCATTTAGGATTTCTGTCGACGTAATAGATAAGGCTGTCAGAACGGTTAATTATCGAATTTGCCATTTTTACAGACCATTTCAGGTCTGCGGAAGTCACTTTATTACCAGGTGTCCAGGATTTGCAGGAAGGCACCATAATAAACAATAAAATCAGGGTAATTCTATACATAAGTTCTATTTTTATTATTCAGCCCTTAAATCCGACCTGTCCTCCTGCGTCAGCCAGGCTGGCATTTCGGCAGGCAGGCACTGAAAGGGACTTATTTATTTGCTTTTCTTCAACCCCCCTTCAGGGATGGGGTAAAGTATAAAGAAAAGAGACTCCCTGCCAGAGTCTCTTTTCACACTCGGTATTACTGAAAGTTGCCTAAGTATCTCTGAAGTAATACCATTTTTACACCCAAACTAACCCAATAATTCTTACCTAGTAACCCGGATTTTGCATTGCTGCTTTTTCATCAGCAGTAAGGGCACGCCCTTCAGCATTATAAATAGCATCAAGGAAAGTCTGTGGCAGCGGGCGCAGTAAATGTTTATCCTGGATAGCTGCAACAGATCCTTCATTAAAAGCCTTTGCGCGTGTTATAAGAGTTTTAGTGCGTGCAAGGTCTTCCCAGCGGAAAAGTTCACCGTAGAGCTCACGTGAACGCTCGTTGAGAAGGAAGCACATCATTCTGTCGTAATCAGTTGTATAGCCGAGTGTTGTTATAATAGCCTCGTCAACTGCCGGAAGGCTAGCCGGAGTAATACCGGTTGTAATGTCCGAAGCAGCAGTCGTCGCAGGAATATTAAGCGATTCGTAATATGAATTTGAAGTGCAGTATGAGTTTATCAATACGCCGTTTGCATTAAGCGGTGCATTTGAATTTGTAAGCACTGCGGCACCACCATCCTTGTATGCAGCCCTGTTTTCACCATTCTTGAATTGCGCACGGGCCCGGACAATATTCATAACCGTAATAGCTTCAGTATATTTGTTTTGGCGGATAAGGGCTTCAGCTTTAATGAGATATGTCTCGGCAACCCTTGCATAGATCCCATCGCGGCGTCCAGCAGTTGCTGCGACAGCCGGGCGGGATCCGTCAAGCCATTTGCTGAGAGACGGGAACCTGCTGACATTGCCGGGCAGCTTTAAGTAACCGCTTCCATTGGCCAGGTAGCGTGGATATACATGAGGTGTGGGTTTACCGGTAACCGGGTTATTGAAATAAACTCCGGTATGTGTACTTTTTACTTTTGGGGTTCCTCCGGCAGTAGGATCACTAAACCTGGTATCGCCCGCCTTATTGATTATGTAAATCAATCCCAGGTCGCCCTGCGCATACGTTACAGCAGTGTTTGTATTCGGGTCTGTTCCGTTAAGCTGGCTAAGGTTCGAGATATTGTTAAGATTAGCTTTAGTCTTAAAGCTTTTCCAGAATCGCGAATCGTTCTCCATGTCAAACACGTTGAAAGCATATTCATTAGTCCTGCATCTCTGGTATTCACGTCCGCCTGCTATATCTCGTACAAAGCCGGTAAGTGTTTGATATACCGAAAGAAAAAGAAGATGGTTGTAGTTTCC
>DOTV01000247.1:12364-15202 GCA_003520925.1 Bacteroidales bacterium | reverse complement strand
TTCCCATCAGCAGCGATGGTAGTTGTGCTGGAGAACTGTGCGGCAAAGATCACCTCAGGGAGTTTCTCGTTTGCTCCGTCAGGTCCCGTGAAAGCGAAAATATCGGAAAAATTTGGTGCAAGCGCATGATGCGCAATAACCTCATCTGTAAGTGTTATTATTTCTGCAAGGTCTGCTGTTTTGAACGAAGAGTTCCAGTCGTTGTTTATTTCAGAACACCTGTAGAGAAGAGCTTTTGCCAGGTAATGTGCTGCCACATCCTTGTAAAGCTTTCCTTCGAGGGCTTCAGCATCAGGAAGTCCTGCGTATGCTGTCCTGAAATCGGCGATTATCTGGTTAACACACTCTTCTTTCGTTGCGCGTTCAAAGAACCTTTCAACGCCAGAGGATGGCTCCAGTTTCAGGACAACAGGCCCGTACTGTTGTACAAGTCTGAAATACGAGAAAGCCCGAAGGAACGACCCTTCAGCTTTATACAGTTTGTTTTTATTGGGATCAGTAATAGCTGCATCAACATTTGCAAGAAGCATGTTGGCATCACTGATTGCCTTGTACATCATGTCCCAAATTTCATATGTTTTTGTAACATTAGAAGTTGGAACATTAGGAACTATGGAACCCAGATTGGAGTTATAATCGTTCCATGTCTGCTGAGCCTGATCGCCTCCAACTATGAATTCGTCAGTACCGCACTGGGTGGTGGAAACTGACTGCTCCCTGCCCATAAAAAAGTTTCTGTAGTTGTTGTACAAGCCATCGGCAAGGTCGGCAATCCCCTCGGGAGTTTTAAAATAATCGGTGTTTCTCTGGGTCTTGAGCTCTTCGTTAAGAAAATCCTTTGTGCATGAACTGATACCTGATACAATCAGTATTATTGCCCAAAGTGCTGATATGGTTTTTAAAAACTTATTCATCTCTCGTGTATTTTTATTTTTTGGTTTAAATTCATTCAGTACTTTCTCAGAATCCCACGTTAATACCGATTACGTACCCGCGGTTATAATAGAGAGTACCATATTCGGAATCCATGAAGTTATTATTCGACCATAGCATCCCTGCATTCTGTATCTGTGCAAAGACTTTCAGGCTGTTTATCTTAACCTTGTTTAACAGGGTCCTTGGCAGCTGGTATCCCAGCGATATATTTCTGATCTTTATCCAGGAATCATCTTTATAATAGGTGCCTGCATAAGTATCGCCGCCTGCTTCGCTCATAAACGGCCTCTGGTATTCGGCATCGGTATTGTCGGGCGTCCAGTAATCGAGTTTACGCTGATCGCCATACATCCCTGTGAGGCCCTGGCCTATCCCTCTCAAATATTTGAGCCGTCCGGTAATGAACATAGACAGATCGATACCTTTATAATTGAGGGTATTTGTTAGTCCTAGTGTCCAGCGCGGGCGTGTGTTGCCAATGATAGCCCTGTCATAATTGCCGTCGATACGATAGTCGGCATTCTTGTCTTTTACCTTTATTTTGCCAGGGGCAAACTGGGATCCGTTTGCATTGAATTTCGCCATCTCTGCCTGGTCTTCTGCATTATCCTGCCAGATGCCGATCTTTTCGTAATCGTAGATAATATCGATCGATTCGCCTATGAACCAATTATTTGCAACCATATCCTCCTTGCCGTTCATCAGTGACTCTATCTGGTCCCTCTGCCATGCCGCGGTTGCACTTATATCCCATGAGAAATCGCTTATGTTTAAAAGATTGGCATTTAAAGTGAGGTCGATACCCCTGTTGCTTGTTTCACCCACATTTGCAATTGTTGCGGTATAACCCGTTACGCTTGGAAGGGCTACAGTTAATAGAAGATCTGATGTGGAAGACCTGTAAGCTTCGATGGTACCATTAATCCGCCCTTTCAGGAAAGAAAAATCAACAGCAAGGTTATACTGGGTTGTCTTTTCCCAACCAAGATCGGGGTTTGCCACAGAGCTAGTAAGTGTATAACCTGTTTCGGTACCCGTGCCAAAGGGCACTGTAAGCTGAGTGATTGCGCCTTTTGTTGAGTAAAGGTCTACGGCTGAGTTACCTACCGTCCCGAAGCCTAAACGCAGCTTTAACTGGTCGATCCAGGTAACACCGTTTAAGAAGTTTTCCTGGTCTATACGCCATGCAATTGCAGCGCTGGGGAAGAAAGCCCATTTATTTCCTTCAGCAAGCTGTGAAGCGCCGTCCCAGCGTCCCGATAATGTAAGCAGGTATTTATTGTTGTAATTGTAATTCATACGTGCCATATACGATTCGAGCTGGGATTCAGAAAGGCCGGAACTCCAGGCTGAAAGCTGGGCACTTGTGAGTGATCCGAAGTTGTACCACATCTGGCTGGGGATCTGCATACCCTGACCGGTAATGCTCGACGACTCACTTGTCCATTTAGATGCTGTCTGGAGCAGTGTGATGCCTATTGAATGGGCTCCGAATTTATTGTCGTAATAAAGGAGGTTATCGATAGTGTAGGAGAAGTCCTTAGTATTGGAGACACTGGCATTGGAAGCGCTGAGTTCCCTGACAATTGACTTGGTGTCGTTATACCAGCCGTTCCTGTAGAAGCGGAAATCGGGGCCGAAGTTCATTCGGTACCTCAGGCCTTTCAAGAGCTTAACTTCTGTAAAGAGGCTGCCAAGAATACGCAGTGTCTCGCGCTGGTTGGTTGAGTATTTCCATTCGTCAATAACATTCCACACGCGTGCTTTTCCACCCGGATGCACGATAAGTTTTCCTTCTGCATCATAAGGAAGGGAATAAGGTTCAATCCTTGCCGCTGCCGAGATCAGGTCGCCAGTTACGTTGGAGCTTCCTCCTGTTGCGCTCTGACCATAGTCCTGGTA
>DOTV01000247.1:3803-11987 GCA_003520925.1 Bacteroidales bacterium | reverse complement strand
TTGAGATAACCTAATGAACCGTAAGCCTTCATTGTTTTTGTACCGCCACTGGCGCTGATGGTATGCTCCTGGGTATATGCAGGCTGTGTTACCACTCCTAACCAGTCGAATGTTTCAACGAGGGAGGGATCCCAAGTGCTGCCTGCCCATCCTTTCTGTATGTTTTGCCAGGCAGTAGGTTCAGCTGTAAAATAATTAATAGTTGCATCATTTGCAAGGGTTGGCGTATTACCGGGCAATCTGGAGTACAGGCCGGTGGATGCATTATAAGATGCATAATATGCTCCCCAGCGCGAGAATTCCATGAATTCTGCAACGTTCATATATCCGGAACGCCAAATCATCTGTTCGTTTGAAAGGGTACCCGAATAGTTAAGCTGAAATTGTCCATCCGTACCACGTTTTGTTGTTACAAGTACAACTCCGTTCGCGCCTCTCGAACCGTAAATGGCAGTTGCCGAAGCGTCTTTAAGTATCTCGATGGATTCTATATCCTGCTCGTTCAGTGTTTCTATCCCGGACGCAATAAGGGGAATTCCGTCAACAACATAAAGAGGTGAGTTGGAAGCGGTAAGCGAACGAGCGCCGCGGATTGAAATGCTTCCCAGTGTACCGGGGCGAAGGGAGGTTGTAATATCGACGCCTGCTGCTTTTCCCTGGAGAGCCTGGAAAACGTTGTTCACAGGGCGTGCAGTTATCTGTTCGTTTGAAACTGAAACTACAGAGCCGGTAATATCGCTCTTTTTCTGAGTTCCGTAACCGGTCACAACAATCTCATCCAACCCGGTATATTCTTCCTTCAGGACTGCATCAATTTTACTCATGTTTCCGACTGGAATCTGAGTTTTTGAATAGCCTACGAATGAAAACTCCAGGATGGCAGAGGCAGGATCCTGAACAGTAATCGAATAATTACCATTTATGTCGGTCTGAACTCCTGTCGTTGTACCCTGTACTATTACGTTTGTACCCGGTAAAGCTGCTCCTCCGGAGTCAGTTACCTTTCCGGTAATTGTTCTGGCATTCTGTCCAAATGATTCTGCTGAAAACAGAAACAGTAAAATGAGGACTAAAATGCAATTGAAGGGGATCTTTTTCATAAACTTCATAAATTAATGGGTTAGAATGATTTTGCAGTAATGTTGTTATTTGTAATGATCTCTTTATTGTTTTTAATTTCAGGCAAGAATGTGCCAGGCAGTATATTATTGACCAGGTAAATGTTTTTGCATTTACCATCCTTTATTATAAAGGTACTGATTTTTTCTTGCTGGTAACAGTTGGTAACACGCACATCCTGGCAATTTGAAAGTTTCATGTAAGGAATCTCCCCGACAGGAGATAATACTGACACTTTATCCCATGATATTTCCTGTGAATCTTTTGCCTCGAGAGGGCTCCCCTCTGAGATTTTCATCTCAATGTCATGGAAGCTTATCCCTGATGTGTTTTCGAGCAATACTCCCTTTTTTGAGAAGCTTCTTATATCATTGAATGAGATGCCTGATACCGCCCGCTCTTCAAGTCCGTAGATTGCAACCGGCCGTTGCGCTTCACGGATGTTTATATTTGAAAGATGAACATTTCTAACTGCCGGAGTCCTCTCTGAGAGAGGTTCTGCATCAGTAGGCTGATACCTTAATGTAATAAGCACTCCTTCATTCACGATATTGTACATCGTGACATTTGAAACCCTTACATCTTCAACAATGCCGCCTCTTCCTCTCATTGTTTTAATCCGGATACCGATATCTGTACCTTCAAAGACACAATTAGTAATAGTAATTCTCCTGACGTCTCCGCTCATTTCACTGCCGATTACAACACCCCCGTGACCTTCAAGCATTGTACAGTTTGTAATTGTAATATTCTCAGTAGGTTTCCCGGCTTCCCGTCCGTCCTCATCCCGACCTGATTTAATCACGATACAATCATCGCCCACGGTTATATGGCAATCTGAAATATGTACATTCCTGCACGAGGATGGATCTATACCGTCAGTATTGGGAGAATTGCCCGGATTTTCTATTGTTATGCCTGTTATGGTAACGTTTTCTGAAAAAGCCGGCATTATTGTCCAGAAAGGAGGATTTGAAAAGCTAACCCCCTCAATAAGTACGTTCTTACATTCATAAGTTGTTACCATCGGCGGTCTTAGAAAATTGTTCTTACCTTTTATATACTGGTTCGTCGCAAGAAGCGCCTTATTCTCCTTCCTGAAAATCTCCTGCCATTTATTATCGGCAGGCTGACCTGACATTATACTTCGCATGAAATCCCACCATTTCTTACCCTGTCCCTCAAAATGTCCGTCACCCCTTATTGAAATGTTCTCGCACTGATAAGCGTAGATCTGCGATTTAAAATTTTTAACTCTTACATCTTCCCATCTTGACTGTACCATAGGAAGGTAGTCATCAAAATCATCAGAAAACTTTACAAAAGATCCTGCATCAATATAAAGTGTAATATTGCTCTTCATTACTATCGGACCTGTTAAAAAGATCCCTGACGGAAAAAACAGAGTGCCACCCCCGGTACCGGACAGACTGTCAATCAGATTATTAATAACATCTGTGCATTTTATTTTCCCAGATGGATCGGCTCCATGATCCACTATATTGGTCCAGGCGTTCTGAGAACTCAGAAGAACAGGAAACGTAACAAAAATCAGTAAGGAAAGAGTTCTCTTCATAAAATGGCCAGGTTATGTCAGGTTAATATGATCTAATTTATCAACTTACTGTCAGAATCGTGGTATATAAATTATCAGTTTTAGGTAGACAAATTGATTGAAATGGCTTTGATTATGCTATTTTTGAGAATACAATCCCTGAGAATGAAAAGAATCCTGGGAATTACAGCAATTATTATCCTGGTTTTAATCCCTGCAAAAGCGAAGGGACAGAACATATTCAGATTCGACCATATTGGATCCGAAGACGGACTTTCGCAAAATACCGGGAACAGTATTCTATTCGACAGCAAGGGATTCATGTGGATCGGAACCTGGAATGGACTTAACAGGTATGACGGTTATGAATTCAAAATTTTCAGAAGCAGCCCCGGCAATCCTTCAAGTTTTACAAATAACAGGATTACAAAACTCTGGGAAGACAACCAGGGTTTCATCTGGCTCGAAACATATGACGGTTACTATCATTTCTTCAATCCGGTAACAGAAGTTTTTCATTCAATTCCTTTGTACAAAGGACCCGATGTACACAACGGAGCAATGAAGTTTTTCCTTCAATACTCGGATAATATTATTATTCTTGGTTCTTCTGAATCGGGGCTTTATCAGCTTAAATACAACGGTCCGGATAAGACATATGATGTTCTGCAGCTTAATACAGAAGGGGATTATCCGATATCAGATGACCATATTAAATTCCTCCACAGGGACTCTGAAAATAATGTCTGGGTGGGGACACAAAAGGGTTTAAGCCTGATTCCATTCAGCGCAATAGGGAAATCTGATCCGGTAATAAGCCTGAAATATCCGGATTTATCATTCTCGGCGGTCTGCGAAACGCCGGGTGAGATATGGTTTGGGACTGAAGAAAGCGGAATTATGGTCCTTGATAAAAGAAAAGGCAGTACAAGGATTATCTCAGTACAGAGTTTCCCTGGATTCAGGTCAGACAGAATATCTCATCTATACCGTACACGAACAGGGGAGATTATTACAGGATTCAGGAATAAGGGATTGATGATCACACAAGATTCCGGCAAAGAGTGGCAAAATGTAAAATTCCATTCAGAAAACCTGGATAAGATATATGAGGACAGGCATAATCAGGTGTGGCTTACAGCACTCGAATTCGGAGTGACAAGGCTTGACCTTAAAAGCCTTGAAACAAGGTTTTATGTGATTACTCCGGTTGAAATAAAACCCCTTACGGACCTTGAAAGACCTCAGTTCTTTGAGGATACCCACGATAACCTGTGGCTTGGACTCCATGGAAGCGGTCTTGGCCTTTATGACAGGAGCTCTGATAATTTTAATTTTTTCAGGAATGATCCAAAAGATCCATACACTATCTCATCAAATTTTGTACACTGCATTACAGAAGACAGATCAGGACAGCTGTGGATCGGGACAGGTCAGGTTCTTGGTGGAGTTGAAAAAGTAATTCTTGAAAACAAGGCATTTGAACATCATCTGCTTGTAAAGGAGCCATCCGACGTACTCGACAATGTTTCAAGGGCGATCATTGAAGATCAGAACGGATATCTATGGGTCTCAACAAAGGCGGGGGAAATTCACCTCTTCGACAGTACATTGAAACAAAAAAAGCTTTTCACTTTCCTGCCTGGTATCGGAAATCAGTCGCTCAGGAATATAACCTACACTTTTCTGAGTGATTCCAGAGGGTATTTGTGGATCGGTTCAAAAGGGTACGGACTAAGTGTTTCTACCAGTCCGCTTGACAGACTTGCCCGTGACTATTCTGACATAAGCTTCAGAAGATTTATGTTTTCTGCAAGCGACAGTTCGAGTATAGGGAATAATAATATTTATTCTGTGTGCGAGGACAGGATGAATAATATCTGGATAGGTACCTATGGAAATGGGCTGAGTCTGGTGTTTAATCCCGGGGGCAAAGACCTCAAATTTAAACGGATTAATCAGCGAAACAGCAATTTATCGAGCGACCTGATACGGCACCTGCTCGTTGATTCATCAGGCAACCTGTGGATAGCCACCGCATTTGGAGTAAATCTTCTTGAAAAACAGGATATTGAGTCAGGCAACTACCGGTTTAAGGTTTTCCTTAAAAACCCCGCTGATGATAAAAGTCTTATATACAATGATGTAATACACATCTTTGAAGATTCCGGGAGAAGGATCTGGCTCGGAACTTTCGGAGGAGGTATAGAGCTCTACCAGGGATATAATGGAGAGAGTGCCTCATTCAGACATTATGGTTCCGATGCCGAAATCAGCTACGGAATTGTTTACGGAATATTGGAGGATAGTACTGGCAAAATATGGTACAGTACTGAAAACGGCCTTGTGTGCCTTCATCCCGAAACTGGTAATTCAGAAGTCTATAATAATGTTAACGGACTGGGATTTAACAGCTTCTCAGAGAATACCTGTTGGAGGAAAAGTGACGGGAAACTGGTTTTCGGAGGAAACCTGGGAATTGAAATTGTCGACGCAGGAAAACTGGCCCCGAAACAAAACGTCCCAGGCATTGAGCTCACAAACTTCCTGTTATTCAATAAACTGGTGACTCCGGGGCAAAAGGGTTCTCCACTGAAACAGAGTATTTCATTCTCAGATGAACTCATCCTTAGATATTCTCAGTCGAGTTTCAGCATTGATTTCTCTGCACTTGATTTTCTTGACCCCCAGAAGGTTCAATATACCTATAAGCTTGACAATTTTGAGACCAGCTGGAACAATATCGGTAATCAGCACAGGGCAACATATACCAACCTGTCACCCGGCAGTTATGTGTTCAGGGTAAAGTCAATAATGAACGAAGGAAAATCTGCCTCATCCGAGCGTATCCTTAATATCCGCATATCTCCACCATGGTGGAAAACCAGACTTGCTTATTTTTTATATGCAGGTCTTTTAATGGCTGTTGTTATCTTAATTTATAAGGCCATAACACGTATCAACAGGTATAAAAATGATTTGGCTATTGAGAAGAAAGTAAATGAACTCAAGCTCCAGTTTTATACCAACATATCGCATGAAATCAGAACTCCACTGACTCTTATTATTGGTCCCCTTGAAGATATGATTGCCGATAAGAGCCTGCAGTCGGGGAAAAAGCCTCAGATGGGCATCATGCTTAAAAATGCCAGAAGGATGCTTCATCTGACCAACCAGCTTCTTGACTTCAGGAAGATACAGAACAATAAGATGATTTTAAAAATAAGGGAGTTTGATATAGTTACCTTTACCCGTGAAATCTTTGAAAGTTTCGGACCGCTTGCCAGACACAAGGGAATTAAATGCACCCTGAATTCTGATTTTGAATCTTTTAAGGTGTTTGCAGATCCGAATAAGCTTGATATTATCATCTATAATATAATATCAAATGCAATCAAATTCACCAACCAGGGAAAAGGAGTTTCTGTAAGGATAGCTGAATCGGAGAAAGCAGATTCAATCGACATTTCAGTGGCAGATGAAGGTCCGGGGATTCCCCAAAAAAGCCTTTCAGATATTTTTACCAGGTACACAATTCTCAGCAACCGCGATTTTGCGGGAACAGGAATCGGACTCTCCCTCTCCTATGAGCTGGCCCGTTTGCATAAGGGTGAGATACTGATTTCTTCGGTTGTCGGGAAGGGGAGTATATTTACGATAAGACTTTTAAAAGGGAATGATCACTTTAAAGATGCTCCGGGAATCGCCATGGATGAGATGACCTTGTCAGTTAATGAATATACCCATTCGAGGGAAAGCGAGGAAAATACTGAAGATGATATAAGGATTAGGGTATCTGATCAGGCAGACAAGCCCGTTCTGCTTGTTGTTGAAGACAATAATGAAATCCTTGATTATATCTGCCAGGCTCTGAAGTCGTATTACACAACAATCGGAGCAAAAAACGGTGAGGAGGGTCTTCATCTTGCAAGAACAATGAACCCGGATATCATAATTACTGACATCAGGATGCCGGGTATTGATGGCATGGAGATGACCAGGCACCTTAAGGAAGACTTTATTACCAGTCATATCCCTGTAATAATGCTTACCTCAAAAGGTGATATAAAGGATCAGATTCGAGGAATTGAAACAGGTGCAGAAGCATATATTGTGAAGCCTTTCAATATGGATTATCTGAGAACTGTGGTCTCTAATCTTTTAAATCAGAGAGCGAAAGTCCTGGCCTATTTTCTTGGTAAAAAGGCAGAGGATAAAAACATTAAAATAAGCTCAAAGGATGGTGAGTTCCTCAAAAAGACAATAAAATTTATCGAGGATAATTATGCAACCGACTTTCAAATAAATGTTCTTTCTGATCACTGCAATGTAAGCCGGACAGTATTCTACAACAAGATCAAGGGACTTACGGGATACAGCCCCATGGAGTTCATCCGGAGACTGAAACTTGACATTGCTGCTAGGCTGCTTGATAACGGGTACAATGTATCAGAAGCAGCATTTAAAACAGGGTTTTCGGATGTCAAGTATTTCAGCAGGCTGTTTAAGTCTCAGTTTGGTCATTCACCAAGCAGGCACCGGGCAGAAAAATAACAGCCTGCTGTTATCATAAAAAGGAAATGTATTATTTTTATAAACTAATTTCATATAAACGATAAGCTATTTATATAATCATTCAAAACCAGCACTATGAAAAAATCACAATCCAGACGAGAATTTCTGAAACTATCCGCCGCCGGCACAATGGGTGCAATCCTGATATCACAATATGGATGTAAAACCGCCCCTCCCTTGGTTGGACTTCAGCTTTACACCATACGTGACGCAATGGCAACAGATATTCCTGGTTCACTTAAGAAAGTTGCAGATTACGGATACAACTTTGTTGAGCTCGCCGACTATACAAATGGCAAATTCTATGGCTATGAACCTGCTGAATTTAAAAAGCTTGTGAATGACCTTGGAATGGAAATCATTAGCAGCCATACTCAGGTTGAAGGTGCCGGAGTTACTATCGACAGCGCAAAAAAAATGGCCGAAGATCATGCGAAGATCGGTGCAAAATATTGTATCCAGCCTTGGATAGTCGAAGAAATGCGTACTACAATCTCAAGCTACGAAAGAATGGCAGCCAATTGGAACGAGATAGGCAAGGTGATGAAGGAATTCGGATTGCAATTCGGTTACCACAACCACAATTTTGAGTTCAATACGGTTGAAGGGAAAGTGCCGTATTTTGACGTTATGCTCGCTGAGCTTGATAAAAACCTTGTGACCATGGAACTTGATCTTTTCTGGACAACCAAGGCAGGACATAACCCGGTCGATATCATTAAAAAGTATCCCGGAAGATTCCAGCTTTTCCATCTCAAGGACGGGTACACAAAACAACCGCCATACTTTGACGTGATCAAGGATGATATTGCCCCGGTAGGTGAAGGTGTGATAAATTTCAGGGAGATCCTTGCCGTAAAAGATATCGCAGGAATGAAATACATGGTTGTTGAGCAGGATCAGAGCAGGGATGGTGATATGTTTGCTGATATTCA
>DOTV01000247.1:0-3428 GCA_003520925.1 Bacteroidales bacterium | reverse complement strand
GGGACTTATTGATTTAATGATATTTATAAAGCCCCCCTTGGGGGGTTGGAAGGTAAGCTTCAGCATTTAAGACAGCCACTTTGTTTTATTCCATTGTTTTAAACCCGACAACTATCTGCGGCTCTGTCTGAAGAAGGTCAAAGATTATCATTTCGTTTGTCCCCTGCCTTAAATATGAAGCCGGACAATAGAGCCTTTTTTGCGGTCCGATATTCCAGTACCTCCCGAGGTTATGACCGTTTACCCAGGCAATTCCTTTCTGGAAGTTCGACATATCCAGGAAAGAATCTCCCGCAGCTGCAAGAAAAAAGTTAGCTTTAAAGAATATGCCTTTCTTTCCCGGGTTCCTGTTTGATGATCTCAGGTTGTAAATAAATTTTTCATCCATAGGCAAATTGTATACCTCCCAGTTCATAAGGGTCATTCCGTTAAGCGTAACCTTGTCAGTGATGCCTTTCCTGTCGATTAAGTTCTGGCCAAAGTTTATCCGTCCCATTCCTTCGACAAGAATCTCAAGAACAGGTCTGACAGCCTTGCTTTCAGGGAGTTCAATTGAATTTATACCTTCCCTGCGGTCGAGAGTACCAATAAACTCTCCGTTCAGAAATACAGTCGCATAATCGTGAAGATCTGTGACGGTGAGTTTGCCTTTTTTGTGACCAATCAGCTCTGTTTTATAGAGAATGAAACCATAATCCTGACCATAAGCTTCAAAAGGCTTTGGCTGGACTGAACTGACAGGTTGTGGAAGATTATCCCATACAGAGGTAAAATTAGTAAGCCCGATTGAAGGTATTTCATAAGCCGGAACCACCTCTGGAATAGGCGGCAGTTTCTTCCCCTTTGGCAGATAAGAACCAATAAGCCTCCTGAGTGCCATAAATTTTGGCGTTGGCTGTCCCTGTTCACTTATTGGGGCATCATAGTCATAACTTGTAACATCTGGCTCGTAACCCTTCCCGCCTGAATTTGCTCCAGCTGTGAAGCCGAAGTTGGTTCCTCCGTGAATTACATAAAGGTTAAATGATTTTCTGTTATCCATCAGGAATTTAACCTCTTTAAGCAAATCAGTTGTATCGGTCCCTGCCCATTTTTCCCCCCAGTGTGTCAGCCAGCCAGGGTATGTTTCAGAACTGAATACCGGAACACCCGGATTCATTTTGGCAGCAAGCTCAAAATGAGAGAGCTGGCTCCCCGAATCCAGACCAACTGCGCAGGCCGGTAGAGTTCCGGCCTCCAGCATAAAAGTTGTCGGACCGTCACCTGTAAAAAAGGGTACATCTATTCCATTTTCTACCCAGACATCCTTAAGCCTTGAAATATAATTCCTGTCGTTGCCAAAGGAGCCATATTCATTTTCGACCTGCAGCATAAGAACAGGTCCTCCATTAGTTATCAGGAATGGTTTGATCACTGCTGCGAGCTTTGACATATACTTTTCAGCAGCTGCCATATATCTTGGATCCATGCACCTGACCTTAATGTCAGGAATCCTGAGAAGATACGGAGGGATGCCTCCGAACTCCCATTCAGCACAAACGTATGGTCCCGGACGGACAATCAGCCATAATCCCTCTTCAGCAACGATTTTGAAGAACCCAGCAAGATTTCGGCTTTCACTTTCAAAGTCATAAACACCCTCCTGAGGTTCATGGTAATTCCACATAATATAGACACTTATTGTATTGCATCCCATAGCTTTAGCCATCTGGATCCTGTTACGCCAGTATGATGCCGGAATTCTTGACGGATGCATTTCACCGCTAATGATCTGAAACGAACTCCCATCAAGAAGAAACTCGGTTGTTCCCAGGGAAAATGTATGTCTGGGTTTCAGTTTCTGTGAATACACACCTGTTGTTAATAAAATAACAGTAAGAAAGGTAAGAATTGAACTTTTATTCATGACGTTTTTATTTAGTAAGAATAACTGCAGTCCTTGATGAATACTTTGGTGTTGTGACTTTACAAATATATACTCCGGAAGGAACGCCAAATGATGCCAGATCTATCAATCCGGGATTTCCTATAGTAAAATGTCTTATTATTTTACCGGTAACAGAGAATACAATCAGATCCATCCTGCTTACCTCCTCATCCGTCTCAAGCTGAAGTGTTACGGTTCCATTAGTAGGATTTGGATAAGCTGTCAGCAGCCCGTTATCCCCTGCTCCAGGCGGCTCAGGGACAGTCAGAATATTGTCAGCAAACGGGGTGCCGTCCTTTACGACCGCCAGTGTCCAGTATGAATAATCACCGGGAAAACCTGTTGGGTTAATTACTGAGGAGGATAGAGAAAATCCATCTCCATCGGCTCCTGTTGGCCATGGTGAAGAATCGTCATAAACAAAATCAAGCAATTCAAATCCTTTCGTATCGTTCAACAGTATTTCTTCTCCGGTATTTGACAGATTTCCCTGGTAATTTCCCGATGGAAGCATGCCGTAATAGTTGAAGAATTTCTTTGGTTTGGAAGCAATTACGTAAAACTGTCTTGGAGGTAGAAGGCTCCTCTCCGGAAAAATATAATGAACAGCGGAATCCAGCACAAGTCCTCCCAGATTAATTGAATTATTGCCTGTATTCTTGAATTCAAGGAACTCAAGATCCTGTCCCAATGTGGTATCTGTGCCTGAAATAAAGTCAGGAGGATGGTAGTGCAGTTCTGTTATTTTCAAATTGCTATAATCTTCATTCTGATTAATAAAACTGATTTCCCGGAGTGCACTCCACTGCCCGTCAGACAACACTCTGGCTTTGACCTGTGTTGATGCGGCAATGTTAAGAATTACTGCATTTAGCGACATCATTGCGCCTTTAATGACCCCACCTCCGGTTTTTCGGGGATCAGCGCCATTAAGAGTATAATAAATCGTACCCTTGCTGTTCTGATTTTCAATCCTGACTGACATTGGAGAACTGAAAACTAGTTCTGATTCATCCAGAATTTTATTCAGATTTTTGATTTCAGGAGCAAGTATCATCGGATAAAGTCCGGCCTGCTTAAGCTGTTCAATCACTATGTTCATCCTTAAAGGAATGAACCTGTTGCGGATCTTTTCCACCTCCGGAAGCCACTGTTTGTTTTTTGTGTAAGGAGCTCCCGTTCTTTTTGCATCGCCCCACCTTGCTGATTCGGCAATTACTGCAGGGTCAACCTCGCTGATTCTTTTATTTAGTCTTTTCAAAGCACTGTCGGGTGAGAATACTCCTGTACCTGAAAAATGCTTCCATGCCCTGTCAGCGAATCTTATCCGGTACTCGGGATTCGCCGAAAGTTTGTAATGAAGCCACTGCGGATGAAACCTCGACAGATCACTGACCTCCATTTTCAGGTTATCAGTACGGGTGCCGATATTGACCCTGTCCTCGTATAATCCCATGCCAGGGGTATGTACTTCATCAAAAAGTGAATGTTCAGCATCATG
>DOTV01000041.1:52011-52227 GCA_003520925.1 Bacteroidales bacterium | reverse complement strand
GTATCTGGGCTGCCCTGACTACTTCTAACTGGCGTGAAAGCCTTGAACTGTCAGCATTAAGATAAACCCGCGACTGCAAAACCTGCAGTTTTGAACCTCCCCCGAGCAGGTACCGATCTTCATCAATACGCAACCGTTCCCTTGAAAGTACTAATGCATACTGTAGGTTCTTTAAAAACATCATCTGGTCGATATAATTATAATATCCCGAAATAA
>DOTV01000041.1:21983-51887 GCA_003520925.1 Bacteroidales bacterium | reverse complement strand
CCTGTAGTTTTGAACTTGAGCCCAACAGGTAACGATCTTCATCAATCCGTAATCGTTCCTTTGACAGTACCACCGCATATTGCAGGTTTTTTAATAGCATTGTCTGCTCAATATAATTATAATATCCCGAAATAATGTCAGCTACCAGGTTCTCAACAGCGAGCTGGGTGTTAAGCTCACCGATTTGCTTTAGTTCACCCAGCTTTTTATATGTTGTTTGCACACTAAAGCCATTGAAAATAGTGAGATCCATCGCAAGACCTGCTGATGTGGTAGTATTGCGTTCCCCGTCACTGGTAGTCTGGCTGCCGTCAGTCTGATTCCTGGTAATATCGTTTATAGTCCCGCTGTGTCTGCCGTTTAGATTCAGACTTGGAAGGAACCCGGCATTTCCGAGAGTATAATTATTCTTTGCAATTGTTTCACTGTTTTTTACAATCAGAAGCGAAAAGTTATTCTCAAGGCCTGTCCTGATACATCCGTTCAGATCGTAAACAATCTGACCTGGAACTTCTGAGGAAACAAGAAAAAATATTGTATTAAATAGAAGTAACTTTATTTTCATCATAACATAATTTATTTCAATGGTATGATTGAACCACACATGTTTGGAAACTATCTTTATTCGTTTTTTTGATTCCTGTCGATCATATGGGTTTCATCAGAGCTCTTTTTTGTTTCACTTGATACATAAGTATAAATAGCCGGAACAATATAAAGGGAAAGGAAAGTAGCAAAGACCATCCCGCCAATAACGGCTGTTCCCATCGCAATCCTGCTCTGTGCACCTTCACCCAAACCAAGTGCGAGAGGCGAAATCCCGAGAATGGTTGCCAGGCTTGTCATCAGAATAGGGCGGAACCTCGAAGCAGCGGCATGATTAATTGCATCAATTTTCGACATACCTGCAGATTTCCTCTGGTTCGCGAACTCAACAATAAGGATCCCGTTTTTCGATACAAGGCCGATGAGCATAATTAAGCCTATCTGGCTGAAAATGTTCATTGTAATGCCAAAGTACCACATAAAGATCAAAGCACCTGTTAGAGCCAGCGGCACTGTCATCATAACTATCAACGGATCTTTAAAGCTTTCAAACTGCGCAGAGAGAACGAGGAAGATTAAAATCAATGCAAGCATAAATGCAAACATTAAGCTTGATGAACTTTCACGAAAATCCTTCGAATCGCCTGAAAGGGCAGTTCTGAAAGAATCATCAAGAACTTCAGCAGCAATCCTGTCCATTTCAGCAAGTCCTTCACTCATTGTTTTTCCTTTGGCAAGACCGGCAGAAACTGTTGCGGCAACAAACCTGTTATACCTGTAAAGCTGGGGAGGTGCAGTCTCCTCCGAAAGAGTAACCAGATTGTCAAACTGGATCATCTCGCCACTGTTGCTTCTAACATAATATGATTTAAGGTCCAGCGGTTTATTGCGATCAGCCCTTGCAAGCTCTCCGAGTATCTGATATTGTTTACCATTCATGAAAAAATATCCGAAACGCTGTCCGCTGAGAGCAAGCTGAAGTGTTTGCCCGATATTCTGAGTTGAAACTCCGAGGGTAATGGCCTTCTCACGGTTAATATGGATTCTTAATTCAGGTTTTGTGAATTTAAGGTTTACATCAGCCATCTGGAGAATATCACTTTCCATAACTTTGGCCATGAATTTTGGAAGCACTTCCCTTAACTTATCAATAGACGTGGCCTGCAGAACATATTGAACGGGCATTCCCATACGCCTGCTGCCAAACGTTGACTGCTGCATTACAAATGCCCTTGCCTTTGTCTTTTTTCTCAGGTCAACCGTTAAGGCATCAGCAATCTCCTGCTGGGACCTTTTTCTTTCATCAGGTTTCACAAGCATAATTCTGATATTTCCCATACCACCACCTCTTACCATTGTGGTAAAACTCAGTCGTTCAGGTACCTTTTCCTCGACAAGCTTTGCGATATCATCACAATAGGCAAGCATATATTCATAAGTTGCTCCTTCGGTAGCTGAAGTATTGATAGTGATCTGTGAACGGTCTTCCATTGGTGCCATTTCCGAAGGTATTGTATTCCAGAGGAGTAAAACAGTCCCCAGAGAAACTGCAAGGATAACAAATGCAAACCTGCGGTGTTTAAGAAATGATCCTAATGAATTCTTGTAAACTGTGTTCAATCTGTCAAAAAAATGTTCTGTTTTCCTGAAAAACCAGCTGTGTCTTTTTTCATGTCTTAACAGTTTGGAAGAGACCATGGGTGTAAGTGAAAGTGCCAGAAATGCTGATATTCCTACTGCACCTGCCATTACAATACTGAATTCCCTGAAAAGACGGCCTGTGATTCCCTGAAGGAATACTATCGGAAAAAAGACAGAGATAAGTGTTATTGTAGTCGAAATAATTGCAAAATAAATCTCCTTTGAACCTTTCAATGCTGCTTCAACAGGGTTCAATCCCGATTCAACTTTGACATAAATATTCTCCATAACAACAATGGCATCATCGACTACAATACCAATCGCCAGAACAATGGCGAGCAGAGTAAGAACATTTATCGTAAACCCTGCCAGGTACATAATGAAGAAGGAACCAATAAGGGATACGGGAATGACAAGTATCGGAATCAGCGTCGCCCTCCAGCTGCGGAGAAAGAAATATATAATGACTACAACAAGTGCGAATGCTATATATATTGTACTCTTAACCTCTTTTATTGAAGAACGAATGTATTCAGTATTGTCGTAATTGACATTGACTTTTACATCGTCAGGAAGATCCTTTCTGATATAATCAAGCCGTCTGTAGGTCTCGTCGACAATATCTATATGATTTGAGCCTGGTTGCGGGATAATTGCAATCTGAACCATAGGGACTTCGTCCCTTTTAAGGATTCCGCGTATATCCTCGGGCCCTAATTCGGCACGGCCGATATCCTTGAAACGTACTATCTGATCACCCGACTGTTTAACAATAAGATCATTAAATTCCTTTGGGGTTGTCATGAGTCCAAGCGTCCTTATTGTAAGCTGAGTGTTTGTGCCTTCGATTGTTCCTGATGGCAGCTCAACATTTTCACGGTTAATTGCATTTCGTACATCCATAGGAGTCAGCTGGTATCCTGCCAGCTTTACCGGATCGATCCATAAACGCATGGCATACCTTTTTTCACCGAAAATGTTTACGGCACTTACTCCCGATATTGTCTGAAGCTGCTGTTTCAAAGTGAGATCGGCAACCTCAGAAAGCTCCAGCAGTGATCTTTTACTGCTTTCAACAGTAAGAAACAGTATTGGATTGGCATCTGCATCAGCTTTGGCTACAGTAGGCGGATCACAGTCGCGCGGCAGAAATCTCATTGCCTGGGAGACTTTATCCCTGACATCATTTGCAGCGGTTTCGAGATCGACTGAAAGTTCAAATTCAACGGTAATATTACTGCCACCCTGCCGGCTGATGCTTGTAAGAGAGCGTACACCCGGGATTCCGTTTATGTTCTGCTCCAGTGGCTCGGTTATCTGTGTTTCTATTACATCTGAGTTGGCGCCGGGATATGAGGTGCTGACTGTTATAATTGCAGGATCGACACTCGGAAATTCCCTTATCCCGAGAAAGGTGACACCTACAATCCCAAACAGTAGGATTATAATTGCAAAAACGGTTGCGAGTACCGGTCGATTTATACTTACGGATGATAGACTCATAACTAATTGGTTACTTATGATTTAATTTGTTATCAGGGTATCAAGAACAACTGGCAGGCTTTGCCTGAGCTGTAGAATACCCGAAGTGAGCAACGTGTCCCCAAACTTTAGTCCGTCTACAATCTGGATCAACGATTCGGTGCGTAATCCGGTCTGAACCTTTACAGCAGAAGCCTTTCCGTTACGGAAAATATAAACCATTTCTCCCTCCATCTCCGGAATGAGAGCTTCTGATGGAATGGCTATTGTGTTGTCAATCTTTGAAAGGAGAAGAGTGATGGAAGCCGAACGGCCCGATTTAAGCTCTTCATTCTTATTTGGATAGAGGGCCCTAATTACTATCGTCCTTGTATTTTCTTCTATCTGTGGATCAACGGCATATACTGAAGCCTCAAATGTCTTGTTCGTCCCTTCTACGGTGAATGAAACCGGATAACCTATCTGAACTTGTCCGGCATATTTCTCTGAGATTGAAAACTCAAGCTTGATAGGACTGATTTTTACCAGTCTGGCGATTTTTGTCGATGGATTTGTGAAACTCCCCTCACTTACATACCTTAAACCGATAATCCCGTTAAATGGAGCACGCAGTTCTGTTTCGGATATCCGTGCCTTTACAAGGTTAATATCGGCCTGAACAGTTTGAAGTTCTGTAACTATCTGATCATAACTTTCCTGGCTTATGGCGTCCTTGTCAAGAAGGCTTCTCTGCCGGAACTCTTTTTGCTCGATCAATTTTTTCTGGGCAGTAAGCTTCTCAAGCTGCGCCTGCAAAGGCTTATCATTTATTTTTGCGAGCAAGTCTCCTTCTTTTACGCGTGTCCCTTCAGTAAAATTAATACCTACTATTTTACCGGAAGTCTCAAACGCAAGCTCAACTTGTTCATCGGGCTTCAATGTACCGGTACTCTTATACAAATCATTAAGCTGACGGGGGGTTATAAGGAAACCGCTCACATTTAGCACTTGCCTGGATTGCCCTGAACCAGGTCCTCTGCCAGAACCCTGAGCTTCCATACCCGGGTTATCCGATTTGGAACCCAGGAGAGGTTTAATTTTAGGATATAGTATTATCACTGCAGCCACAACTATAAGCAGAATTGTGATTATAAGATTGTTTCTTTTCTTCATAGGAATTTATACTAATTGAATTTATTCTTGTCTCCTAACAGTTTAAAATAACTAAAGTTCAACATCTAATATCCAATGGGTCAGGAAGCGACAAATGTAGATCATTTAGAGGTCATTATGTAACCTGTAAATTGAAAAATATGTTAAATTATTATAAAACCGATTCTGATTTATCCATCATTCCGTATATTTCCACAAAAATGGTAAGTAAATTCAAACTGCAGATTTTAAAATAATCCCGAAAAAATGATACAGAGAATTCAGTCACTATTCTTGTTATTGACATCCATAATGTCGCTGTTATTCCTTAATGGAAAATTTTTAAAGTTCTTTAACAATTCAGGAACTGAGTATTACATGAACTTTATGGGAATCTGGAAAACGCAGACGGGAGAGAACCCCGAAATTATTGCGAGTTTAATTCCGCTCTCGGTGATTATCCTTTTAATCTGCATCCTGTCATTTTCAGCTATTTTTCTGTTTAAGAAGAGGAAGGTTCAGCTCAAAGTAGCGGGTATTGTTATTCTTTTAACAATACTATTTGTAGGATTAATTTTGTTCTATTTCTTCCGGGTCACAGGGAAATTCCAGGCAGAACCGGTTCCCGGATTTAAAATGATCATTCCTTTTCTAATTCTTATTTCCGGCATTCTGGCTTACATGGGAATAAAAAGAGATGAAAAACTGGTTAAATCATACGAAAGGCTGAGATAAGCCCCCAACCCCATGAAGGGGGCTATAATGAGACATTTTAATAACCGTTTAGGGGGGGAGCGGATCTATATTATATGCAGGTTTTCCTGATTCGTGATCTTTTCACAGTAGTGGCACTTAAGCGATACATTCTTTTTTGAGACCACCCTGAAGCGTGTGGTAACGGATTCGAAGTTGGTTATGCATTTAGGATTCATGCATTTGGCAATTCCAACGATAACATCCGGAACCTCCACAACCTTTTTCTCGACAACTTCATAATCCCTGATAATATTCAGTTTTGCATCAGGTGCCACAAGAGCAATTCTGTTTATATCTTCATCCTCGAAATATTTATCAGAAATCTTTATAATAGCTTTCCTTCCCAGCTTTTTACTCTCAAGGTTTGTCCCAAAAGTTATCTGATTGTGAATATGATCCAATCCAAGAATCGAAATCACTTTGAACAGGTTCCTGGCAGGAATATGATCAATTACAGTCCCATTTTGTATAGCACTTACACTTAGCTGTTTAGGTTCTTTCATAGTATCCCTCCTGTTATTTTATTCCTAAAAGTGAACATAATATTGCCTGGCGAGTATAGACCCCGTTCAGAGCCTGTTCGAAATAATATGCCTTCGGATTAGTGTCGACATCCGTGTGAATTTCATTAACCCTGGGCAATGGATGAAGAATTCGCATATTAGGCTTCGTATTTGCAAGCATGGCATTCTTTAGAACGTAAACGTTCTTAACTTTTTCATATTCAATCGGATCTGAAAATCTCTCTTTCTGAACCCTTGTCATATATATTATATCCGCCCTTGAAATAATTTCAGTAAAGTCGAGGTGCTCATAATATTTCAATCCCAGGTTCTCCAGATAAAGTTTAAACTCTTCAGGCATCTTGAGTTCTTCAGGAGAGATAAAATTGAAGGTAGTGTTCCATCTCGACATCGCCATCATTAAGGAGTGAACCGTTCTTCCGTATTTAAGGTCGCCAACCATGAAAATATTAAGATTATCGAGGGTACCCTGAGTTTTGCGGATAGAGTAAAGATCAAGGAGTGTCTGCGTCGGGTGCTGATTGGCACCGTCACCTGCATTTATTACCGGAACTGAAGATATTTCGCTGGCATACCTTGCACTTCCTTCAATCGGATGCCGCATAACTATCAGATCGCTGTAGTTGCTCACCATTCTGATTGTATCATGGAGAGTTTCTCCCTTTGAAACGCTCGAAACACCAGCATCAGAAAAGCCAACAATTTTACCGCCAAGCCGGTTAATGGCACTTTCAAAGCTAAGCCTGGTCCGGGTAGATGGTTCAAAAAACAGAGTTGCAATTACCTTGCCTTCAAGCAGCTTCCTGACCGGATCCTTTTCGAATCCTGCCGCATCGTCAAGGACCTTAAGGACCTCATCGGTTGACAGATCATCGATTGATACCAAACTTCTGTTTTTCATTGTAATAGCCATTTAGAAGAAGTAAAATACTATATAAGCAAAATTATTCAGTAAAAGCCTCTTATTCATGGCATGTTGATAAGTTACTTACAACTTTTAACTATTCATCCGGAGCTAAAATGTACCCTTATGACTGTATCTCAGACCTCCTATCCTTGAAAGAGAATTCAGAATCCGCTCCCTGGAGGAGGTCCTGAAATTAATTATTATCCTGCATTCGAGCTCAATTATTTGTTCCGACTGACCTGCTTCCTCATCCTTTATAACTTTCATCACATCATTGATCGCAGAATAAGGAAATCTGAGCTCATAGTAATCCTTATTGCATAATTCTATGATTCCGGCGTTCTTAAGTGCTGATTCTGAAGCTGACCTGTAAGCATTTATGAGACCGCTTACACCAAGAAGCTTACCTCCGAAATATCTGACAACAACTATCAGGATATTTGTAAGGTTATAGGAGTTGATCTGCCCAAGTATGGGTTTGCCTGCACTGCCTGAAGGTTCCCCATCATCATTTACCCTGAACGTCTTTCTGTCTTGCCCAAGCATCCATGCAAAACAATGGTGTTTTGCTGAATGATGCTCCTTCCTTATACTATCCAGAATTGATTTAATCTCTTCCTGGGTCGTTACTGGCCATGCCTGGGCCATAAACCTGCTTCCCTTCTCTTTATAAAGGCCCTGCGAAAAAGCTTTGATAGTCAGGTATGTGTCCGGTTTCATAAATGAAATAAAGAGAGTGAACTTTCGTTCATACCATATCACAATATTAGTTATTTATGTCCAGACAGTTTCTGGGTAATTCAGAAATTGATATTTTTGTCCTAAAAGATAGAACCTATGAGCGTATTGCTTGATGAGAAAGATCTTCAGAAACTGATAGTTATCGGGGACAGGATACTGATTAAGCCTAAAGTTCCACAGGCGAAAACCAAAAGCGGTCTGTTTCTTCCACCAGGGGTCAATGAAAATGAAAAAGTGCAGATCGGATATGTTCTTAAGGTGGGTCCGGGTTATCCGATCCCCTCTGTCAATGATACGGATGAGCCATGGAAGAACCGGAACGATGAACCTAAATATGTTCCTTTGCAGCCAAAAGAGGGTGATCAGGCAGTATACCTTCAGAACAGCGCAATCGAGATCGAATTTAACAATGAAAAATACCTGGTTGTTCCTCAATCTGCAATTCTTCTTCTTCTCAGGGATGACGGACTTTTTGAATAAAGCTGATTCAAATGGAAAATGAATATTTAAGGACAAAAAAAATATTGATTGTCGAGGATGATGTATCAAGCCGGCTCTATCTTAACAAGATACTTGAAAGGACCGGAGCATCACTGCTGATCGCTTGCGATGGCAGGGAGGCAATAGCGGCAGCAAAAGCAAATCCCGATATTGATATAATCCTGCTTGATATTCAGCTTCCATTTATCGATGGTTATGGGGCAGCAAAGATCATAAGGGAATTCCGTTCTGATGTCATTATAATTGCCCAGACAGCCTACAGTCTGCTTGGAGATCGGGAGAAAATAATTGCATCGGGTTTTGATGATTATATTGTGAAACCTATTTTCCCTCAGCAACTAATTGAAAAACTTACAAATGCAGTCAGGAGATTATAAACCTGATATACAAGTAATCAACTCTATTCCGGATAAACAGAAAACTGTCTGAATTCTTCCCTGAAATCATCAATTTCACTTTTCCATCGCTGACGTTCAAATGCGGCAGGAACTCGATTCATCAGAGACGTTCTCATTACTGAATCCCCCGACAATATATCGAAAGGCAGCAGCTTATACTCATACTCATAGGGAGGATCTTTGAATTTCATTGATCCGGAGGGGCTTGTCTCAATTATTGCATCAAGGATCTCGTAGGCGGTTCCAACCGGATAAAAAAGCGAAGGTTGGGTCACATGTATCTGAAGACCATTGCATGCAATGCCAGCGAATTTATTAAATGTCGGTATAAAAGCATGTTCACGGAAAACACATCCGGGAATATTTCTCTGATCCAGGTTTTTCTTTAGTTTTTCCGGGTCAATAAAGGGGGCACCAAACAGTTCAAAGGGTATAGTTGTTCCCCTTCCCTCTGAAATATTAAGAGCCTCTATCAGAACGGTACCGGGATAGACCAGTGCTGAATTCAAGGTAGGCATGTTGGGGGAGGGAAGTATCCAGGGCAGACCTGATTCACTGTAAAGAGAATTTCTCTTCCAGTTTTTCATCCAGACTATATTTAAATCACAGTTTTTGTAATATTTTTCCCTGATCCATAACGCCATCTCTCCCAATGTCATCCTGTGGCATAAAGGTATTGAAGCACCACCAACAAATGTAAAATACTCCTCTTTCAGAACAGGACCGTCAAAGGGCAGTCTTCCGATAGGATTTGGTCTGTCAAGTATCCAGACAGGTAAGCCAGATTCGGCACAAGCCTCAATACATAGCTTTACTGTCCAGATATATGTGTACAATCTTGCTCCTACATCCTGCAGATCAATCACCAAAGCTTCAATTTCACTGAGCATTTCAGAGGTGGGCTTTCTGTTTTCACCATAAAGGCTGAAGACCGGGATTCCATATACAGGATGTCTGTTGCTGTTCCATTCAATCATATTATCCTGTGTCTGACCAAAGAGTCCATGCTGCGGACCGAAAATTCCTGTGAGGAAACACTCCTTGCTTTCATATAAAATAGTTGTAATATGCTTAAAATCGGATGATATGCTTGGTGCATGGCATAAAACACCTATTTTCTTCCCGTTAAGCCGTGCGGGAAGTTTTAATCTGACCTGTTCCAATCCAGTCTGAACCATAAACTTATTTTAGATCTCACTACTCACATTAACAATAATTAACCTTGAGCTTTCCATTTCGGATTATAAAAATAATCTAAAGTAAATATTCTTTCCTATGTTTATGGTTTAAATAAAATCTTAACTAAAAAAATTACCATCAGCTAAAACTTAATTATATGTTAAAAACCAAAATTCTAATCTGGCAGTTAGTCTTAATTACATTCCTACTGGCTTCTTGTTCGGTAAAAGAGGAAAAGGCGATCACAATTCTGGAAACAACAGACCTTCACGGAGTAATTCTACCTTATGATTTTATCGAAAAGAAAGAGATCAAGGCATCATTGGCCGGAGTCTCAACTTATGTAAATCAGGTAAGGAAAGGGGAGAGGCCAGTCATTCTTCTTGATAACGGAGATAATCTGCAGGGTCAGCCGGCTGTTTACTATTACAACTTTATCGATACGGTATCACCTCATATAATGGCCGGAGCACTCAATTTCATCGGTTATGATGCAGGTACAGTCGGTAACCATGATATCGAGGCCGGACATGCTGTATATGACAGGCTTGTAAGGAAATATAAGTTCCCGTTGCTGGCTGCCAATGCCATAAACAAGACAACCGGGAAACCCTATTTCAAGCCTTATACGATTATTGAAAAAAATGGCATCAGTGTAGCTGTTATTGGTATGATAACACCATCAGTACCAGACTGGCTTCCTCCTGAGCTTTATTCAGGAATAGAATTCAGGGATATGCTTGAGACTGCTAAAACCTATATGCCGGAGGTGCTTAAGGAAAAGCCTGATGTTGTAATAGGTCTGTTCCATTCGGGTTGGGATGAGAGGGGTGATCAGACTGTGGAAGGCAGCCATAATGATGAGAACGGTGTCTCTGCCATCGCCTGGAACGTTCCCGGATTCGATATAATTATGTGCGGACACAACCATAATGTTGTGAATAAGAATTTTGTCAATTCGAAGGGAGACACTGTATTGGTTCTGGAAGGAGGAAGCAGGTCGGAAAAAATCGGAAGGGCTGATGTTGTTTTCCACAAGGACAGGAAATCCGGCAAAATGAAAAAAACTGTCACAGGTAAAATTATCAATGTCAACGATTATGAGCCTGATAAGGCTTTTCTGGCAGAGTTCTCAGCTGAGAAAGACGTAATACTGGAATATGTCAGCAAAGTGATAGCAAAATCTGAAGCATCAATTTCTTCAAGGGATTCCTATTTTGGTTCTTCACCATTTGTCGACATGGTGCACTCCGTTCAGCTTGACATTACAAAGGCCGACATATCTTTTTCAGCTCCTTTATCATTTGATGTCAGGATTTCTGCTGGACCTGTAACGGTTAGCGATATGTTCAAGCTGTACAGATTTGAAAATATGCTTTATACTATGTCAATGAGCGGCTCTGAAATAAAGAAGTACCTCGAATTTTCATATTCGGGGTGGTTAAATACAATGAAGGGACCTGGTGATCACCTGCTTAAATTTCAGGTATCAAAAGATGGTAAACCTGTTATGAAGAACGGTCAGGCCTGGTTGAGAAATCAGCCATATAATTTCGATTCGGCAGCAGGACTTGAATACACAATTGATGTCAGCAAACCTGAAGGCAAAAGGGTGACAATCAAATCTTTTACAAATGGCAATACGTTCGACCCCGAAAAAACCTACCTTGTAGCTGTAAACTCCTACAGGGGTAACGGGGGAGGAGGTCATTTTTCGGCAGCCGGAATTTCAGCAAAGGATATTCCGGACCGACTTGTTAGGTCTACCGAAAAAGATCTCCGCTACTATATTCTCAAGAACCTCGAGGCAAAGGGTACAATAAAGCCTCTTGCACTGAACAACTGGAAAATAATCCCTGAAGAGTGGGTTAAAAAAGCCAGGGTCAGGGATTATGAGCTTCTTTTCGGAAAATAAAAACTATGACAATCGCGTTTTGAAAGATGGGATATCTGAAAAACTCTGACCGGGATGGTACCAGCCTTCCACTTGTTGAAGAGTTCTTTACAATTCAGGGTGAGGGGTATCATGCCGGTGAAGCGGCCTGGTTTATAAGAATTGGAGGTTGTGATGTAGGATGCAACTGGTGCGATTCGCGTTTTTCATGGGATCCCCTTATGCATCCGATGGTTGAAACCGACAGAATAATTAATAATGCTGTTCAGTCCGGCACGAAATCTGTTGTAGTGACAGGTGGTGAACCCCTTATGTGGAATCTTGATTATTTATGTGCAGGTTTGAGAAAAAGCAATATCTGCACTTTTATTGAAACATCAGGAGCTTACCCCCTAAGCGGAAGTTGGGACTGGATTTGTCTCTCACCAAAAAAGAATATGCCTCCGGTTGGGAATATCTGTCTGGAAGCAAATGAATTAAAGGTAATTATTGAAACAGGCGATGATTTTAATTGGGCCGAAAAATACCGAAGCCTTGCAGGGAAGGGATGTCTGCTCTATCTGCAACCTGAATGGAGCAGGTTTAAATCAATCATTCCCGAAATTGTTGAATATGTCAAAAGAAATCCTCACTGGAAAATCTCCCTTCAGATTCATAAGTACATGCATATCCCATAGTATGAAAGAAAGGCTGATTATATTGGTGACGGTCATTATTGTAACCTTCTTAATACCAGGGAACCTGTTTTCCCAGCAATATCATACAACCTCTCCCAAAGCCCTGAAAGCTTATAAAGCAGGTCTGACGGCATTTGATTATATTGATTATGCCAACGCCGAACAGTACTTTAATCAGGCAATAGAAACCGACAGGAAGTTTTTTGAAGCATATATGATGATGGGTGAGCTTCTGTTGAAACAGAGAAGATTTAAAGAAGCTGCAGGACATTTTCAAAAGGCGGTTCAGATCGATTCCTCCTTTTACCCTAATGCATTTTTCAATATGGCGACGGCTGAATTGATGTCGGGACAGTATGAGAAGGCACTTGTGCATTATAATGCTTACCTGACCGTCCCGAAGATTTCAGAGAAGAACAGAATCCTTTCTGTCAGAAATATTAAAAACTGTCAGTTTGCAATTGAAGCTGTCAGGAATCCTGTCCCGTTCAGCCCGGAAAGTGTTGGTGACGGAATTAATACAAACAATGATGAATACTGGCCATCAATAACAGCTGATGGGCAAACCCTTATGTTTACCAGACAGGAAAGGCCCAGTGAGAATGTTCTGAGGAAATCTGTTTTCCAGGAAGATTTTTACCTGAGCTACCTCTCCGATAAAGTATGGAAAACTGCCTTAAATGCCGGCGCTCCACTTAATACAAATCAGAATGAAGGAGCACAAAGCTTATCTTCTGACGGGACCTATATGTATTTTACTGCTTGTGACCGTCCGGGTGGCCTTGGAAGCTGTGATATATTTTTCTCAGGGCTTAGTAACGGGAAATGGTCGATGCCAGTAAACCTCGGGAGTCCTGTAAATACAAAATACTGGGAGGTACAACCCTCAATAAATGCAGCAGGCAATATGCTGTTTTTCTCCAGTAACCGGCCGGGGGGAATTGGTGGAAAAGATCTCTGGTATTCCGTATACAAATCAAATAAGAAATGGAGCACCCCCAGAAATCTGGGCAATAAAATAAATACAACAGGAGATGAAATGTCGCCTTTCATTCATTTCGATGGAAAAACCCTCTACTTCAGTTCGGATGGTTTGCCAGGAATGGGCGGACTTGATATCTATTTCTCAAGAATGCTTGACGACACAACCTGGACAGATCCGAAAAACCTTGGTTACCCGATAAATACTTACAATGATGAAATGGGTCTTACAATCGAGTCGGGCGGACAAATGGCATATTTTTCAACAAAAAGAGATGAAAAAGAGGGGAAGAATATTTACTCTTTCAAACTTTATGAAGCGGTTCAGCCTGATCCGGTTTCTTATTTAAAGGGTAAGGTAACGGATAAAGAATCAGGGCAGGTTCTAATTGCAGAATATGAACTTGTAAATCTTTCAACCGGAAAATCAGTTATAAACAAACTTACTGACGGTAATGGCAATTTTCTTGTATGTCTACCGTCGGGAAATAATTATGGATTGAATGTCAGCAAAGACGGATATCTGTTTTATTCTGAGAATTTCATGCTTGAGGGCCAGCATACTGCAATGGAGCCTTACCTGAAAAAGATAATGCTCAGTCCCTTCAGAGTTGGGGAGAAGATGCTCCTTGCAAATGTTTTCTTTGAAGTTGATTCATGGAAGCTGAAAAAAGAATCGCTTGCCGAACTGAACAGATTGTCAGACCTTTTGAAGAACAACAAGGAACTTAAGGTTGAAATCGGAGGTTATACCGACGCCACAGGAAGTAACGAACATAATCTCAATCTTTCGGAAAAGAGAGCACTTGCTGTTCTTGATTTTCTTGTTGAGACAGGGATCCAGGCTCAAAGGCTGAAATATAAAGGATATGGTAATGCATCACCTGTAGGTGATAATGTAACCTCTGAAGGCCGGAAACTGAACAGACGAACCGAAGTTCAGATAATCGAATACAAAAAATAAAAAAACAGCTGCTTTGGTGGCAGCTGTCTTTGCTAATGCTAGGGCATTCAGACATTGAATTGAAATAGCATCTGGTATCAGATAGTACTCATGGTGTTTGAAAATTTATTCGTTGCATCTTCCGGGTTTACAACTCTGGAAACCGGAATGGAAAAATAGATCCCCGATCCTGTTAATCCGTTGCTTTCAATCCATAATGATCCCTCCATCATTTGAATCAGCTTCCTTGTCAGGACCAAACCAACTGCAGTGAAGGTATCATTGAATTTTGACAGTGATTGCGATAAATCCTGACTCTGTAGAAACTCTTTGCATTTAAAAAATCCCTGACCTGAATCCACGACGAAGCAGGTCAGTTTGTCATTCCTAATAGAATAACCGACTTTGATGTACCCCGATTTTGTATTGTTAAGCGCATTCTGGAACAGATTCCGGATTACCCGTGTGACCCTGTTTGTATCAATCAGGTATTCTGAATTCAGATATGACTGGTTGTCAGTAACAAGTATCAAATCCTTGTATCTTTCCTTTTTAAGGATCTCCCTGAACTCCGAAAAAAGAGTGCCGAACTCCACACTTGGATTGCACAACACTGATTCTGTTCCTGAATTACCCGTATCAATGATAGCAGAATCAAGAAAGTTGTCAAAAAGTGATATTATCTGTTCGCAGGAATTGTATATGTTCGTACTGAATTCTTCTCTTTCTTCTTCACTGTACTCTTTATTATTCAACAGAAATGAGAATGCCACTATAGAATTCATCTGGGTCCTCATTTCCCGTGACAAACCTGTCAAAACAGAGGGACAGTTTATAATGCTCCGGCTTGTTTTTTCCCTGGGCTGTCCGGCCTCTTTGTTTCTTGGTCCGGATTCGCCTGAGTCTCCCTTGCTGTGTCCCGAAAGATCAAACATAATTCAACATTTAAATTTGACAGTGATCCAGTCTCCGGTTCTGATTTATTTCAGACTCTTAAGTATCTTTCTGGCATCTTTTCTGTAAATCGTTTTTGATTTTTCGATATCAGAAAGCTGCTCAATTGCTTTGGTCTTTTCATCCGTTTTTATATAGCACAAGGCCAGATACCATTGGGCATGGTCGATATAATAATTGTTTTTGTGGTCGATAACCTTTGAAAAAGATCCCCTGGCTTCGGGATAATTATGTATTTCATAATTCGAGATTCCGTTCAACAATTCAGATTGCATGTTGCCCGGATCAGTTTTAAGCACTTTATTGAAATATATGGCTGCGGTCCTGTAATCGCGGATTTTGTAATAATCCAGTGCATAGTTGTAATCTGTATTCATTACTGTCACGCCCGATCTTGAAGCGGATGTGGCTTCATAAGGTTTATAATAACGGTCAAGAATTTCATCATTGGTAAGTTTCCTGTTGGAAAGCAGGGCAATGCTGCCAATTATTATGAAACAGGCTATCGCAGCTGCATACTTGATATTTACCGACCGCGAAGGTTTTCTGACCGGTGTAGGTTCTTTCCTCTGCTTCTCAATAGCATTGAGTTTACTTCGCAAGTTCAACAGATCCTGATTTTTAAGAACAATATCAGTTTTTCTGCGCAGATCAACCTCATTACGGAGTTTCTCGTTGCCTTTTAGTTCTTTCCTGAACCATTGTTTTTCAGCCTCATCCATCTCTCCGGCATTATACCTTTCGATGAAGTATGAAAAATCGATTGTTTTCATAGTTTATATTATTTAAAATTGTTCTCAAAGAGCAAAGTGTCAGATATTTATGAGCAATACGCTCGATATTTTCCAAACATACTTCAAGATATCGGATTTCGCATCTATCCGATCTGAAATACCAAATTTCAAATATGAATTCTCAAAAATGTATTTAAATCCTGGTTACGTTAAAACAGGCTCTTTCAAAAAAACACTATCAAATCTTAATGGGAGGAGTGGATGGTTTTAAAATAGGTTCACCGGCATTGCCGCCTTTTACACAAATCATCTCTTCAACCGTAAGTGAATACTCATTGAAAATCTCGTCCAGGTTTCTCAAAGTCAGGTTTTTCATTTTTTTACTTTTTATCATTGATACTTATTTCGGGTAATACGTAGTTCAGTAATGAATCTATTGTATCATGTCGGAACACCCGGTTTTGTGACAACAAAAAATCAATTATTTTTTCACTTTTTTTATTATGATAAGAAAATCAAATACTTACCATAAATTAAAATCTTCAAATTTGCGTTTTGTCATAACATTTTTTGTAAACTTGCGTTTTTGCACGGGGAAAGACATAAATCAGCAGCCAGGATGGTCCTAAATAATCTTATCAGGATAAAATTCTTCATTTTTATTTTCTTTCTTGGGGTAGGGAACGCTTATGCAATTGGAAATTCCGGACAGGACCTTGAGAAGCTCAATTCAGGATTACAGGCAGCCATAACTGTAAATGACACAGTAAAGGCACGGTTATATCTTAATTTAATCCTTAAAACCCTAAGAGAAGAAAATAATGATAATATTATCACCTCAAATTCACAGTACTACATAGGTGTATACTACCTTTCTTCCGGCAAAAATGATGAAGCCATAAACTGGCTGAAGCTTTCAGCATCATTGTGTGAACAACTGAAGACCAACGAAGTTATTCACTCTAAATGTCTTTTCAATCTGGGTATTGCTTATAGCAAACTTGGCGATTTCGCGAGAATGGAGGAATTTACTCTCAAATCACTTGAAATTGAAAAGAAGCTTTATGGTGAAAAAAGCCCCTTGTTGCTGAGAGGATATTCATCCCTTGTCAATGCCTGTTTCGGGCTTAATGAATACAACAAAGCAATCAGTTATGGAAACAAGGCTTTAAGTCTGTCAGGAGGATCCCTAGAAAACTATAAAATGGATTTGGCAATTCTCTACTCAAATATCGGTGTATGTCATGCCCGTCTGTCCGATTATTCGAAGGCTGTTTTATATCTTGAGAAAGCAGAGTCAATCTATAATGAATATTCACTTCCGGAGGATGAAAACTATATTAATCTGCTAAACAGTCTTGCGGCAAATTACTTTTTTCTGGGACGTCAGGATAAATCGGAGGAGTATTTCAATAAAGGTATTGCAAAGACAGGAACATCGAACTCCGTTCTGTCGCTGAACTTTATGAACAGTTTTTCAATTGTTCTTGGTAATGCCGGAAACATAAATAAGGGTGCAGAACTGATTTTTAAAGCACTGGAGAGGGCTAAGAAGTTCTATGGACCTGATTCAAGGGAGTATTTTGAAGTTCTTAAGAATTATGCAGAATACCTCAGGAATTATAAGGTCGATCTTAAAAAGGCTCTTGGACTCTATGAAAAATGCATTTCATATCTGAACTCCCATGATAATGATTTTTCATTAAAGGAACCGGTCCTTCTTGGTTATTCCCTGGCTCTGTCAGAAAACGGAGAATCAGAAAAGGGCCTTGAAATCATCCAGAAGCTGCTCTTTTCCGAAATCCCAGGTAAGAAAGTCTATTCGCCAACTGAAAATCCGAAGATTGCTTTAATAGAACCCGTGCAGAAATCGATAAGTGTTTTAAAAGCTAAATACACCATACTCTGGGATATTTACCGCCACAATAACAAGATGGACTATCTTCTGGCTGCGTCAGAAACTTCCGAGCTGATTATTTCACTGATCGAAAAGGTCAGGATCAATATAAGTGAAGACGAAAGCAGGCTTGTACTGGGTGACCGGTACAGGGATTCTTACCTGTTCACCATCCGCGATTTTGATCTTTGCTATAGAAATACCGGGAATAAATTATACCTTGAAAAGGCATTTGAGTATTCTGAAAAGAGCAAGGTTGCCGGACTGCTTGCTTCGACCCGAGAGCTAAAAGCTACCCAGTTTCATATTCCGGCCGAAATATCTGAGCTTGAACGCAGGCTCAAGAGGGAAATCAGTTTTTACGAGGCGAGAATTTCGGAGGAGAGTTTAAAAAAGTTTCCTGATGCATCATTAATTTCAGATTGGAAAGGATTGGTTTTAAACGCATCTCAGAAACGCGACTCACTTATATCACTTATTGAAAAGCAGTATCCTGAATATTACTTAATTAAATACAATACTGAAGTAATAAAAGCAGCGGATGTTCCGGGTGTAACAGGCAGGAATACCAACTATCTGAATTACGTTGCATCTGATACATTGCTGTATATTTTCGTTGCAAATAGGAAAAACCTGCAACTAATAACAGTCCAATTAGATACAAGTTTCTTTAATGACATCCGACAATTCAGGAACC
This sequence comes from Bacteroidales bacterium, assembly GCA_003520925.1. Classification (GTDB taxonomy): domain Bacteria; phylum Bacteroidota; class Bacteroidia; order Bacteroidales; family VadinHA17; genus LD21. Next base: position 33,304 of record DOTV01000041.1, on the reverse strand, counting down.
TTTTATCGATGCCCTCAGATAATGCAAAGTCCAATTATATTCAATTTAACAAAGCAGGATTAAATCTTTACAAAATAATTATTGAACCTGTCCGGAAGTATCTTATATCAAACAAACTGCTGATCTCTCCCGACAATATTCTTTCTTATATACCTTTTGAAGCCATTCCTGGCAGGTATTTGCCTGATAATAATTTTCTTTTCAGTGAGATCCCGTATCTCATGAATGATTTCAGAATTTCTTACACCTATTCTGCAACCCTGCTTTCGGAGTCATTGAGAAAGGATTACAGTCTGACAAACAGCCTGATAGCATTTGCCCCTGTTTATTCTGGTACCATCAACGTTGATTCGCTCCTTAATACAAGGCAGACCAGAGTTTCAATCCTTCGTGATCTTCAGTTTGCAAGAACTGAAGCAGAATTTGTTACTGATCTTACCGGAGGTAAACTCTATATTAATAACAACGCCATGGAATCCGTCTTTAAAGCGGAGGCCGGTAAATATGATATAATCCATCTTGCAATGCATACTGTTTTGAATGACCAGTATCCAATGTATTCCAAAATGCTGTTTGCACAGGAGAAGGACTCTGTTGAAGACGGCAACCTTAATACTTATGAAGTGTACGGAGTGCCTTTAAATGCGAAGATGGTAATTCTTAGTTCATGTAATACGGGGTCCGGAGTTTTACACTCAGGTGAAGGAATTCTGAGTCTGGCCAGAGGATTTGTCTATTCAGGTAGCAAGTCTGTTGTTATGTCGATGTGGGAAATAGATGACAGATCGGGTGCCGAGATTGTAAAAAGCTATTATAAATACCTCAAGAAGGGTGCATCAAAAAGCAATGCTCTGCGGAAAGCGAGGATCAGTTATCTTAAGAATGCAGACATGCTCAGATCTCATCCATATTTCTGGTCGACCCTTGTGATTTACGGGAATAACGATCCGATATATTTTTCGACCAGGCTTGCATTGATATCAGGATCAGTTATTTTACTTATTTTAGTTTTCCTTGGTTTTTATTACCGCAAACCAAGATAATCTTTGTATTCAGGATCCAATTTAACAAATTCCATAAGTGACTCTTTGCTAAGGTATTTTTTTCTCCTTGCATAGGTTTCATTCTTAAGATTCATCTTCGAAGCTATCTCCTGATATGAATAGCCCTCAGAAAAAAGAGTCAGTATGATTTGCGAATCATCGCTTAGCAGTTTGAAAGCCCTGCTGACGATCCTTTCAAGAACCGGATTTCCCGAATCATTTTCATCCTCATCAGGAAAGTCGGATTCGATGCTGGTATTCCTGGATTTCTTTCTTAGCTGGGCGCTCCATATATTCCGTGCTATTCCAAAAAAATAACCCTTCAGATCAGTCGACAGCTTAAGGTCATTCTCTGAAATCTGCCTGTAAAGTGCAATTATTGATTCCTGAAATACATCAGAGACATCAGCGTCTGATCCGCTGTTCCTTAGAACGTGATGGCGCACAGTCTCAAGGTAATTATCGTAAAGCCAGTTTAGTGTCTGGTCGTCTTGCCGTCGAACCCCGTCAATTATTGCACTATCTGATATTTTTCTGAACAAGCGTCGATTTTTTTACCCTGATAAATTGACAAATATAATATTTCCCGCAACCTGAGGTGATGATCTGTCAGTGCAGGCCAAGTCTAAATTAATATTGTAAGTATTTTTCTGTTAAATAATAAATATCTTTACTTCACATAATTAAACGGTTGGGTATCCAAAAATGTTATTCCCATTTGTAAAACAATATGATGCGATGGATTGTGGTCCTGCCTGTCTGAAAATGATAGCAGGGTTTTATAAAAAGAATTTTTCGCTTGATTACCTGAGAAAAAAGTGTTTCATAACTAAAGAGGGGGTATCATTTCTGGGACTTTCTGAAGCAGCTGATTCAGTTGGATTCAGGACTCTGGGTGTAAAAATACCTTTTGAGTTGCTTATGGAAAAGGTGACTTTGCCCTGTATCCTTCATTGGCGTCAGAGACATTTTGTAGTGTTATATAAAATGTTAAATGATAAAGTCTGGATCGCTGATCCTGCAACAGGACTGATAACATATACCCGGGCAGACTTCGAGAAAAACTGGGCAACCACACTTACTGAGGGTAAACAAACAGGACTTGCATTAATAATAGAACCTACCCCTGCACTCTATGATTCTGATGATCAGCCTGAAAAAACAGGCGGATTCAAATTCCTTCTAAAATACTTCAGATTATACCGAAAGTACCTTGGACAGCTTCTTCTCGGACTGCTTATAGGTAGTTTTATCCAGCTTATTATTCCATTTCTTACACAATCAATTATAGATGTTGGTATCAACAACAATGATATCGGTTTCATCTACCTGATATTATTTGCCCAGCTTGCACTTGTACTGGGTAGGATGTCAGTGGAATTCATCCGCGGTTGGCTTCTTCTTCATATCGGATCAAGAGTCAATGTGGCTATTGTATCAGGATTTTTGCAGAAGTTGATGAACCTTCCGGTTGCCTTTTTTGATACAAAACTTACAGGAGATATTTTCCAGCGTATTGAGGATAATAACAGGATTGAGGAATTTCTCACTTCGGCAAGCCTGAGCATACTTTTTTCCTTCGTCAATCTGCTGGTATTCGGAGTTGTACTTGGAATCTTCAGCTTCAAAATATTTTTCTTGTTTCTTGCCGGTACAGCATTCTATATCCTTTGGGTATCACTGTTTATGAAACCGAGAGCCAGGCTCGATAATATCCGTTTTAAGGAAATGTCCGCATCGAATACAAAGCTTATAAACATTATAAACGGAATGCAGGAAATTAAACTCACGCAGAGTGAGCTCAGCAAGCGATGGGACTGGGAAAACCATCAGGCCTCATTGTTTGGATTGAAAGTGAAGGGACTTGGACTGATCCAGTATCAATCGGCGGGTGCGACATTCATAAGCGAAGTCATGAACATTCTGATAACAATAGTGGCTGCAACTGCAGTGATTAAAGGTAATATGACACTTGGTATGATGCTCGCTGTCCAGTTTATAATAGGACAGATGAATGTCCCGGTAAATCAGATAATAGGATTTTTCCGGATGTCGCAGGATGCGAAAATGAGCCTCGACAGGCTTGCAGAAGTACATAACATGGAAGATGAAGAACCTGGTTCGGAGAACAAGTTGCAGAAACTTCCTGATAATAAAGATATTGAGATATCTGATCTTTCATTCCAATATGAAGGCCCCCGTTCTCCTTATGCGATTAAAAATGCAAACCTCCTGATAGAATCGGATAAAATAACTGCAATAGTTGGGGTAAGCGGCAGCGGAAAAACCACCCTCCTTAAACTCCTTTTAAGATTTTACCAGCCTGTAAGCGGGAAGATATCGATTGGAGGAACCGGACTTTCAAACATAAGCCTGAAGTTGTGGCGCGAAAAAGTCGGTGCGGTGATGCAGGACGGCTTTCTGTTTCCCGACACGATTGCCGGAAATATTGCACCGGGAATTGAAAGAATTGATGAGAACAGGTTGATAAATGCATCAGAAACAGCAAATATCAGGGAGTTTATAGAAACTTTGCCGCTGGGGTACAACACAAAAATTGGAGCAAATGGTCATGGTCTGAGCGAGGGCCAGAAACAACGGTTACTGATCGCAAGGATTATTTATAAGAACCCGGAAATAGTGATTTTTGATGAGGCTACAAATTCTCTTGATGCCAATACCGAGAAAGCAATAGTCGAAAACCTCTCAGGTTTCTTCAGGGGAAAAACCGTCATTATTGTAGCTCACCGGTTAAGTACTGTCAGAAATGCTGACAAAATTGTAGTTCTTGACGGAGGGAAAATAATTGAGACAGGAAATCACATCAGCCTGATTGAGAAGGGCGGAGCATACTATAATCTTGTAAAGAATCAGCTTGAGCTGGGTAATTGATTAAACAGGATGGAAGAAAACGAACAACCTGATATTATTTATTCTGAACCCGTGAATGAGATTATGGGGCATCCTCCCGGGAAAATTCTGAGGTGGGGTACAGCAATTATACTTGTTATATTTATCCTTTTTGTATTGCTGCTTTGGCTGATCAAGTATCCCGATACAATTCCTGCTCCTGTCGAAATTACAACCGCGAACCCTCCGGTTACATTGGTATCAAAGCTGACCGGGCGGATCAAGAACCTGTACGTCAGGGATAAGGAGGAGACAATAAAAGGAGAGGTTTTAGCGGTTATGGAGACAACCGCTTCAATAGATGAGATTAACCGCCTTAAAGAAATTGTTGATACAATTTCAAACCCTGAACGGATTTTGCTGTCATTCTTGCCTGAGTTCACGGAGCTTGGCGAGATACAGAGCTATTGGGGATCATTCATGAAAAGTCTGTCGGATTTCAATAATTACAATATAAATGATTTTTACGGGAATAAGATCATTTCACTTACTGAAGAAATAGATGGAATTCTGGTTTATATAGGACGGGTAAAAGAGAAAGAAAAGCTGTATGGTGAAAACCTTTCACTTGAGCTTAGAAAATTCAAGAGAGATTCACTTCTGAGAGTAAGCGGAGTATATTCTGAAAGTGAACTGGAAAAGTCACGCCAGTCACTAATCAGGCTTAATATTGAACTCCAGCAGGTTCGACTAGATCATTCAGCAAAATCGATAGAACTTGCCGAAAAAAAGCAGGTGCTGCAGGATTACAGGATAAAGAAGCTTGAGGAGAGGGAAAAATATTTCTCTGTGCTGAACGAATCATTTCTGAACCTGAAAGCCCAGATTAAAATCTGGGAGAACAATTATCTGATTGTTTCACCTGTTACCGGTTTTGTGACATTTACAAAGTTCTGGAGTGAAAATCAGATTGTCAACAAGGACGAACCGGTTTTAAGCATAGTGCCTCTTGATGCTGGTGACTATGTTGGAAGAATAAACCTTAAAATGAACCGCTCAGGCAAGGTTTACCCCGGTCAGCAGGTAAACATTAAGCTAAGCGGATATCCATACCTTGAGTACGGAATGATAAGGGGAGTGGTAAAATCAAAATCGCTTGTACCGTCAGGTGATTCGTACGTAATCGAATTGATTTTGCCTTCGGGTCTAACAACTCTCTACGGGAAAAAACTCGATTTTACACAAAATATGCAGGGAACCGCAGAAATAATCACCGAAGATCTGCGCCTGCTGCAAAAGATCATTAACCCGTTCCGATACTTGATTTCAAGGAATAAACGATAGGTTACTTTTTTTTGTAGGGTTCATAATCATCTTTTACTGAAGAAAACGATGAACCGGTGTTACCTGTACCGCTCTTCTGAAATGGCTTTTCTCCCTGATTTTTCCTGACATATTTTCGATACAGGCTGGCTCCCAATGCTGCAAACACGAAAATAAAAATGAAAATATCCTTTGTTTCCATATTGATATTAATTCATTAAGAGATTTAACACTATTAAGAGACTTTACGTTCCTATATCGCTTTGTATCCGACAAAAAGCGAAGAACCTCATTATTAATATTAATTTTACTGTTCAATTATTTTTCAAATATATTATTAATCTTCCAATAATTCTTCATCCGCTCACTAAATCAGCATTTCTCTTATTTTTCTGCAAATCTTTGAGTTTTAACAAATAATTCAATATTTTCGTACTCTGAAAAATCCATGGGTACCCATGGTACTACGTACTTTTAAAGACATTGAACCTTAAAGGATTGAATATGATTAATGAAGATCCGCAAAACTCTGTTCGGGACGAACAGAACGGAGCAGAAATAAAGGCTTCCGGTACTGATGATACAAATAAGACTGAAATGTCAGAGGAAAATGATACTTCTAAAGACATAGTGAACCTCAAACACTCCTCTCAGCCTTCTGAATTTCATGATCTCGATGAAATAGAGCTTCCTCCGGTTGATTATTCTGGTTTCTCAAAGAATGAGCTGGCTGAGACACTGGGCCTTATAATTGAAAACCGGCCTCCATCGGAGATCCGCGAAGATGTTGAAAGAATCAAGACTCTCTTTTATAAGAAACTAAAACAGGAGAATGAGGAGCGAAAGGCTAAATTCCTTGAAGGAGGAGGAAAAATAGAAGATTATAAGATTTGGGTTGATCCTCTTGATTATAGGGTAAAGGAACTCCTTGACAAATACAGAGAAAAGAAAAATGACTTTTCAAAAGTCCAGGAGGTTGAAAAATATGAGAATCTTAAAAAGAAATATGATATTATCGATAAGATTAAAGATCTTGTCAATCGTGAGGAGTCGATAAACAAGACTTTCCATGATTTCAGGAATCTGCAGAACGACTGGCATTCTATAGGAGTGGTGCCTCAGGCCTCTTTAAAAGATCTGTGGGAGAATTATCATCACAGTGTTGAAGTTTTCTATGATTATATTAAAATAAATAAAGAGCTCCGTGATCTTGACCTTAAGAAAAACCTTGAGGCAAAAGTACTTTTATGTGAGAAAGCTGAAGAACTTCTGCTTGAACCGAATCCGGTAAATGCATTCAGGTCGCTTCAGGATTTCCACAATCAATGGCGTGAAATAGGTCCGGTTCCTCCGGAATCGAAAAATGAAATATGGGAAAGATTCAGGGAGGCAACAGCTCAGATAAATAAAAGACATCACGAATACTTCGAGAAGCAGAAGGATGATCAGAGGAAAAACCTGGAGGCCAAACTTGCACTCTGTGAAGAAGTGGAAGCCATCAATAAGATGGAAATAAAGAACTTCAGGGATTTCGATGAAAGAGCCGACAAGATTGTTTCACTTCAAAAAATGTGGAGGACAATCGGATTTGCACCTAAAAAGCAAAACAACAAGGTTTATCAAAGATTCAGAGAGGCATGCGACACATTTTTTGAAAAGAAGAGAACCTTCTATGCCGATAACAAGGAAACTCAGCTAAACAATCTCCAGCTGAAAACAGAATTGTGCATGCAGGCCGAATCCCTTCAGGATAGTACCGATTGGAAATCAACTTCTGAAGCCCTGATTAAGCTTCAGAGGGAGTGGAAGGAAATCGGACCGGTCCCAAGAAAACAATCTGAAAAAACCTGGAAAAGATTCCGTAAGGCCTGTGATCAGTTCTTTAACAGGAAAGCTGATTACTTTGCAAATCTTGATACCTCCTATGAAGATAATCTTAAGGCTAAAATATCTGTAATTGAAGAGCTTGAAAAATTTGAACCCGGAACGGATGTTCAGGCTGCATTTGAGAGATTAAAGGACCTTCAGAGAAAATGGACTGAAATCGGTTTTGTTCCTTTCAACAAGAAAGAGGAGATAACAAACAGATACAGAAATGCCCTCAACAAGGAGTTTGACAAACTGAAAATTGCCGATGAGGATAAAAGTATTCTTAAGTACAGAACCAAGCTTGATAGTCTTAAAACCAATCCCAAGGCATCAAGAAAAGTGCGCAATGAAAGAGAAAAATTCTTTACAAAGATTAAACAGATGGAAAGCGACATTGTGCTATGGGAAAACAATATTGGTTTCTTCGCAAAATCAACTAATGCTGATACCATGATCAGGGAAGTTCAGGAAAAAATTGATAGTGCCAAGAAAATGATTAAAACCCTTGAAGAAAAAGTCAGATTGATAGACCAGTCAGGTCTTGATGATTAATAATATAAATAAGAAATAAGGTTAAAAATTTCCCCGAATTGACTGAAGTTAAGTACGTATTTGTAACCGGAGGAGTGACATCCTCCCTTGGAAAAGGTATTATATCTTCCTCCCTTGCAAAATTGCTGCAGGCCAGGGGATACTCGGTGACCATCCAGAAGCTTGATCCCTATATCAACGTCGACCCCGGAACTTTAAATCCTTACGAACACGGGGAATGCTATGTTACCCTTGACGGAGCTGAAACAGACCTTGATCTCGGTCATTATGAGAGGTTCCTGAATGTTCCGACCAGCCAGGCAAACAATGTCACAACTGGAAGAATCTATCAGACAGTGATCAATAAGGAAAGGAAGGGTGATTATCTTGGGAAGACTGTCCAGATCATTCCGCATATAACTGATGAAATAAAAAGAAGGATCAAACTTGTCGGATCCGGGAACAAATTTGATATTGTTATTACCGAAATAGGCGGTACGGTTGGTGACATGGAATCCCTGCCATATATTGAATCAGTGAGGCAGCTTAAATGGGAGCTTGGTTCAAGGAATTGCATTGTCATCCATCTGACACTGGTTCCATACCTTTCTGCTTCTGGAGAATTGAAAACAAAACCGACGCAGCATTCTGTAAAAGCACTTCTTGAGGCAGGAATCCAACCTGAGATACTGGTACTCAGGACTGAAAAAAGTCTTAATAATGATATTAAGAGAAAAGTCGCTTTGTTCACCAATGTCGAGGAGAAGGCTGTTATTGAATCTGTCGATGTTACTACTATTTACGAGGTTCCGCTTAAAATGCTTGATGAACAACTCGACCGGACAGTATTGAGAAAACTTGAACTTCCTGTTTCTGAAGAGCCACCCCTTGCTGAATGGAGAGAATTTCTAAAAAGGCTTAAGAATCCAAAACACTCTGTCCGTGTCGGCCTCATCGGTAAATATGTAGAACTTCCTGATGCATATAAATCTATTTCAGAATCATTTATACACAGTGGCGCAAGGAATGAATGCAAAGTTGATGTTGAATATATTCATTCAGAAGATATAACTGCTGAAAATGTAAATGAGAAGCTGCACGGACTGAAGGGTATCCTGGTTGCACCCGGATTCGGATCACGTGGAATAGACGGAAAGATATTAACTGCAAAGTATGCAAGGGAAAACAATATTCCATTTCTTGGGATATGCCTTGGTATGCAATGCGCAGTTATAGAGTTCGCCAGGAACGTTCTTCATCTCGACGGAGCCCATTCAACCGAAATCAACCATAAGACCAGGTATCCGGTCATCGACCTGATGGAGGAACAGAAAAGTGTAAGTGATAAAGGCGGCACGATGAGACTCGGAGGCTATAAATGCTCCATAGCTAAAGGTTCACTGGCTCACAAAATATATGGGAAAACTGATATAATCGAACGACACAGGCACAGGTACGAGTTCAATGACCGGTTTAATGACGATTTTAAAAATAACGGAATGGTTCCTTCAGGTATAAATCCTGAATCCAATCTTGTTGAAATAATGGAAATTCCAGATCACAAATGGTTCATTGGCGTTCAGTTTCATCCGGAGTACAGCAGTACAGTTGTAAATCCCCATCCACTTTTTGTGAATTTTATCAAAGCCTGTATCGAATGAGGAGAATTGTTGTAGTTTAATTACATTAATACCAAAGAATGGACAAGAATACTATTACTGGCCTGATACTGATTTTTGCAATATTTATCGGGTTCAGCGTCTTCAACGGCAGCAGGATGAATAAGTCATATAAACAAGCTGTTGAAGTAGCCGACTCCTTATACGCAAAAGGGGATCTTGAAAATGCAAGAGCTGAATATATTAATGCTCTGCGTTTCAAGCCTAATCAGCCTGAGGCTGTTTCCAAAGTAAATGAAATAAACAAGATGCTTGGTTTCACTCCGGCACCTGTTAAAAACGATTCAACCGGAATAGACAAATCCCAGAAAATAAATCCCGAACAGGCAGTTGCGGCAATTAGTGCTTCTGATTCAGGTAAATATGGTGCCTTTGGAGCTTCTGTAACCGGTGATACAGGTCTGATAACACTTGAAAACAATAAAATTGAACTTAAAATAATGCCTAAAGGAGGCAGGGTGTTTTCTGCCCGTCTTAAAGAATACAGAACATTCGATTCGCTCCCGCTGATACTGTTCTCAGGCGATTCAACAGTATTTGGATTTAATTTCTATACATCAGATAATAAAGCTGTTCAGACTAACGATCTCTATTTCACTCCTATATCAGAAAACAAATCATTCGAAGCTGCTTCATCATCCCAGAGCGTAATTCTAAGACTGATGGCCGGTGAGAACAGGTATATTGAATACAAATATACTCTTGCACCAGATAAATACAGCGTTGATTTTGATGTGACTTTTAAATCGATGGAAGGTATCATTGCTTCAAACGTCAGCAGTATAACACTTGACTGGCGGGTGTATATTCCACAGCAGGAGAAGGGAAGACAGAACGAAGAGTACTATACGACAATTAAGTATAAATATTATCAGGACGATGTTGAAGGAATCAGGCTGCGCCAGTCAAAAGATGTTGAGCAGAAGGATCTGCCGACAAAGCTCAACTGGGTTGCATTTCAGGATCAGTTCTTTTCTTCAGTACTGATCAGCAAGGATTATTTTATTAATGGAACGGTTAAATCGACGAAAACACCCTTGTCACCTGATTACATAAGATACTTCACTTCCGAGGTTGGCGTGCCTTTCAACCCCGGACAGGAAACTGCCCTGGGAATGAAATTATATTACGGCCCCAACCACATTTCAACACTAAGAAAAGAGGGGCTCGAACTTGAGAAGCTTGTTTTCCTCGGAAAAAACATAATCGGATGGATTAACAGATTCATTATAATCCCAGTATTTAACTGGCTTGAAAAGTATATTGGCAGTTACGGGATAATTATCCTGATACTGACAATTCTCATAAAAATTGTTCTCTTCCCGCTCACTTTCAAATCATACCAGTCAACTGCCAAGATGCAGGTCCTTAAACCGATGGTTGAAGAAATCGGTAAGAAATTTCCAAAACAGGAAGATGCGATGAAAAAGCAGCAGGCTACCATGGATCTATATAAACGGGCGGGTATCAATCCAATGGGTGGATGCCTTCCTATGCTTCTTCAGATGCCGGTTCTTTTTGCAATGTTCAGGTTTTTTCCCGTATCGATCGAATTGAGGCAGGAACATTTTCTCTGGGCTACTGATCTTTCGACATACGATTCAATATTGACCCTGCCATTCACAATACCATTATATGGTGCTCATGTCAGCCTTTTCACACTCCTTATGACTGCTTCCACCCTGCTTACAATGAAGATGACCGGATCCTCTCCCGGGTCCGACCAACCTGGTATGAAGCTGATGATGTATATGATGCCGGTAATGTTTATGTTCATGCTAAATAATTTCTCTTCAGGGCTTACATATTATTATTTCCTGGCAAATATCCTTACCTACCTTCAAAATATAGTATCCAAAAGATTTATTGACGCGGATAAAGTTCTTGCAACTCTGGAAGAGAATAAGAAAAAGCCCTTGAAGAAATCAAAATGGCAGCAGAGGCTTGAGGCGGCTGCAAAACAAAGAGGGATACAGGCTCCTAAAAGATGAGACAGTAACAAAAATTGTCATTGGAAACTCTGTGA
>DOTV01000041.1:19731-21644 GCA_003520925.1 Bacteroidales bacterium | reverse complement strand
TTGGTGAAATTTCAGACTTGTTGGACAGCCTAATTAATATTTTCATTTTACTTAAAATAATTGATAGATATAATATTTAGATATTCTTCTATTCACATAAGTTAAAAAACATTAATCAGTCGCCTGTTCGAAAAAAAAGATTTAATTTAGTTCCTCCAATTTTAGGGGAAAAAATGGGGAAAAAAGTTAAAAATAAAGATTTAGCCGAAAGGCTGGGTGTTTCTGGTACTTTGGTTTCACTTGTTCTGAACAATAAAGCTGACCAGCATGGAATCAGAAAAGATACACAGGAAAAGGTTCTTGCACTTGCAAGGCAAATGGGGTATTTTGATCTGCTTAAGAAGCAGAATGAGATATCTCCTGTTGAGGAGAAACCAGGTATTATAGGAATGATAGTACCCTCACTTCACGATCCGTTCATATATGAAATAACGCCATTCCTTCAGAAGGCATTCAGCAGCATCGGGGTAGGGTTTTCAATAATGACAAAAGATCCTGATGACGGAAGATATAACAGACTGGTAGGATCATTAAAAAAATTCTACAGCGGTCTGATACTAGTCGGCGAATCTGCAGATGATTATACTATCCGTTCTCTCAGGGCAATGGACTACCCGTTCGTTCTTCTCGAGAAATCAATCAGGAATCTACGTCTTAACACTGTTTGCACAGATATGGCCGAAGGATCGAGGCGGATTGTGGATCATATTGAGAAAATGGGTTATAAGAATATTCTGATCGCAACAGATAAGTATTCGGCAATAAAGGACAAACCGGTAATTGACTTAATAAAAACAGAAATCGATAAAAAAACCGGAATGAACAAGCCTGCAATAGTAGAGCTGGATCTCCAGATGGCAGCCAGGGATATTGACCCTGATCAGATCGATAAATTCCTGCGGCCTCCGTATCGTGCCGAAATTATAATAGTACTTCAGGCTGAGCTCGTTTACCAGGTTATGTCCTTCCTACGGAGAAAGAAGCTCCGGGTTCCACAGGATGTGGCATTGGTAGCAATGGAAGAGGGTATAGGCTTTGATCTTATGTTCTCACCAGTTACCTGCCTCAGAAAACCTCTTACTGGGATGGCTTTGAAAGTTGCCAATATGATATGGTCGGAAGTTAAGAATTCGGGAAAGACAAAATACAAAAGACAGGTAAACATAGCTCCTGATCTTGTCATAAGGAATTCCTGCGGAACAATTTAAGCCGGGTAAATCAACCGGTTATCAACAATTGTTGATATCTGAAATCTATCATTATAAAAAATTCAATTACCTTTGGTCAGCATTGGTGTTACAATGAATTAAATTCACTGTAATGAAAAGGGAATGCGGTATGAATCCGCGACAGTACCCGCTGCTGTGATGCCTGATCACGTCACGTACGTGATGATGGTTTTAAGAAATACCTGCCACTGTTCGCCAGCCGGCGGATGGGAAGGCTTCTTAAAACCGGGACAAGTCAGAAGACCTGCCAAGCAATTATATGTTCAAAGCTTTCGGGAAGAAAAGCATAGAATCACAAAATGATTCCCACCTTTTGAATCCCGGCAGCAAACTAATTATGTTGACCTTGAAAAACGCCTTTTTATTTTTGGCTGTGCTTTTCACAATCCATCTGGAGGGACAAATAACTTTCCCTGATGATACAATATTTATAGGGAAAGTCGAAATAAAGGGAAAAACTGATAACCGTAATTATATTGGTTTCAAAGCCACTCACATAGATTCATCCGCAATTGGAATATATAGTCAGCTGACCCTAGCTGATCTGATTTCTGCAAATTCACTTATCCATATAAAAACTTATGGTTCAGGTGGTTTAGCTTCACCATCATTCCGGGGGACCGGTCCCGGCCATACCCAGGTGACCTGGAATAAAATAAACCTTAACAATCCTATGGTTGGACA
>DOTV01000041.1:12939-19417 GCA_003520925.1 Bacteroidales bacterium | reverse complement strand
GGCGGATCGATGAGCAATGGAAGCGGCGGATTAGGCGGGGCAATAAATCTTGAAACAAACCCTGACTGGGATGATAAAGAATTGGTTCTGGTAAGCCCTGCAATCGGAAGTTTCGGAACGCGTTCAGGAATTCTGAAGGTAAAAGCCGGAAAAAATAGTTTCCGTTCGGTTACAAAAGCATTCATTAGAAAATCAGACAACGATTTTAAATATATTAACAGTGTTTCGGGAGATACCCCCATATGGGAAACCAGAAAAAACAGTGAGGTCAGTCAGAAAGGGTTTATTCAGGAATTGTATTTCAGGAACTCGAACGGTATCTTTTCAGCCAGGATGTGGTATCAGTCAGCGGACAGGAATCTGCCTGTCCCGATGGTAATTCCCACAATGGATCCGCCTGAAAAACAATCTGACGAATCACTCCGGGCAATGCTGAACTATGGATACCATAAAGGACAAAACAATATAAATTTTACAGCAGCATTCATTTCGGATAAACTTGATTATTCAAATAAGCTTGCTTCTATTGAATCCAGAAACCATTCAGGAAGAATTATACTTAAGAGCAGCTTCGAACAGAGAGTCAATAACTTGCTGAAACTTGAATTTGCACTTGATGATGAACTTGATTTAGTAAATTCAAATAATTACGAGGGAAGTAAAAAAAGGAATCTGATTTCAGCTGATGTAACTGCCGAGGCGGATCTGGTCAGGTGGATGACCACAAGGATTCTATTCCGTGAGATAATCCAGGATAAAAGGTTCCTTTCCCCCGATTTTTCTGCGAGTACCGAAATAAGGCCTTTCAGGTATAAAGATTATATCATCAAAGCCAGTTATTCAAGGAATACGAAGATCCCGACTTTAAATGACATGTTCTGGTCGCCGGGCGGAAATCCTGATCTTACTAAAGAAACCGGATACATTTCTGAAGTATCCTGGGAGATGACAAACTTTTTATTAGGTTCCATTCAAATAAAAAATGATTTCTCATTTTTCAGAAACCATATAATGAATATGATCCAATGGCGTCCTGGTGAATCTTATTACTGGGAAGCTTCAAATGTGGGAAATATAGTCACATCAGGATTTGAAGCTGAAATCTGTGCAAAATTTGATATTCATGGTTTCAAGGCCAGCCTGAATACCGGGTATGCCTTTACTAAAGCTACCGTAACCGGAGAATACATCAGTAATTCTGATTTATCGGGAAATCAGTTGATTTATATCCCTGAACACCAAATTAATGCGATTTTAAGATTAAACTGGCAGCATTTTTATTCAGCATTCAGTTCCCTATATACTGGCAAAAGATTCCTTACACCTGATAATTCACAGTACCTCCCGCATTTTTCAGTGAGCGACCTGACAATCGGAACAAAAATTAATAGAGGTAACATATCAATCGACCTGGACTTTATTATTGAAAATCTCTTTGATGCCAGTTATCAGAACATTGCTTATTATCCGATGCCGGGACGTAGTTTTTTGCTTTCAACCAGATTCCAATTCAAGAAATAAAAGATGCGTAAAACATTTCTATTTTTAATATTATCGCTTTCATGCTCTTGTGTGAAAGAGGTCAATCCTGTGATTATTAATTCGGATAAGACATATCTTTCAGGCGATGGAGTCTTCATTCTAAATGAAGGCAATTTCAAATCGGGCAACGGCTCTCTTTCATTCTTTTCATACGACTCACTTAAGGTTTACAATCACGTGTTCCTTAATATCAATCAGAGGCCCCTGGGCGATATACCATATTCTATGGGCTTTCACGCAAATAAAGCATATATTTTGGTCAACAATTCGGGTAAGATAGAGGTTACTGACAGAAACTACCTAAAATCAGTTGCCACAATAAATAAAATAGTTTCTCCGAGGTACATTTCATTCATCAGCGACAGCAAGGGATATGTAACCAGTCTGTATTCTGATTCCATAGCAATTGTTGATCTGTTAAGCAATTCTGTATCGGGTTATATTAACATTAAGAAAACCTCTGAGTCAATTGTAACAGTCTACACCACTTCCTATGTTGCAAACTGGGCAGGAGGCAATAAGGTTATGGTCATAAATGCTGCAACCGACCAGGTAACTGATTCAATAAGTGTCGGATCGGAACCTGAAAGCATGGTCGTCGACAAAAATGAAACACTTTGGGTTCTCTGCAATGGGGGCTGGAAAAGAGAAAATTATGCTGAACTTATTGGAATCAGCACCAGGACCAATAAAATCGAAAGAAGACTTACGTTTCCCTCCCTGTCTGATTCTCCCACCTGCCTTCAGATTGACGGAAAAGGGGCGACTTTGTATTATCTCCTGAATGGGGTCAGAAAAATGGCAATTGAAGAGCAAAGTTTGCCCTCTCTGTCCATTATTCCGGAACTTGACCATACCTTTTACAAACTGGGTATAAACCCTGCAAATGACGAGATTTTCGTTACAGATGTGGTGGATTATGTCAGAAAAGGAAAGATCCTGCGGTATAGCAAGGGAGGAGCATTGATATCTGAAATGGAAACCGATATCATCCCCGGTACTTTATGCTTTAAAGTAAAACCTGATAATACATCCGAATGATCTACCCGGTTTTAAGAGGATTATTTTTAAATCAGAGACTTTCTTTTTTCCTGGTCTCTGTTTCAATTATGCTGCTTTCATGTACCCGAAATACGACGAAGACTGCAAATGATCCGAAAATTACTGAAAAGCCCATTCTATCTTATGCGAAGAGACTTAAAATAGAATATATTGATGGGTATTCGCAGGTCTCTGTCCTTAATCCGTGGCAGGGTGCAAAAAATATTGCACAGACATGGTATCTTATTCCTGAAGAAGATAAAGCTCCATCCTTTATTGACACTTCATTAGTAATAAAAGTTCCGGTTAAAAAGATCATCTGTTTGTCTACAACTCACCTTTCAATGATTTCAGCCCTGGATAAAGAGAGTTCGGTTGTAGGTTTCTCAGGCACAAGGTTCATATATGATCCCGACCTGCTGTACTTTGTAACTAAAGGAATTATACGTGAAATAGGTTTTGACGATAATCTCAATAAGGAAATGATTCTTAAACTTGATCCTGATCTTGTAATGGTTTATGGCATTGGAAGTGAATCGGCAGGTTACATTGCAAAGCTGAAAGAAATGGGAATTAAGGTTATGTATAACGCTGATTATCTTGAAACCGACCCGCTGGGTAAAGCTGAATGGATAAAGCTTATGGGAGCACTTTACTCAAGAGAGAAAATGGCTGATTCAATATTCAGAACCATTGAGAATGAATATAATGATCTAAAATCGTTTATCATTTCAAATGTCTCGGAGCGACCATCGGTAATGCTCGGACTGCCTTTTAAGGATACTTGGTACATCTCACCTGGCAACTCATATATTTCAGCACTTATAGCTGATGCGGGAGGAGAATACCTGTGGCAGGATACAGAATCGTCAGTCTCAATGCCAACAGGTCTGGAAAATGTGTATCTTAAGTCTATTTCGGCTGATTACTGGTTGAATTCAGGCAGTGCAAATTCTCTTGAGGAGATCTTGTCAATCGATCCCAGACTTGCACTTCTAAGATGTTTCAAAAACGGAAATGTATTCAACAACATAAAAAGAATCAACGCAGGAGGGGGAAATGACTACTGGGAAGGTGGTTGTCTTAAACCTCAGATTATTTTAAGGGATATTGCGTCAATTTTACATCCCGGACTGCTCCCTTTTTCAGAATTATATTATTATAAGAAGCTAAATTAGGATAAGCAGGTATGGAGTCGGAAAAAAGTAATATAGCATTTGAGAATGCTTCTTCCGGTAGAAACAGGACAATTTTCGGCGGGTTGGCTATACTACTTATCCTGTTCTTCTTTCTTGATCTTTTTCTCGGATCTGTGACGATAAGACCAGGAGAAATAATCGGGTCACTATTTAGTAATTCAGATGAAACCATAAGGACTATTCTGACTCAATTCAGGCTTCCGAAGGCAATAACTGCCATTTCGGTTGGAATTGCATTGTCAATTAGCGGTCTTCAAATGCAGACTCTCTTCAGGAATCCTATGGCCGGACCATACGTTCTGGGTGTGAGTTCAGGAGCCAGCCTGGGAGTAGCATTCGTAATACTTGGATTCTCAGCAGATCTGTCCCCTGAAAGCATAAGGGGATTAGGCAATTGGGCAATAGCAGCTGCGTCATGGATTGGTGCCGGATTGGTAATGCTCCTTATAATGATGATATCTTCGAGGGTGAAGAATATCATGACGGTACTTATTCTGGGAATTATGCTTTCAAGTGCAATATCCGCAATTGTAAGCATAATGCAGTATTTCAGCAACGAAACAATGCTGAAAGCCTATGTAATCTGGACAATGGGAAGTCTGGGAAACCTGACTTCCTCGCAGCTGACATTAATGCTATTATCTGTTCTTGCCGGATCGATCCTGAGTCTCATCTCTGTAAAGATGCTTAATGCACTACTTCTTGGAGAAGATTATGCCCGTAGCATCGGTCTTGATGTCAGAAAGTCGAGGTATGTGATAATTGCCGGTACATCAATACTTGCAGGAACTATAACTGCATTTTGCGGACCGATAGGATTTA
Organism: Bacteroidales bacterium; assembly: GCA_003520925.1. Classification (GTDB taxonomy): domain Bacteria; phylum Bacteroidota; class Bacteroidia; order Bacteroidales; family VadinHA17; genus LD21. The sequence goes on along the minus strand of DOTV01000041.1, from coordinate 14,813 downwards.
TTGGAATTGCAGTTCCTCATCTGGCCAGGATTATCTTCAGAGCCTCCGATCATAAGATACTTATTCCCGGAACCATACTGACAGGAGCTATAATAATGCTGGCCAGTGATATAATTTCGCAAATGCCTGGTTCGGATAATGTACTGCCTGTCAACTCGGTAACCGCTCTGATCGGAATACCGGTAGTAATATGGGTCATCCTTCGGGATCAAAAATACAGGGAGATATTCTGATGGAAGCTGGTTTCACAAACATCTTATCCTTCAGAGATATTGAAATCGGATTTAAATCAGGAAAATCCCGGCATGTTCTGCTTCCGCCTCTTAATGGTTCGGCGGTTAAAGGTGAACTTATTGCAGTAATCGGAAAGAACGGTATTGGGAAAAGCACACTTCTCAGAACTTTTGCCGGGCTGCAGGATCTGATCGGAGGAAATCTGACGATTGACGGTGAAAACATAGTTGATTTCTCAAGATTACAGCTTTCTGGTAAGATCGGGTATATTTCCACTGAAATTGTCAAAGTCAGCAACATGAAGGTATATGACCTGGTTTCCCTTGGCAGGTTCCCGCATACTAACTGGCTGGGTAGAATCAATTCCTCCGATCATCAGATGATACTGGAAGCAATATCCAGAACCGGAATGGCAGATTTCCGAACCAGGCTGATTTCGGAGCTTTCAGACGGAGAGCGCCAGAGGGCGATGATAGCCATGGTTCTGGCACAGGATGCAGCTGTTATGATAATGGATGAGCCTACTGCCTTCCTGGATATCAGCAGCAAGTATGAAATAATTCATCTTTTAAATGAGCTCACAAGAAACCGCAATAAAACTGTTATTTTCTCAACTCATGACCTTGCAACTGCAGTGAGCCAGGCTGACAAGATATGGCTTTTAAAAGAATGGGGCATTACCGAGGGGGCTCCTGAAGATCTCATGCTTGACGGATCATTTGAAACACTTTTTGACAGCAACAAAGTTGATTTCAATTCAAGTGACGGAAGTTTTACGGTCAGGAATACTAAAAAGGGGAGAATTTATGTAAAAGGAGATGGAAATAAGAGATACTGGACCGAAAAAGCACTTATAAGGGCCGGTTATGGAATTTCTGAATCGGAATCTGAAGCGGTTGTGGAGGTGCCTTCTTCAACAGATTCGACCTGGAAATGCAGGTTAGATGGATTAAATGGTGAATTTGTTTCGGTTTATGAACTTGTCATCTGGCTCAGGAACAAAAATATTACTTCTGAAAATACTTCCTGTAATTATCAATAAATGAACCTATATCATCAACACTAAGCTTTTTGGCAATTATTTTTTTGTCTCTGTCAAGAATATAAATCATTGGAGTTGATTCGACATTGTAATAATATCCGAAGTTGGTTCTACGATCAGGATCCCAGCCATTTATCCAATCCAGCTTGTGCTCTTCAATGTATTTTTCCCATTTTGTTTTTTCACCGGTAGTGCATACTGAAAACACTTCAACACTCTGGTTTCTGATTTTATCATATAAAGCTTTTAGTTTCGGAGTTGCTTCTGCACAATGTCCGCAATCGGGTTCCCAGAAATAGAGGATAGTAAAATCCTTTTCAATATCATAAAGTGAAACAAATATTCCTTTGTAGGAATTCATAACAAGGTCGTGTGCCTTGACACCAATCAGATTGGGCCTGATCCGGTCAACCTGTTTTCTGAGATCATCTTTGAAATCCTTTGATACCCAGTCAGCTTTACCTGTAAGATAAATCTCATCTGCAAGTTTGACTACAATGGCGTCATGACCCATGATTTCGCTTTCCCTGAAATGATTGAAAAGGTAAACGGAAATAAACTGGAAGATCTTGTAATTGTCCTTCACCTTTCCGATTAT
>DOTV01000041.1:2659-12622 GCA_003520925.1 Bacteroidales bacterium | reverse complement strand
GAATTCAGCCTTGCCTGTAAGATAGGTGTTCGAAGCAGTCTTTCGTCATTGATGTCAATATTGTCAAAGAAATGATCCTTATTATAAATGTAATTCAGAACCCATTTTACAGAATCAGGGTTTTTGCTGCCTTGTGGCACTGAGATCGTTGGAACTTCAACAGGTAACATTGCTTTAACCAGGACTGAAAGAAGGTTTCCGTTGTTTTCTTTTATCACGCTGTGCAGATAGGATTTCATCGAATCTTCCTGTTTTTTCTGCATTTCCGATAGAATTCTCAGTGAATCAGTATTCTGCCTGTTATTCTGCAACCGCTTATTTATTGCACTTGCTTTCTTTTGCATGCCGACCCATTGTTTCTGATAAACAATGAAAGCGCTGTTCTCATCTGACCCTGAAAATTTAAGTGTATTGAAATAGTCGGTATAGCTGCAACTGACTGAAAAATGCTGATCAGCTGACATCAGTACCTCAAAATACTGTTTACCGGGAAGGACTATCATATAGATGCCCTGTGGAACGGTTTCTTCACCTGAAAATACTGCACTGCCCTTGCTGTCAAGCTTAACTGTGTCCTTAATATACTGCTTGTCGCCCATGTGGTATGCAAGAAAAATTGCTGAGTCCTGCAAACCCGAAATGGTCACCGGGATTTCATATCCTTTCTTCATTTGTCCTGAGGAGCAAAATGTGGTGGATAGCATTATAAGGCAAAAAATTATATTTCTCATTTATCTTAAAATGGAATGGAATAACGGATAACAAAAATAGTTATTGCAATTTCTTTGCCAAAGCCTGGCTTTAGGAATATTGGAAATATGTTGTATTTTTGATCTGACAAACCTGGTGTTTCATTAAAATGAAGATTTCTATCCTTATTCCAGTGAATGATTTTGATATTGTTGCACTCGTTCACTGTATGAGGGATGGGATGGAAGAGGTTCCTGAATTTCACGAAATCATTATTGGTGATGACGGATCTTCAGAGGAATATAAGAAGAAATACCAGGCCCTTACCGGTGAAAAAGTCAAAGTTGTCTCATCTGAAAAGAATATCGGAAGGGCCTCAATAAGAAACCGCCTGATCACGGAAGCCAGCGGGGATTATCTCCTGTTCATTGATGCCGATACTATGATCAGGGGAACCGCAGAAAACTATTTGCATAAATGGCTCGAATACCTTAATAGTGCAAGGGTAATAAGCGGCGGAATATTATACCAGGACAGCCCTCCCGGCGATCCCGATAAATTCCTCAGGTGGAAATACGGAAGAAAAAAAGAACAGAAAAAAGCTTCTGAAAGAAACAAACATCCATATTCAAGGTTTTCTACCTTCAATGTTCTTATTGAGAAGTCGATATTTTCAAAATTCAGGTTCTACGAAGAACTTAAACAATACGGACACGAGGATACTCTATTCAGCTACCAGCTTAAGAAAGCAGGCATTCCTATTTATCACATAGATAACGGCTTGCTGCATGAAGGGCTTGAATCAAACAAGGAGTTTCTGGCAAAAACAAAGGAGAGCATTGAAAACCTGAGCAAACTCTATGATAATGTGACAGATAAAAAGACTTTCTCAATGACTGTAAGCCTTCTCCGGATTTTCTGGTTGCTGAAGACGCTTAATCTGACACGCCTTGTTGCAGGAATATTTATAAAGTTCAGGGAAAGGATGGAGATCAGCCTTGATTCTTCTAATGCATCGCTTCTAATGTTCAAGCTTTATAAGGTCAGTATGTTCTGTACTTTCAGGGAAATTCACAGAAGAAGGAAGCTGCTGCCTATTTTTAATATTCCTCCCGATATTATTTAAATATCGATCTTTTCCATATCGAAATTCCCGTCAAACCTCTTTTGGGCTTTAAGAATAAAGTTGAATCTGTTTAGCATTGTACAAAGAAAAAAATCGGTAGGAGGGGAGAACTCAATATTTTCAGGCCTGAAGAATCTTCTTCCTGAAGTCTCCCTCAGATTTGCAATCCTGGGCCTGATATCCAACGTTCTGTCCCGGATCAGTGCCTCAAGATACTCAGCACATAAAAGATCTTCTTCTGCCGATTTATGTGCCCTGTATCCCATGGCTATCAGCGACACGCAGGATGGCCCGGTCTCCCTTATATATTTTGCAACAGCTGTTGCATTAACAAAACTACCGGTAATTATTGAATCGGCATCAGAGGCATTAGCAATACCATTTGTTCCTGCTGTGGTGGTATGGATCACTGTTTTACCTGAAAGATCAGCTTTAATGATTTCGGTCGGACTGTTTCCAAAATCAAAACCCTTGATTTTCTTTTCGTCCCTCTCCCCGACAAGAACAGCTTTAGGATACTTTTTTTTCAATTCAAATGCATCAGCCACCTCTCCGGCTGTGATTATTTTTACAGCACCAGAGTCAATTGCATAGCATTCAACCGAAAAAGCCCTGAAAACATCAATTATCACAGTCAATCCTCTCGAATTCCTGGCTCCTTCAATAAATTCGGATATCTCAATATTCATAGTTGATGATTTGATCTGAAAAGTAGCAATTATTTTTATATGTACTATTTTGTATCTTTGAGCGTTAGAGAGTTAAACAACAAGAATGGCAGATCCACTTTCCTGGGCACTACAAAAGTTCAGGCAGATTAATGATGTAATCTGGCACACCTCGATTTCTGATATTTCAAGAGGAAAGTCCTTTGTAATAAGACAGTTGAGGATTATTGTCTTGGCAGCTCGTGGTTTCATGAACGACAGGGTCCAACTCAGGGCATCTGCACTGACATTGTATACAATGCTCTCAATAATCCCGTTCGCTGCGATAGCATTTGGGATTGCAAAAGGATTTGCACTCGATCAGAAACTTCAGGAAATGCTTGTTAAAGAATTTCAAACACAGCCTGAAGTTCTTAACTGGATTCTGGTTCAGGCAAACAGTGCAATACAGGCTACCAGAGGAGGATATATTGCAGGTATTGGTATAGTAATCCTGATTTGGTCTGTGATGTCCCTTCTCGATCAGATAGAAAGTTCTTTTAATCATATCTGGCAGATCAGCTCATCCAGGCCGTGGTTACGTAAGTTCACTGATTACCTGGCAATAATGCTCATTGCTCCGGTTTTCCTAATTCTCTCTAGCAGCATGACAGTTTTTGTGAACAAAGAGCTGGTCGATTTTATTGCAAAATCGTCAATACTCGAATTTTTCAAGCCTATAGTCGGATTCCTGTTCAAGCTGGCCCCTTATTTGCTTACATGGTTAGTCCTCACCATTTTATACATTATAATGCCAAATACCAGGGTCAGGCTGATTCCCGCTCTTGTATCAGCGGTTATTGCCGGTACGATCCTTCAGATACTTCAGTGGTTATATATTGATTTGCAGTTTGGCATTACCAAACTGAGTGCTATATACGGCAGCTTTGCAGCGATACCGCTGTTTATAATCTGGGTTCAAAGCAGCTGGATCATTCTTCTCCTTGGTGCTGAGCTTTCTTTCGCTAATCAGAATCTTTCAAGGTATGAATTTGAATCTGAGGCTCTTAAGGTAAGTTCATTTCAGAAGAGAGCTCTGATTATTATGATCATGAACAAGATTATAAAGAACTTTATTCCTGGTGAAAAACCAATGAGTTCCGAACAAATCTCGAAATGTCTTAAGGTGCCGATAAGACTTGTAAGAGATATACTGAATGATCTTACCGAGGGCGGACTGGTTTCAGTAATTCACGAGAATGAACATGAAGAAAGACTTTATCAGCCGGCAATGGATGTAAATGCAATGTCAGTGAGTTATGTCCTGGAGAAGCTTGACAGGAAAGGATCAGAACATCAGATATTTGCAAAAACAAGGGAATATGACAATATTGCCAAAATGCTTGATGATTTTGATAAGCTTATCACAAAATCTGATTCAAATATCCTTATCAGGGATCTTTAGTATAACTCCTGACAATTTCTACGATTTATCATCGTACCCTTTCACAAAATCAATAAAATCAGCAAATGACAGCCACTGATGAAAAATATAGTGAGGATACGGTAATACAATATGTTTGGTTCCTTTTTCCTTCTCCCAGTAACTATTCAGGTTATTAGAAGGAAATACCCTGTCGATTTCACTTGTCACTGCAAAGTCCCATCTGAAACCCGGCTCTTTCTGTTCCATTATCCGGTTGTAAAGCCACCTCAGTTCATCATGAAGGGATTTAAGTGATCTGTGAGGGATCCTGTCAGAGTTACGGAGATAATTTTTTCTGTCGCCAAACATTCTGAGGTAAAACTTTTCCATATTGGTTTCAGTGATATTATTCAGGGTCCCTTCGAAGATATTAAGCGGTATGCCATAATGATTATCGGCTGGAATGGGAGTTCCGTTAACTGCGATCGTAAGATCAGGTTTTATACCTGTTTTTGGTGACAGATATTCTGCTGCCCAGACACCAAGTGACCATCCGATCAGTGTAATGGAATCGTAAGTTTTGGTTTCGGGAAGCAGAAGAGCCTCGTCAGCCGAATAATTATAAAAAAGAATAAAATCGAAATCATTTGTACACAGCTGAGTGAAGACATTCTCATCAGTACCCCATCCTCCGTAAAAGACAACCAGCTTATTATTCTTCTCCCTCCTTCTGATATATGTTTTCATTTTCCCCTGGTTTACCCTGTAAAATAAACTGTCTGAATTTTCTGACGATCTGTATCAAAGATATCTTTTTTAAAATCAGTTCAATCGGTCAGGAAGCAACAAAAAAGCAGTCTGTTCCGGACTGCCTGAAAAAATAAGAGGAGCAAGGGTTGTCATGAAAACCAGGGAGCGGGCTTTATTAGTGAGATAATTCCCGTGTCTACTGTCTGATAAAAGGACGGAACCATGGTAAGCTGGCGCTGATCCTAAGGTTCCAGATGTGAAAGTCAATGTCTGCAATACAATCCTTATGATTTCCACTCTCAACCCTTGCTTTCTCCTCTTATACCAATAGCATGAGCTAGGAACAAATTTAAATTAAATAATATTATTATCAAAATATTTCCAAAAATTTTAATATGAACAACTCAATATAATTGATGAAGCAATCCCTTTAATTGATAAAGCAATTCCATTAATTGATGAACAATGGCCGGATATTGATAGAAAAATGCTTAATTTTGATATTACCCCACCCACGAATATTTTTCCTGATTATGGTTGCTGAACTTGAAAAGATAAGTTACGACGACAGCGGCGGATTTCGGGCTGAATATATTTCGGACACCAACGGGTTCTGGCATTTTCATCCTGAATATGAAATTGTGCTGAATACGGAAGGCAGCGGGACCCGTATTGTCGGGGATAGTGTTGAGATATTCGATCAGTATGAGCTTGTTATTATTGGAAGTAACATCCCGCATTGCTGGAACTACTACAGGAATGAGAAATCAAATCCAAAGGAGAAAGGAGTTATGCTTCATTTTAAGCTCTCATCACTTGGTGAAGCCCTGTTATCGCAACACGAACTATACTCTGTAAAAAAGCTGCTGATGGATTCGGAAAGAGGTGTCATTTTTTCAAGTGAGGATGCAAAGAAGTCCGAATTGCACCTGGTAAGCATGGTTCACAATAAAGGTATTGAAAAGATGATCAGTTTTTTTAATATCCTTAAGATAATGTCCTCATCCGACAATAGGGGCTTGCTCTGCACCGAAGATTATTTGAGGGCATCCGATGAAAGAAGAAATAATAAAATGACTGATATATTAAACTATATCCGGGAGAATTACTCCAAACCCATCACCCTTGAAACAGTATCCGAGATTGCGCGTATGAGTCCGTTCGCTTTCAGCAGGTATTTCAAGAAATATGCCGGGTCAGGTTTTGTTGAATACCTTAACAAGGTGAGGATGGACAAAGCAGGTCACCTGCTTCGTGAAACCAGATATCAGGTGCATGAAATAGCTTATCAGTGCGGATTTTCGAGCATCTCAAATTTCAATAAGCAGTTCCGGAGAATCGAAGGACTCACACCAAGGGATTACAGGGCAAAATATAAATAGTGTCCTCCAATTTTATTTACTTTACCTGAAATTTTAATAATATTACTGTTATGGCAATGACCATGATTGAGAAAATACTGGCCAACCATTCGAAATACGAAAAGGTTAAGCCGGGAGATATTGTCGATATAAGTATTGATGCAAGAATTGCACGCGACTTCGGAGGGGCAAATGTTGTGAAAAATATCCTTGATCATGGATTACTTGTGGATGATCCTGAAAAAACATTTTTTACATTTGACTGCAATCCTACCGGGTCAGATCAGAAGTATGCAGTCAATCAGCATATCTGCCGTCAGTTCGCACGTAAGAATGGAATAAAGGTTTATGATATTGATGCAGGTATCGGAACTCATGTAATTATTGATGAGGGAATTGTATTTCCTGGTGCTACCGCAGTCTCGACCGATTCACATGCCAACATCCTCGGTGCAATCGGGGCTTTCGGACAGGGAATGGGTGATATGGATATATCAGCTGCCTGGAGCAAGGGTAAGATCTGGTTCAAAATCCCGGAGTCGGTTAAAATCAATTTTACAGGGGATTTAGACAGTGATCTGAGCGCGAAAGATTTTGTTCTGAACCTTCTTGCACGTTTCGGTGCTAATTCCCTTCTGGGCTATTCCGTTGAGTTATATGGAAGGGCAATTGAAGATATGTCGCTCGACCAGAGGATAACAATTTCTTCGATGGCTACTGAAATGGGAGCTATAATTATCCTGTTCCCACCTTCTGATGAAATTATTAAGTATTGTGCTGCCCGTACTGGAAAAAGTTTCGTTCCTGTTTTTACTGATCCGGGTGCTACCTATGCCAGAACATTCGATATAGAAATAAATGGTTTCATAAAAATGATATCCAGACCCGGAGCTCCTCATGATACTGTTGGAGTTAAAGAGGTTTCCGGACTGAAAATAGATTCCGGTTTTATTGGAAGCTGTACTAATGGAAGGATGGAGGATATGAATATAACAGCAGATATTCTCAGGGGAAGGAAAGTTGCTCCGGGTGTTGTTCTTAAAATAGTACCGGCAACGGACGCAATCTGGAAGAAGTGCCTTGAGGACGGTCTCATAGATATCTTTAAAAAGTCGGGAGCTCTTGTTTCAAATGCCGGATGTGCAGGATGCGCTGCCGGTCAGGTGGGTCAGAATGGACAGGGAGAGGTAACAATAAGTACCGGAAACCGTAATTTCCCCGGGAAACAGGGAAAAGGAAGTGTTTTTCTGGCTTCCCCGGAGGTTGTTGCTGCATCGGCAATTGCAGGATTCATTACCACAAGCGATGAAATCCCGGACTCTCCGGCACAATTTGCTTCTGCTTCCTCTGAACATTTAAGTGTCGCCCATCCACTTAATTCAGGAGCTGTTATTGGAAAACCAGCGGTTATTGAAGGCAGATGCTGGCTTATTAATAAGGATAATATCGATACTGATATGATCTTCCATAACAGGTACCTGGCAATTACGGATATTAAGGAAATGGGTCAATATACATTTGATAACCTTCAGGGTTTTGAGGATTTTTCAAAAAAAGCACTTCCTGGTGATATAGTAATTACGGGTGAAAATTTCGGATCAGGAAGCTCCCGCCAGCAGGCTGTTGATTGTTTTCTTTCACTTGGGATTCAGGCAATAATCGCAGGATCTTTCGGTGCAATATATGAGAGAAATGCAATTAACGCAGCCCTGCCTGTTGTGACATCTAAAAACATTTCGAAACTTGAACTGTCTAACGGGGACAAGATCAGCATCAGTCTTCTGACTGGAGAAATCACAAATCTCAGATCCGGAAAAATAATTCATGCTGAGCCATTTTCAGATGTCCAGTTCGAAATCTATAACAATGGAGGTCTTTTTTAAACATATTCATCATGAAACCAAGGACATTCGCAGAAAAAATCTTTGGAGCAAATGCAGGAGCAATTGTATTTGCCCATCCCGATATTATTCTTACTCACGATAATACCGCCAGTATTTATAAGACTTTTTTGAAAATGGGGGGACAGAAAGTGGCTTACCCTGAACAGATTCTGGTGGTTCTTGATCATAATGCCCCACCTCCTGATGCAAAGCTTGCAAATCAGTATCAGGAGATAAGGGATATAGTTGCGAGTCAGGGTATAGAAAAATTCTATGATGCCGGTAGAGGCATTTGTCATCAGATAATGTCGTACCACGCCCGGCCGGGGATGCTGATAGTCGGAAGCGACAGCCACACTTCAACAGCTGGCGCTTTTAATGCATTTGCTGCAGGTATCGACAGAACAGAATCAGCAGGAATATGGAAGAGGGGAGAGACATGGTTCAGGGTTCCTGAATCGATCAGGATAAATCTGAAGGGGAACCTGCAGAAAAATGTTTATGCCAAGGATCTTGCCCTGTGGATCATCGGAATGATCGGTTCAGATGGAGCAAACTATATGTCGGTTGAATACCATGGCGACGGGTTGAAAACCCTTACAATTTCCGACAGGATGACAATTGCTAACCTGGCTTCGGAAATGGGTGCAAAAAATGCAGTTTTTCCTGCTGATGAAGTGCTTGGAGAATTTCTGGGTTTAAACAGTCAACACGCAAAGGGGGTCTGGGCAGATGATGGTGCAGAGTATTTTAGTGTGCTGGATATTGATCTTGATCAGATAGTACCCGTGGTGGCTGCCCCTCATAATGTAGACAATGTAAAAACCGTATCGGAAACAGCTGGCATTGAAGTACATGAAGGGCTCATTGGAACCTGCACAAACGGTAGAATCGAGGATCTGAGAATTGCAGCCGAAACACTGAAAGGCAAAAAAATAAAAAAAGGTTTCCAGCTTAATGTAATTCCTGCTTCCGATAAAATTTTCCTTCAGGCTATCGATGAGGGGTTGGTAACAATACTCATCGAAGCGGGAGCCAGCATCCTAACTCCTTCATGCGGCCCATGCCTTGGCACCGGCCTTGGCATTCCGGCAAGCGGACACACTGTGATATCGACGGCTAACAGGAACTTTACCGGAAGGATGGGAAACAAAGAGGCAGGAATATATCTTGCATCACCGGGTACGGTTGCTGCTTCCGCTATAACAGGAGTAATAACTGATCCCATGGAAAACCCGTCAAAAATAAAATACCCATATTCCACCGGACAGAGTGAAACATCTGTTATTAAGGAGGGAGTGAACAGGAAATCTGGCAATGTCTGGAATTATTCGGATGTTGACAATCTAAATACCGACCAGATGTTTGCCGGTAAATACACTTACAATATACTTAGCTCTGACCCTGCTTCAATTATCCCGCATCTTTTTGAGGATTTTGATCCCTCCTTCAGATCAAATGTAAAACCTGGTGATATAATTATAACTGGTGATAATTTCGGTTGCGGCAGCTCCAGGGAACACCCGTCAGTGGGACTTGCTTATCTGGGGATCAGTGCGATCATCGTTAAGTCAGTAAACCGCATTTTCTACAGGTCATCAATTAATCAGGGACTTGTTCTTATTGTTCAGAAGGAGGCTGCGGAGGCTTACAAACAGGAAGATAATGTGGTTGTCAGCCTGGAAAAAGGTGAAATAATGATTGGTGAAAAGATATTCAGATTTGAACCTCTCCCCGGGAAACTAAGGGAAATAATTGACAACAAAGGTCTTGTCAATTATATGAAATCTGTCTGAATTCAGTAATAATTCCCCCTTGGTAAGGAGCCTGGAGGATGATTTCCTTGGCCACAATTAAAAAAATTGTATTTTTGCCCCCTGAATCCGGTTCCGTAGCTCAGCTGGATAGAGCAACAGCCTTCTAAGCTGTGGGTCGGGCGTTCGAATCGCCCCGGAATCACTCTATGGCGCCTGACGGCGCCATTCCATTTTACTGCGATTCGAACGGGAAGGGTTGGGGCGTTCGAACCGAGGAGCAAAGCGACGAGCTCGTGAGTCCCGATGAATCGGGACGAACAATC
>DOTV01000041.1:0-2371 GCA_003520925.1 Bacteroidales bacterium | reverse complement strand
CCCCGGAATCACTAATATAATCAGGGAGTTACAACATTTCAACTCCCTTCTTTATTTCCAATTTGCATTTAATTTGCGTACATCGATATGGGTTACAATTTTCTGAAATATTATGTTCAGTAGCTAACTTGTCTTGTCCAACCAAATTTTATTTCTGATATTTGATTTAGCGGTATTTCCTTCCATGAAGCACATGACTCACAATTGTATGCTTCAATTGTAGCAAGACAATTCCAATCAGTGAGATACCGCTTTTTAAATAAAAAGCTCCCGGAGCTGATTTCCCGGGACTGAGAATAAGCTATTGTTATAAATAGTCATTTAATTCTTGATGCAGCGGACAGAACAACCATTCCACCAACGTTCTGCAAAAAAATCAGTACTAATGGACTCGTGATCCATACTAAAGTAAAATGCTACACCCCCCTCAGGGGGAGTGGGGGTATCAGAAAACCACCATATACCTCCTTCATATAACCCCCTGTATTCTGTGGGCCACGGAGTAGGGAGCCCCTCTTTAATGAAACGATTTCCTGCCGGAAGGGCTGTAAAACCACTTTCGTTGGTTGCATTATTCGGGTTATTCCAATGTGTTGTACCGGACTCTTTTAATTTCCCACCTGCAACACTCTCTCCACCCAGATAATCTGTAAGTGTCACATATTCTGCTCTACCAGGAACATGCCATCCTGTAGGACAAAGGTTACCCATATTTACTGCTTCCCAGTTATACAATGCACCATAAGTGTTTTTATTGGTAGAGTTATTGTCATACCAGCAATACGCACCCGTGAGTGAAACTTTCCATTCTCTATCGTCAGTAATATTAGGTATAGTATTGCCATCATTGTATTTTGTGGTTTTCAGGTTTTCTGCCATCCAGATCTGAGTACCGATTTGGATGGTTTTATAGCAATTACCTTCTATATCTGTGACGGTACCATAGGTCAAACTAGGATTGAAGATAATAGGATTAATACCCGGTGTTGTAAAACTTTGCTGATCTCCATAGGCTGTTCCTGCAGTGTTTGTTGCATAGGCACGAACATAATAGGTTGATGCAAAAGACAAACATTTAATTTCGCTAGTAAAACTTCCAGTTCCAATTCCATCTATAGTCCTGTCATCATTTTTAGTTGGATTTTGATGTATTGCCCAGCAGACTCCTCTTTCAATGATCGGTCCTCCGCCATCAAAAGAAATACTTCCTCCGCAAACTGCAGTTGAAAAGGTTACCGAGGTAATCACGGTTGTTGAAAGAGTTGCAAGGACTATTGGACTTGTGGTAAATGAAATCTCATTTCCATAACCCATTCCCTCACTATTTAAAGCCCAGGCACGTACATAGTATATGGTATTAGCTGTTAAACCCGATATATTACTGATAAAAGATCCAGTACCCGTACCATTTGTTGTATGGTTTGAGGCTGTAGTAGGATTCTTAGTGATCTCCCAGCATATACCCCTTTTAACAATTTCAGCTCCTCCGTCATATTTAACATTGCCGCCAGATACTGCGGTTGTCTGGGTTACTTCAGATACACTAAAAGTCGTTACAACCGGTGGAGTCAGTTTCTTGCATGATTGCATTACTAATATAAATACAATCGCGAGGAAAAGAATTGTAGTTGTTTTCTGAAGGTGTTTCATTCAATGTTCTATAGAGTAAAATATCCATTGAATTTGATTACTACAAAGTTACACCAGCAAAAAACCAAAGTCAATTTTATTTTAACATAGTCTGATTCGATAAAAAAAGCACCCGGAGCTTATTTCAGGGCAACGTAAAATATTATAAAATACGTGATATAAAACTGAGTATTTTGCTTAAATGTTTGTGAACTACTAAAATTATTTTATTTTACGTCTTCCATCCACTTTTCCCACTCAACTTCTACTCGTTTTGAATCTAAAATATATTCGCTTACTTCCTGTTTAATGGATTTCATTTTCTCCCAGCCAGCTTTACATTCATCCGACATGTCTTTTCCATCATTTATATAGTATTTTTGATATTCCTTTTCTGATTCAAAAGTATAAAAGAAAGAATATTGATTTTTCTTCCTCCAGGAATCAGGACTCCCTATGATCAATTTTGATCCCGGAAAATTCTTGTTATACTCTGATGCATATCTGGTTTTCAGAAAATCCAGATATTGATCCATCGTAACACCGGGTCGAAGAGTGACGATGAAGGTATTGAACATTACGCCTCCCTGTGCTGAAAGTTGTGTAATACAAATGCCGATAAAAAGGCATAATAGTAAAAATGCTTTAGTTTTCATTGTAATCAGTGTTTAATTATTCAAATAAGTTAGATATAAGGTCTGCAATATCAATTCACCTAATAATTTATCAACCAAATTCTTAA
>DOTV01000206.1:527-6789 GCA_003520925.1 Bacteroidales bacterium | reverse complement strand
GGCGACATAACTGCTGAACCGACCGACAAATAAACCCCGTTTCCGATATTGCTGACACTTCTGGCAAAGTAAAGAAAATCGGTCAGTGCTGTCCGTCCGATCGCGGCTCCCTTATTTGCAGGATGAGTGTAAATTATATCATGACCTATCATCGGATGCCCGGTGAATCTGATATTCAGATCATAAGCTGCACACTGAACTGAATATTTCTTATACGGATGGGGTATTTTCATAAAGCCCGGTCTGATATTAAATTTCCGGATTGTGTCATACAGGTCAATAGCTGAAGAGGCTTCTTCAGGATAGTTTTCCATTTTTTCAGAGGCTTCCTTCAGGAGAAATGCCGGTTCAGGAATATTCAAACCTTCCACTGAAATCATTTTTCCTATGGATTCACCATAACCAAGCTTTTCATAAGCTCCGGTAATCAGTGCCAGATTCAGATAAAACCCGGTTTCCTGCCAGATCCCGAATTCGCCATTATGTACATTCTCCTTTACATTTTCACCTGATTTCCCCTGGTAAGCAAATTCCCAGTCGTGAATAATGCCCGCTCCGTTAGTTGCAAGATGAGTTACCCAGCCTTTTCGTATCAATTCGGTAAGAACAGACCCAAGTCCGTTTTTTATTGTATGTGCACCAAAGGCGAGTATCACTGCACGGTTTTGCTTTCGTGCATTAACAATCCTGCTTGCTGTTTTACCTATCAGATACTTATCATCCTCCCTGAGATTATCCGGTCTGAATGCAAGAGGGATAAGCTTTTCCGGAAATGAGATCTGGTTTTTGCGTTCCTTAAGGCTTTTTATCAATAGCCTTCCCCTGTCAAATTCTGGATCTGGCATCTATCGGATATTTAGCAAACCTAGCAATTTTTCAAACTGAGAGAGATCAGGAACTATTATATCAGCTCCGGCTTTAATAAGCCTTGTCCGTTTTGCCTGGTTAAGTCCGTATCTCCTTAATTCATTGCTGGCGACTCCTGCAGTTTTTCCACCGCGTTTGCGTGTTTCCCTGATCTCAACAGGACCGTCGCCAAATGTTACGATGGATGCAGCTTCATTGTCCCCGATAGAATCCAGAATAGAGTCAAGGACCATTTTTTTTGAATCAGCGTTTAAGTCGCCGGTTGCACCAAAAATCCGGCCCTCAAAAAGGGAATCATATCCAAGCACACCTGCTTCATGTTTTACATCTGCTTCGTCGGTACCGCTAGTCAGATATAGCCTGATCCCTTTATCGTGCAACATTTTAAGGAAGGGAATCGATCCTTTAATCGTGAGGTCCTCAATTGTGATTTCACCGTTTTTAAGCTTTTCCTCACGCTTGCTTACCATTTCCATGAGGTCATTATTATAGATCTCTTTATAACCTCTCTCATCAAGCATTCCTTCTTCAGGTACAAAACCAAACTCTTTTATTAATCCGAGAAGGATGTTCATCTGTTTCAGAGTCTGTATTCCTGTTGTTTTATCAATCAAATCAAGGACTGCTGATTTTACTCTGAGATATAAGGTTTCGTCCGCCTCCTTGTATTTCTCTCCTAAAACTGCTCTGATCATCATAGGCGCCATAATCTGTTCCCAACCTTCACGCAGAGTGGAAATTGTGCCGTCGTTATCGAAGATGGCATATATGATCCTGAAATCTGCAGGCCACTTTGTAATTATTTCAATTTCCGATTTCTGAAGATAATCAGCATGTCTTATATCCTCGGCAAGTTCAGGATGGTAAATATAATCAGCGTCGCCTCCTATTTTGTAAACTTCTTCCGGAGAGGCTGTCCCCGTCTGAAATAGCTTCTGGACTGTCACTCCTGCTGTGAAGGTTCCGATTTCACCGGCAGTTTCAAGAGAGTAACCTGCCGCGAGTGCTGCTGAAGCACCAGCAAGGTAACTGTCTCCCGCACCAACAGTATCAATACGGGAAATGATCATCATTCCGCCTATTTCAGAGATCCCCTTGTCGTCAGTTACAACAGAACCCCTGCCGCCGCGGGTTATAAAGAGAGGCTTACGGTATCGTTCGTAAAGTTGTTCAGCCGCATATATTACTTCCTGGTATGAAACAGTCTCACCCTGCTCTTTTTTAATTTCGCATAGTCTTGCAGCTTCTGTATCATTCATCTTACGGTATGCTCCCCGGTAGAAATCAGTATAATTCCTGCTGTCTGCAATAAATATCTTTTCAGGAAACTGGCTGATGACTTCAACAAGTTTTTGTCGGAAGTACTCAGTATGAATTCCTGACAAAACCTGCTGGTTTATAATTACAAGATCGGTTTCAATGATCTCTATCTGAAGATTCTGAATTAATATTTCAGCTGTTTTATCAGCCAGGTAATTGAAATTGCCGAAATCAATGCGGCTTTTCTCAATCTCGCCGGTATAAGGTTTAATATATACATGTGTCGCCCAGTCTGTGTCCTGGATCAGCATGTTTTTCGTATTTATGCCGGTTTGATTCATTATTGCAATCATCTCTGCACCAAACGGATCATTTCCGGTGACCCCGAATGCCTTAATCTCTTTTATCCCGAGAGAGGCCAGATTATTTGCCACATTCCCGGCCCCTCCCAGGGAATACTTCTGGCGACGAACCGGTTCGGTAGGTTTTCCTGTTTCAACCGATATCTCACTTTTAGATTCATCGACAAACCAGTAGGCATCAAGGCAGTAATCGCCAACAACAGCAATTTTAACCGCCCTGATCTTTTCCAGCACCTCTTTCAGAAATTCGGGCTTCATTATTTTAACTTTTTATTTACTGTAAAAATGATTTTCGACAATAAGGCATATTGCATGAAGTACAGGAAGATGTAATTCCTGAACCCAGGCGGTACGTGTTTCCGGAACATTTACGAGCAGATCGCAATATTGTTTCATTTTGCCTCCGGTTTTGCCCGTAATTCCCATGACATTTAAATTCAATGCTTTGGCAGTTATACAGGCATCAACAACATTCCGGGAGTTTCCCGATGTACTTATTCCTATCAGGATATCTCCCTCTTCGCCATATCCTATAACCTGCTGGGCATAAATGAGGGTAGGGTCAATATCATTCGAAATTGCAGTTACAAGTGCAGTATTTGCCGGGAGAGAGATTGCGGGCAATGAGTGTTCAAGCATATTTCCCAGCCATCGGCCTCTTGTTGCCGAGATCTCATACAATCTATTTTTCAGGCTCTCATCCAGAGGACGCTGCGATTCGAAACTCTTCATGAGCTCTGCTGCAAAATGATCAGCATCGGTGCTGCTTCCTCCGTTTCCGCAAATCAGTAATTTCCCTCCACCCGAATAACATTCAATAATCATTGCGGCCGCATCATAAATAGTGCTCCTCAGTGCCAGAAGTGAAGGATACCGGTCACAAAGCAGATCAAGTGTCTTGTCTTTTATCATCAGGAAGATATTTATATGATATAAAAATATTAAATTTAACATTCGGGGAGGTTAAAAATTATAATAATACAAACATGGCTGAAAATATAAAACCCGTTCTGGGAGACAAAAATGTTTTTCCGTCGGATGAGTTCATAAAATCTATCATCGGGGATAAAATGATTTTGTGGCAGGAACTGATAAAATATGTGGAAGATAATTACAAAGACGTCACGAAGGAATGGAGATATTATAACGATGGCAAACAGTGGCTGTTCAAGATGCAGCGTAAGAAGAAAACATTATTCTGGGCAAGTGTTTTTAAAGATACTTTCAGGGTCACTTTATACTTTGGGGATAAGGCTGAGACTGCGATTGAGGGAAGCGCCATTCCAAAAGACATAAAGGATAATTTCAGGAACTCTGTCAGATTTGGCAATCTGCGGCCAATAACCACGATCGTAAATTCAACCCAGGATATCGATAATATTTTAGAGCTTATTGACGTTAAGGTTAAACTAAAATGACAAGGGTTGAGCATTAGAGTGCCTTTATTTTTGGTTTTTCTTTTTCCTGCGGTAAGTTTTTCTCAGAATATAGATATCAGATTACTGAGAACAATTAATTCAGAGGAAATTCAAAATTCCGATAAATACTTCAGGTTTATCACGAATTCAGATACCTATGTAGCTATTGGTGTACCAGCTATCCTGGCAGGTGCGGGGTTAATAAGGGACGACGATAAAATGATAAGAAATGCTTTTATTATGGCAGCAGCGTCAGCTGTAAATGCCGGGGTTACACTGGCTCTCAAATACTCAATTAATCGTGATCGTCCATTCGAGACATATCCGGATATTCTTAAAAAGGCAAAAGCAGGAAGCCCTTCATTTCCCTCCGGACATACTTCCAGTGCCTTCGCAACTGCTACTTCGGTCAGTCTTGCTTATCCTGAATGGTATATCATAGTACCCTCTTTTGCATATGCTGGAACCGTTGCCTATTCCAGGATGCACCTTGGAGTTCATTATCCTTCAGATGTTGCTGCCGGAGCGGTAATAGGCGCAGGTTGTGCCTATCTTACATACAAGGTAAATAAGGCTTTGCAGAAAAAACACAGAATCAAACCTTGTGATTGTCCAAATCTTTGACGCACGACAAACGACGCACGACGCACGGCGAAAGGTTTTTCGTGAGTCGTGAGTCGTGTGACCTGAGTCGTTCTCATCCGTTGAATGAATCCAAAGCTTTTTTCACCGAGCCGTGAAGAAGCAGGAGTTTCTTTGAGGTTGCCGGATCGAGTCCAGTTTCGTCAGAGATCATCTTTGTACCCCTTCTGATAAGTTTCTGATTGGTGAGCTGCATATTTACCATTTTATTGCCTTTCACCCGGCCAAGGCTTATCATTGCTGATGTTGTTATCATATTTAGTACAAGCTTCTGGGCAGTGCCGGCTTTCATACGGGTGCTTCCGGTAACAAATTCGGGCCCAGTAACTACTTCAATGACCACATCAGCGTTTTCTGCCAGAGGAGTGCCTGAATTACAAGTTATTGCACCGGTAAGTATCCCGTTTTCCCTTGCTTTCTTTAACGCTCCCACGACATACGGAGTTGAACCTGATGCAGCAATCCCTACTATTACATCTCTTGTCGAAGGATTGAATGTTTTAATATCGTTCCATCCCAGTTCCTCATTGTCTTCAGCCATCTCTACTGCTTTTCTTATAGCTCCGTCACCTCCTGCAATCAGGCCGATAACATAGCCGTGATCTAGTCCGAAAGTGGGAGGGATCTCCGATGCATCAACAATTCCGAGCCTGCCGCTTGTCCCGGCACCGATATAAAAGAGCCTTCCTCCTTTCTTCATCCTTGAAACTATGGCTTCAACAAGCTTTTCGATTTCAGGGATTGATTTTTTAACAATAAGAGGAACTTTCTGATCTTCCTTGTTAATAGATTCAAGAAGCTCCCTGACAGGCATCTTTTCAAGGTTGTTATAAAGTGATTCCGATTCTGTATGACTTATCATCTTTTTTGGAGCTTATTTTAATTATTCATTTTATGATACCGGATGATACCCTCTATAGGTCCCTGACTTATCATTGAGATAGTAAAGCCGTTTTGGAGAAGAACCTCTTCCAGAATCTCCCTGAAATGCCATGCCACAGATCCCGTTACAGCAATGCCGGTTTTTCCGGAAATGTTATAGAGCCGCAGGTTTCTTTCAACGAATTCACCAAATGATTTTTTCAGAAGGATACTGCAATAGGGTTCCGAAATATGTTTCTTGAGAAACTGAACAAATCCTCCGATATAGCGGCTTGGAAAAACGCCCCTGTAAACATTGCTGACAATATCATCCTTTTCAGCCCCATAAATATCCCTGAATTCATCAGAAAGTGACTGAGGCATTATCCCCCTAAGGAAATCCGCGAGCATTCTTTTGCCCAGCGCGGCACCGCTGCCTTCATCTCCAAGTATAAACCCAAGAGGCGGTATGTTGGCGGTTATTTTCCTGCCATCGTAATATCCTGAGTTTGAACCGGTACCGATCATGCATATATAACCTTTTTCTGAACCAAGCAATCCACGTGCTGCACCTGTAAGGTCGGAAAAAACATGGATATCCGCTGAGGGCAGAACAGATTCAATCGCGGAAGATACCTTATTCTCCATGGCTTTTCCGGCACATCCTGCACCATAAAACCACACTTCCCCGATGGGTGGATTTTTAATTGCCGGCATAACTTCGGAGGAAAGAACATCCCTGATCGTTTCTTCTGAAACAAAGTTCGGGTTTAGTCCGATTGTTGAGATTATTTCAGTCTGTTCCGATCCGGACACCGCACACCACTGAGTTTTGGTGCCTCCGCTTTCAGC
>DOTV01000206.1:0-123 GCA_003520925.1 Bacteroidales bacterium | reverse complement strand
TCGGCCCCCCAGGAGGGGATCTTAAATGATGCCCAGGCTCTCCTGGGGAGGTGACCTTAACATTGCCTGACGCCTGAGGCCTGATGCTTTTATCGTCCAGGTAGTATTTATACTAATATAAAA
>DOTV01000241.1 GCA_003520925.1 Bacteroidales bacterium | reverse complement strand
AGGAAAATTCAAACTTGAGCCATGGGACTGGTGGTATTATTCGGAAAAAATCAAAAAGTCGAAATATGACCTCGATGATGAGATAACCCGTCCTTACTTCAGGATAGACAATGTCATGGAAGGTATGTTTTATGTTGCAAACCGGCTTTACGGACTCAATTTTACAAAAAGGAGCGATATACCCAAATATCATCCCGATGTAAATACCTTTGAAGTAACACGCGACGGGAAACATGTTGGGATACTGATGATCGACAATTATCCCAGGCCGTCAAAGCGCGGAGGTGCATGGTGCGGTACCTTCAGAAGTCAGAAACGGGATTTGAACGGGAAAATGGTTTACCCGGTTGTTACAATGGTGACAAATTCAACAATGCCATCAGCTGAAAAGCCGTCCTTGCTGACGGCGATGGAAGCCGAAACACTTTTTCATGAATTCGGACACGCCCTTAACAACCTGCTTTCCAATATAACTTATCCGGGAAGCTCTATACCACGCGATTTTGTGGAATTGCCGTCGCAGATAATGGAACACTGGGTTCTTGAACCGGAAGTACTTAAGGTCTATGCAAAGCATTATCAGACAGGTGAAGTGATTCCACTGGAAATTGTTGAAAAGCTCGACAAGGCAAGCAAATTCAATATGGGTTTCACAACTGTTGAATACCTTGCTGCCTCGCTTCTGGATATGGAATATCATGCTTTGACTGAGCCGGTTGATCTGGACATAAGAGACTTCGAGAACAAAGCAATGGATAAATACGGACTGATAAAAGAGATAAAACCACGTTACAGGTCGACATATTTCAACCACATCTGGGGAGGTGGCTATTCAGCTGGTTACTATAGTTATATATGGTGCGAAGTTCTTGATTCCGACGCATTCCAGGCATTCAGGGAGACAGGAGATATTTTCAATCCTGCTGTTGCAGCGAGGTTTGAGAAAGAGATCCTTTCAAAAGGCGGCTCCGGTGATCCGCTCGAAATGTATGTAGCCTTCAGGGGAAAGGAACCGGGAATTGATGCCCTGCTTGAAAACAGGGGACTAAAATGAAAACAGTTCTCAGGATTTTAGCACTTTTATTACTTATATTTTCTCCGGATATTCCTGCCTCAGGATCTGAACCATATGCCGTAAAAGGTGTAATTGATCTCCGTCAGACGGCAACTGATAATTTTACAGTCAAGCTGAGCGGGGAATGGGCGTTTTACTGGAAGAAACTTCTTAAACCGGCTGATTTCCTGAGCGATGAGTTAAAGCCTGATTTTTTTGGCATTGTTCCATCTTACTGGACCAGCTACCCGTCGGGGGCTGTAAAAATCACAAGCATGGGATTTGCCACTTACAGGCTTATTATGTTGTTGCCTCCGGGTTACAGGAATTCACTTGGTTTCAACCTGCCAGTTTTCGATTCTTCGTATGAGATTTATGTTGACGGGAAGCTTATGGGCGGAAACGGGATACCAGGAAAAACAGAAGCAGAAACGACACCCGGATATGAACGAGTCTTTTTCAGATATAATCCTGTCAGCGATTCGGTACAAATAATAATTAATGTTTCAAATTTTCATCATCGCCGTGGCGGATTCTGGCTTCCGATGAGGACCGGCACATTCTCTGAAGTCCAGAAGAAATATGCAGATGGCTGGGCAAGGGATTGGGCAAGTATAAGCTTCCTGATCGGATTTTCATTTCTGTTCTTCTTCTTCTTTATATTTTATACAAGGGACAGTTCAATGGGTTTCTTCAGCCTTGCCACCACAGGGCTTGCCCTAAGGCCGTTATTTACATCCAACTTTATGATCCACAATATCATAGAAATGACCTGGGTATGGATCGTAAGGTGGGAATACATCGGACTTTACATCATTCTGACAGGCTGGTACTGGTTTGCTGCGATACTTTACCCTGCAAAGCTTTTCCGGAGGATAACATGGGTAATTACCTTTATCTTCGCATTAGCTGCAGTACTTACCCTTTTCCTGCCTGTCAGGGTTTTCAGCTATATGACTTTTATAATATATCCTCTTCTGATAGTTCTGATAGCATATAGTCTTACCAGAAGTATAAAAGGAATTATAAGAAAGAATTATGTAGACTATATTTATTTCCTGACATTCGCCATCCTGACATTTGCTGCAATAAATGATGTAAGAATTTCCCTTGGCAGGTCAGCTGTTTTTTCGGGATATATCCTTACTTATACAATCATTCTGTTCGTATTTATCCAGGCTGTTCTGCTTCTTCATAAATGGTACAAAGCTTTTACTGAAAAGGAGAAGCTTCAGAATGACCTTGAGTATATGAACAGAAACCTTGAAATCCTGGTGAATGAAAGAACACAGGAAATAAACTCTAGAAGAGAAGAAATTGAAAATCAAAACATTAAAATTGCGATTCAGAATAAAAAGCTGTCAGAGACGATACAACTGAAAAACAAAATATTTTCAGTAATTGCACATGATCTGAGAAGCCCTGTCGTAAATATCCTTTACATGCTTAACCTGCTTAAAGAGGAGGAATTCAGGGACAAGTATGATTCATTTGCCGATGCCAGCATCCAGTATTCCCAGCAGGTAATAAACCTTCTCGAAAATATGCTTGTCTGGGGAAGAGGACAGGAAGACAAAATTAAGTATTCACCCGCCAGGAATGATTTTGCCGACATCATTCTGACGAACATGAGCATCTTTAAAGAGACTGCCGACAAGAAAGATATTATTGTCAATTTCACCCAGATAGGTAATTCAAAAGCGTGGTTTGACAAGGATCTTATGGATATTATAATCAGGAATCTTCTGTCGAATGCCATAAAATATACTCCCAGAGGCGGAAGAATAAGTATTCTCCTTAAAGACAAAACCCTGTCAGGTGAAGGCATTTCTTTGAAGATCTGCGACAACGGTGTCGGTATCCCTGCCGGAAAGCAAATAAATCTTTTTACTGCGTCAGAAATTGAAAGCACTCCGGGAACTGAAAACGAAAGAGGTACAGGATTCGGGCTTAAGCTTTGCCACGAGCTTGTAAGCATTAACAATGGGACTATCGCAGTTGAAAGTACCGAAGGGGAAGGAACCTGCTTCACGATTACATTACCGGAATAAAAATATATAATTATTTCTACAGTACCCTTCGATTATTCGCCCCTAAATCCCCTAAAGGGGACTTCTTAATATCTGCTTATCTAATCCCCCTTTAGGGGGAAGGGGGCTTACTCTATTGTCAGCTCCATTAATCTCTTCTTATCAATAATCCTAAGAGTTTTTCCCTTTGTAATTATTATTCCTTCATCCTCCATTTCGCCAACGACCCTCGCAATTGAAGGGCGGGTAACCCCAAAATATTCCGACAGCTCATTCTGAGTCATGGCAAGTCTGATCTCTGACTTGTCAGGACCTGCAAGCTGAAGAATAAACTGGGCAAATTTACCACGTATTGTCTTGAAATTCAGAAACTTGATCTTCTCAGACAGGAATTGGGACCTGTTTGATATCATGTCGAGGAAATTTGTAAGCAGCCGGTCATGGCTTTTTAGGAACCGTACAAAATCAATCTTTTCTATTAAGAACAGACTTGTATCTGTCAATGCCACAACGTTGACAGGGAATTTGTTTCTGGTTCCGAAGATAAATGCCGCAGCAAGAGCTCCTGAAGCAGATATATCCTCAATCTTTATTACCCTCCCCGAGAAGTCGACCATTTCTCCTTTTACCATTCCATCGATAACCATCATGAATGCACTTACAGGATCACCGGTCCGAGCTATTATCGTACCGGCTCTATAATTTCTGACCCGGTAAGGTGTTACTGA
This sequence comes from Bacteroidales bacterium, assembly GCA_003520925.1. Taxonomy (GTDB): domain Bacteria; phylum Bacteroidota; class Bacteroidia; order Bacteroidales; family VadinHA17; genus LD21. The sequence continues at coordinate 3,044 of DOTV01000241.1, read as the reverse complement.
TACGACCTGGTTTATCTCTGCCAGGTTCATTCCGGAGAACAATGGTGCTTTTGACAGAACTAAATAATCCATGTTTTTTATTTTAAAATTACAAATTGTAACAAATGTTACAATTTATTAGCCCGTCATTTTTCAATTTTGCTTCAAATCCTAATAGAATAAAGATGAAAAGAGATATCCTGAAAATAGATGAAGATCTTTGCAATGGTTGCGGACAATGTGTTCCGAACTGTCATGAAGGTGCCTTGCAGGTTATTGATGGCAAGGTCAGACTTGTAAGTGAACTGATGTGCGATGGGCTTGGGGCTTGTATCGGGCATTGTCCAGAGGGAGCGATAACTATCGAAACCAGGGAGGCCGAACCATACGACGAGGTAAAAGTAATGGAGCAGATGGTAAGCAAAGGTAAAAATACTATTATGGCTCATCTGAAGCACCTGAAGGATCATGGTGAAACCGGGTTTCTCCAGGATGGTGTCAGTTTCCTGAAAAGTCATAAAGACAGACTCGGTTTTGATCTTCCTGAGGTACTGCATGAAGTTCATAATCACGGACTTCACCAAGGTCATTCCGGTGGAGGATGCCCCGGATCAAAGGCTGTCGTCATAGGGAGAAATATTGAAAACGACGGTGCTGCAGCTGCCGACCAGCCATCAGAGTTAAGGCAATGGCCTGTACAGATGCACCTTCTGAACCCAAATGCACCATACCTTCGAGGCTCCGATCTGCTTCTCGCAGCAGATTGTGTTGCTTTCGCAATGGGAAATTTCCACAGCAAATATCTGAAAGGAAAGTCGCTTGCAATTGCCTGTCCGAAACTTGACCACGGTTCAGATATATATATTGAGAAGCTCGCTGCAATGATCGATGTGGCAAAAATCAATACAATTACGGTAATGATGATGGAAGTTCCGTGCTGCGGAGGACTTCTTCAGATGGTAATGCAGGCACTGTCGAAAGCTTCACGTAGAGTGCCTGTAAAACAGATGATAATAAGCTTGTCAGGAGAGGTATTAAAGGAGGATTGGATCTGATATGATATATATCACAAGCCAAAGACAAAAATTGGTTCCTTGAAAAAAATTACATATTTTAGCGCCCCGATGGTAGAAATACGAAATCTAAACTAAAATATAGGTAATGGCTAAGAGTTATAGGACGGTAGATTCAGCTGATCAGAAGTTTTACCTTGGTCTTGATATTGGTTCCGTTTCACTTAATACAGTTCTGCTTGATGACAAATATATTGTCATTGAGGACTATTATGATTACGTTCACGGTAAACCATTCAAAGTACTCAGAGACAGGCTGACAGCCGTTCTTAAAAACCATTCTTCAGATAATATAGCTGGTATTGCAGTAACAGGAACAGGCGGCAAGCTGGCTACTGAACTTATCGGCGGGATATTTGTAAATGAAATTATTGCCCAGGCTACATCTTCCGGGAGGTTATATCCCGATGCACAGACTGTTATTGAGATAGGAGGAGAAGATTCAAAGCTCATTCTTCTTGAAAAAGATCCTTCGAACGGACATGCACGTCTGGTGGATTTTGAAATGAACAGTATATGTGCCGCAGGAACAGGATCATTCCTTGATCAGCAGGCCAGGAGAATAGGAGTTCCCATCGAAAAGGAGTTCGGTGAGATGTCGCTGAAATCCGTTGATCCTCCCAGAATAGCAGGAAGGTGCAGCGTTTTTGCGAAGAGTGATATGATCCATCATCAGCAGCTGGCTACTCCTTTGCATGATATTGTTGCAGGATTATGCTTCGCTCTGGCCCGCAACTTCCGAAGTAATGTGGCCAGAAGCAAGGAGATTAAAAAACCTGTCATCTTCTCAGGAGGTGTTGCAGCAAATATCGGAATGATAAGGGCTTTCAGGGAAGTTCTTTCGCTGAATGAAAACGAACTTATTATTCCTGAGCATCATGCCTCAATGGGTGCAATCGGCGCAGTAATGTATGCCCATTCGAACAAGCTGGATATGAACCATTTTAAAGGGATGGAGAAACTGGAAGAGTATCTTTCGGTTGACTCAACTCTCTTTAACAGCCTTCCGCCGTTGGTAGAGTCGGAAGCTGTTTATAACAAAATTGTAGAGTTTAAAAAGGACCCTCACAAGAAGAAAGAGGTATATCTTGGTATTGATGTCGGTTCATTAAGCACAAATGTGGTTCTCATAGATCCGGATCATAACGTGGTTTCGAGGCGTTACCTGCCCACTGCCGGAAAGCCGCTGGAGGCTATCCAGAAGGGAATGACAGAGATCTTTGATGAAGTAGGCGAATATGTTGAAGTAATTGGTGCAGGCACAACAGGATCGGGTCGTTATCTTACAGGCGATTTCATAGGAGCCGACACGATACAGAATGAAATTACGGCTCAGGCTACTGCTGCTATTGATTATGATCCAACAGTTGATACAATTTTTGAGATCGGCGGACAGGATTCAAAATACATCAGTATTGAAAATGGTGTTGTCGTCGATTTTGAAATGAATAAAGTGTGTGCTGCCGGTACCGGTTCATTTCTTGAAGAGCAGGCTGAAAAGTTGAATATTAACATTGTTGAAGAGTTTGGCTGCATGGCCCTCAACTCAGAGTGTCCTGTAAAACTTGGTGACAGATGCACCGTATTTATGGAATCGGACCTTAATTCCTATATGCAGAAAGGTGCGCGCAATGAGAACCTTGTCGGCGGACTGGCTTATTCAATTGTTTATAATTACCTCCAGAAGGTTGTTGCCGACCGGAAGGTTGGAAACAAGATATTTTTCCAGGGTGGTGTCACAAACAACAAGGCTGTTGTCGCAGCTTTCGAATATGTTACGGGAAAGAAAATAACTATCCCTCCTCATTTTGATGTTACAGGTGCTATTGGCGTAGCAATCCTTGCCCAGAAAGCTATGAAACCAGAGCAGAAGACGACATTTAAAGGCTTCGGAGTCAGAAATGTGATATATGAGAACAGCAGGTTTACATGCCAGAGTTGTGTCAACCATTGTGAAATCAGCAGGATTAAGATCGCCGGAGAAAAGAAATC